>NZ_JALCVE010000002.1:0-361023 GCF_022690565.1 Staphylococcus sp. acrmy | reverse complement strand
CATGGTTCAATTAGCTAAACAACTTGATTGTTTCAAAGCGATTAAATCCATTCCAGGCATTGGTGAGTTAACTGCAGATATGATAATTGGAGAATTAGGTGATATGACAAAGTTCAAATCACATAAACAAATGAACGCTTATGTAGGTATTGACGTTAAACGTTACCAATCTGGTGCAACGTATTACAGGGATACTATTAATAAGCGAGGTAATAAAAAAGCACGGCGACTGTTCTACTGGGTAGTCATGAACATTATTCGGGGACAACACTATTATGAGAATTATGTGGTGGATTATTATTATAAATTAAGAAAGCAACCCAATGAGAAGCCTCATAAGACTGCCGTAGTCGCATGCATCAATCGACTATTAAAAACGATTCATTATTTAGTAATGAATCAAAAATTATACGATTATCAAATGTCGCCACATTAGCCAACCGTATAATCAAATACAGTGTAACACCTTATTCAAAAAATTAAAATTGAACGGTTTAGTTAAGTAATGCTTATTATAAATATAAAGCCTTGACTAATCGTAGGAGGGGGATGGGTCGAACCGCGGTCTCGACGCTCATCCTACTCCCTCAGGAGTCTCGCCAACAATACTACGTTATATACATATAATTTAATAAATATCACTAAACTAAATTAACGTGGTTGCTTAAGAACGAAAATTAATAAATAACAACTCAATTTCCCTACCAATAAAAACTTTTATATTAATCCCATAATCTTTAACTCATCTTAATAGATTTTATGATACTAACTTAAACTTTGCGATATCGTTTTAAGCCAATAATATTTAATATTATAAATACTACAATAAAGACTAAAAGGATGAGTATATCGATGAATATATGAGTCCAACCTTGACCTTTTATCGTTATATTGGTCAATGCATTTCCGGCATAACGAACTGGGAAGAGGTAACCAATATTACTTAACCAAGAAGCCATATTATCTAATGGGAATATACCTGAGAAAAAGACTTGTGGGATGGCCACAATAGGTATAAATTGAACCATTTGAAATTCTGAATTAGCAAATGTAGAAATAAATATTCCCATCACAAGTGCAATAATTGCTAATAGTATATTAATCAATAATACATACCATAGACTACCTGCTAAGTTAACGTTTAATAAATAAATTGAAAATAGAACGATAATAAGTGTTTGGATAATTGCGAATAAGACATATCCAATTAAATAGCCAAACACAATTTCACTACGTCTAATTGATGTAGATAACAAACGTTCTAGTGTGCCACTTGTCCGCTCTCTAAGTAAAGCGATTCCTGATACTAAGAATACAAATAAGAATACGAAAAAGCCCATTAATATAGGGAACATTTTATCAAAGTAAGTACTATCAGCATCTCCATATAAATAATGATTATCTAAAGTGAGCGTCTCATTCTTATTGTTTTGTGCTGCTTGAGGCATTTTTTCAATTACTTTTTTAATATCAGTCATTTTATTTTTTTGAATACTTTGGGCAAGCATTTGTTTTATCGCACTAGATTTACTAGGGTCTTCATTTGTATAAGTAACATAAAGTTTTTGATCTTGTTGGTATACAAAAGCATCCAAATCATTATGCTCTATTTTAGATTTAATATGATTGTGTGACTTGTAATGTGACAATACAATATGATCTTGATTAATATTTTCGATAATATCTGAAGAAATTGAATCTGAGATACCAATTTTTAAATCATTATCTTCATTTCCGTTAAATATAAAATGCATGAGCGTTAAGACTAAGAGCGGTGCGAGAAACATAAGTGCTAGCGTTCTTTTATCACGTAATAATTCAGTAATTACACGTTTTACAATAGCAAGGACTTTCATTAATGTTTAACCTCCTCAACTTTTATAAATACTTCTTCTATTGTGTCTACATTAAATTTTTGTTTAAGTTCCTTTGGAGTACCGATTGTGAATAATTGACCATTTACAATAAGGCCGACTCTGTCGCAACGTTCCGCTTCGTCCATAACATGTGTCGTTACTATCACGCTTTTGCCTTCATTTGTAAGTGACTTCAATTGTCCCCAGACTTGTTTACGCAGTTTTGGATCAATACCAACTGTAGGTTCATCTAAGATGATTAAATCAGGATTTGAAATCAAGGTGATTGCTAAAGATAATCGTCGTTTCATCCCTCCTGAAAATGAAGCAACTTTTTTATCTAGTGCATTTTCTAAATTAACCACCTTAATACATGATTCAATACTACGTGTTAAGTGGTCTTTTTTTAGTCCAGCTAATTTTCCAAAAAATAAAAGGTTCTCTTTAGCAGTCAGTGATTCATATAATGCATCTGTTTGTCCCATATAACCAATGCGGTTTAGAACTTTACGATTAGGCATGTTTTGATCAAATACTTGAGTGTTACCAGAATTTAATTTTTCCATTCCTAATAGACATTTAATCGTAGTTGTTTTACCAGAGCCACTTGGACCAATTAGCCCTAAAAGTTCTCCTTCATAAATTTCAAGATTAATTTTGTTTAGTACTGTATGTTTATCATAAGTTTTTATAGCATCTGTTAAATTAGCTACAACATTAACCATGTTTTAACCTCCTTATTTGACAGTGTGTTCAATTACTGTATATTCAATATAAATCATTTTTCGAAAAGAATTTAAACGAACTTAATAAAAATTGACACAAACCGTATGAATGTTTAATAAAATTATAAAGGGGTGTAAAGATGAACGAGTATGAATTTGTGATAGATAAACGTATATATAATACATATAAGAAAATTGAAAATGGGATGATTAATCTCTTAAAAGAAAAGTCATATGCAGATATAAATGTAAAAGAAATTTGTGCTGCAAGTGGGGTTAGTAGGGGGACGTTCTATAAACATTATAAAGATAAAGACGATTTCTTATATCAATATCAAAAAGAAAAAATGCGACTCGGCAAAAAAGTAATGCTTAAAGGAAATATAGAGAAACGACTACAATTTTTTGAGAAAATATTAAATTTTTGGCAAGAAGAAGCAGAACTTTTACTATTATTACTTGGAGATGTAGGTGCATTTATAACCCATAATGCAATTAAAAAGAACTTACAAGCTAATATTGAAGTACAATTAATCCCAATTCTTGATACGAATTTACTTACGAATAAAGAAAAATATTTTATGCTTATATTCCTCAGTAATGCGATATTTAGCGTAATTCAAGATTGGGTACAACGGGGAAGAATAGAATCTTCTCAAGAAATAGCTACAATTATCGATAAGATAATTAAGACGGTGTTCATTAAGGAATAAGTTAGAGTGGCGGGTTTTTTAATTAAAAAATTAAATAGCTTTCAAACGGAGAACTTTCAGCTCTTTTAATTATCGGAAAATTTTTATTATTTTCACTTGTAAAATATTAGCGTAATGTGTCATTATATCTGTAAGGGCTTTCATTTAGATATATAAGTCATCGAAAGCCGATAACGTATGGCCACTAGTTTTAATATAATTTTAAGCAAAGGGGAGATATTATGACTAAGTCAGAACAAATCATTGAATTAACAAACCATTATGGAGCACGTAACTATGTACCTCTACCAATCGTGGTAGCAGAAGCAGAAGGTATTTGGGTAACTGATCCAGAAGGTAATAAATATATGGATATGTTATCAGCATATTCAGCAGTAAACCAAGGTCACCGTCATCCTAAAATTATCCAAGCGTTAAAAGATCAAGCGGATAAAGTTACATTAGTATCACGGCATTCCACAGTGATAACTTAGGTGAATGGTATGAAAAAATCTGTAAATTAGCAGGTAAAGACAAAGCATTACCAATGAATACGGGAGCTGAAGCGGTAGAAACTGCATTAAAAGCTGCACGTCGTTGGGCATATGATGTCAAAGGTCTTGAACCAAATAAAGCTGAAATTATTGCTTTAAATGGTAACTTCCATGGACGTACAATGGCGCCCGTGTCATTATCATCTGAAGCGGAGTATCAACGTGGCTATGGCCCATTACTTGATGGTTTCCGTAAAGTTGACTTCGGAGATGTAGATCAATTAAAAGAAGCTATTAATGAAAACACAGCAGCTATCTTAGTAGAGCCTATTCAAGGTGAAGCAGGCATCAATATTCCACCAGAAGGTTATTTAAAAACTATTAGAGAGCTATGTGACGAACATAATGTACTATTTATTGCCGATGAAATTCAAGCTGGTTTAGGCCGTTCAGGTAAATTATTTGCAACTGATTGGGATAATGTTAAACCAGATGTTTATATTTTAGGAAAAGCACTCGGCGGAGGCGTTTTACCAATTTCAGTAGTCTTAGCCGATAATGAAGTGTTAGATGTCTTCACACCAGGCTCACATGGTTCAACATTTGGTGGTAACCCATTAGCATGCGCAGTATCAATCGCTGCATTAGATGTTATTATCGATGAAGATTTACCAGGACGTTCACAAGAACTAGGTGAATACTTTAAATCTGAATTACAAAAAATTAATCACCCAGCAATTAAAGAAGTTCGTGGTCGCGGTCTCTTTATTGGTGTGGAATTACATGAAAGTGCAAGACCATTCTGTGAAGCTTTAAAAGAAAAAGGCTTATTATGTAAAGAAACACACGATACAGTGATTCGTTTTGCACCTCCTTTAGTTATTTCTAAAGAAGAATTAGACGATGCATTAGACAGAATTAGAAGCGTATTTGAATAAGTTCAAAAAGTTGTAACATTCATTTTGAAAACCCTTTAAAAAGCAAAGACATGTGTTACAATATGTATGAAAGCGAAATCATTTGTTAAAAAAGAGGCGAAAGTGATCATGACTGAGAATAATAATTTAGTGACTTCTACACAAAGTATTATTAAAGAAGCATTACACAAATTGGGATTTGACGATGGTATGTATGATTTAATCAAAGAACCATTAAGATTCTTACAAGTTCGCATCCCAGTGCGTATGGATGACGGAACAGTTAAAACATTTACTGGCTATCGTGCACAACATAACGATGCAGTAGGTCCTACTAAGGGTGGGGTTCGTTTCCATCCAGAAGTAGATGAAGAAGAAGTTAAAGCATTATCTATGTGGATGACTTTAAAATGCGGTATCGTTAACTTACCATACGGTGGTGGTAAAGGTGGTATCGTATGTGACCCACGTCAAATGAGTATTCATGAAGTAGAACGTTTATCACGTGGCTACGTGCGTGCAATTTCTCAATTCGTAGGGCCAACTAAAGATATTCCAGCACCAGATGTATTTACAAACTCTCAAATTATGGCTTGGATGATGGACGAATATAGTGCATTAGATAAATTTAACTCACCAGGCTTTATTACAGGTAAGCCAATCGTATTAGGTGGTTCACAAGGACGTGACCGTTCAACTGCGCTAGGTGTAGTTATCGCAATTGAACAAGCCGCTAAACGTAGAGGTAAAGAAATTAAAGGTTCTCGTGTAGTTATCCAAGGCTTTGGTAACGCAGGTAGTTTCCTTGCTAAATTCTTATACGATATGGGTGCAAAAGTAGTTGGTATTTCTGATGCATATGGCGCATTACATGATCCAGAAGGTTTAGATATCGATTACTTATTAGATCGTCGTGATAGCTTCGGTACGGTAACAAACTTATTTGATGAAACAATTTCTAATAAAGAATTATTCGAATTAGATTGTGATATCTTAGTACCAGCAGCGATTTCTAACCAAATCACTGAAGATAATGCACATGAAATTAAAGCAGATATCGTAGTTGAAGCCGCTAATGGACCAACAACACCTGCTGCAACACGTATTTTAACTGAACGTGGCATTTTATTAGTACCAGACGTATTAGCAAGTGCGGGTGGCGTAACTGTTTCTTACTTCGAATGGGTACAAAATAACCAAGGTTATTATTGGTCAGAAGAAGAAGTAAACGAAAAATTACGTGAAAAATTAGTAGATGCGTTTGATACGATTTACGAATTAGCACAAAATAGAAAAATTGATATGAGATTAGCAGCCTACATTGTTGGTATTAAACGTACTGCTGAAGCAGCACGTTACCGTGGTTGGGCATAAGATATAGTTAGTAGTAGGAGAGCGACAAAAATCTAATGTAATTAAAAAGATTTTGTCGACCTCGCACAGTAAAAAGGATTGAGACATTTTATATAGTGTCTCAATCCTTTTTTGATTTTGAAAAAGTAAACTATTTAGGCGTATAGTAAGGAAATGCTAATTTGCTTTGATTGAATACTGAATATTTTGTATAATCTAACTATTATAATAAGCGGTAACTTTGGAGGTGATTAAGATGAAAACCATATTATTTATTAATTTAAGAAGTCACAAAGTTGAAAGAATTCAACCCTTGATAGAAGCGAAAGAACTAGGATATAAAGTAGTACTTGTAACTGATAAGAATCCAAACTTAGTTTCTAATTATTTAGACGAGATTATTTATACAGATACTTACAATACTGATCAAACGCTTGAGAAAGTTTTAACATATGCTAAAGAAAATAAAATTGATGGTGTTTGTACTTGGTCAGATAAAGATGTTGAATTAGTATCTATTATTGCCGAAAAACTTAAATTACCAGGTATAAATCCTCAAATTGTTAAAAATGCTAGAAATAAATACGATATGAGATTAGCTTTTAGTAAAGTAAAGGGAATCTCTCCAAAATTTGGTAAAGTTAATAACGAGAAAAATTTAAATGAGTTAGTAAAAGAAATTGGGATGCCAGGGATATTAAAACCAGTAGGCGCTTCTGGAAGTAAAGGAATATTTAAAATAGAAAATAGTGAGAATATAAATGAAACTTATAATACACTTCTAAATGCAACTTCGCCAACAAAAGATAAAGTATATAGCTATTATCCTAATGAATATATATATGAGGAATATTTAGAAGGAAATGAAGTTTCAGTTGAAGGACTAGTTCAAAATAATAAAGTTTTTATAGTGGGAATTACAGATAAAGATGTAACTAATACTTTTTCTTTAGAATACATAGCTATTTTTCCATCTAGTAAAAATGAAGAAATAAAAGAAGAGATTAAGGAAAAAGCAAAACTTGCTATAAAAAGCTTAGGTATTAATAATTGTGCTTTTCATTTAGAGGGCAGAGTTACGAAAAAAGGATTTAAAGTAATTGAATGTGCAGCTAGACCAGGAGGTGGTTTTATAACTTCACATCTTATAAAGATGTCTTCTGGACATTCATTTATAAAAAGAATATTAAAAATGTCTACAGGAGAAGATATTTCTGAGGACTGGCCAAATTTCGAACAAGGCGAAAAGAAAGCTTGTTTTTACAGTTTGATGGCTAAAAGAGATGGGATATTCAAAATGTCGATGGGCTAGATAGTTTGATAGAAATACCAGGTGTAAGGTATGTTATTCCATTAAAGAAATATGGTGATAAAATAACTATGCCTCCTAAGCATTTCTCAAATTGTTTCTTAATAAATATCTTAATTGAAGGTAAATCTGATGAAGATATTAATGAAAAAATTGAGAAAATAAACCACTTAGTAGAGGTGGTTATTGAATGACTATTCTTATTTTATCTAGTACTGATAGTAAGAAGACACCTTACCATGAATGGTTTAGTAATTCGAAAAATAATATTATTCTTTTTTGCCCATCTGAAAAAAGAAAATCGTACAAACAAAGCGATTATTTATTGATTGAATCATTCGAGAACTATATAGAGAATTGTGACATAGAATCTAAAGCAATAGAGTTAAGTAAAAAATATAATATTACAAATATTCTTTCCATATCAGAATTTGACGTTATTAGAAGTGCTAAATTAAGAGAAATATTGAAATTAGATGGACAGTCATTAATTAGTGCTGAAGCTTATAGAAATAAAGTGTTAATGAAGCAATTACTTAAAAATACTGCTGTTAATATTCCAAAATTTGATAAAGCTATTAGCCCTCTAAATATAAAAAAGTTCATTGATAATAATGGTTTTCCAATAGTTATAAAACCAATCTATGGCTCTGGTTCTATAGGTGTACAAGTAGCTTATAATCAAGAAGATATTGCAAGTATTTTAAAAAACACAACTGATTATCAAAATTTAGAAATAGAAGAATTTATCGATGGTGAAATGTACCATGTAGATGGCTTGATTCATAACGGGAATGTAATAGCTACGTTTGTTTCACATTATTATATGGGATGTTTAGAATTTCAAAGTAACCGTCCGTCATCCACTTATATGATTAATAAAGATAACCCATTATACGATTTATTAAAAATTAATGTAAAAAATGTTATCGCTCAATTGCCGAATTTTTTCAATGGATCATTTCATGCAGAATTTTTTGTTACAGAAACTAATGAAATTTATCTTTGTGAAATAGGAAGTAGAACCGGTGGAGGAGAAATAGGTAAAGCAATTGAACATTCAACAGGTATAAATTTAAATAAAGCAAGTTTATATTTAAAAGCAAATTATAATGTTGAGAGTATTGTCAAATCTAACATAACTCGTTATTCAGGTTTTATATTATTACCTCCCCGAAAAGCTATTTATCAAGGAATTAAACAACAATTAGAAGAAGAATGGGTAGTCTCTATAAAAAATATGGGCGAAATAGGAAAAAAGTATGACGATGCGAGATTAAGTGTAGATCATATTATATCAGTGGTAATCGAGGGTAATAATGAAGAAGAATTAATTGCAAGAATAAATAAAGTAGTGGCATGGTATGAAACCAATGTTAAATGGGAGAGAATCATGGATAAATAGGCGTAAAAGAGGTTGGGACATTGAATATAAGTGTCTCAACCTTTAATTTTTAGATATAGTTAAATAAAACGACAATAGCAATCTTTAATGCTAGATTTCTGTTATACCTTTATTTGTTTTATGTCTAGATAAGGTGAATAATAATAGAGAAAAACCACTACATACAATAATACAAATTAATAGTGACATTAGAATGGGCGGAATTAATGTGCCGATTATTAAAAATAGTCTCGACAACAATTCTGCCCCAATTATTAATAGACTATCAAGGCCAGAATATGAACCACGCTCTCCGACAGGTATTAATTTGATTTTTTCGGCTTCATAAGTAGGTGTAAAGAGTATTTCTCCTATAGTAGCTATTAATATGAAAGCTACCAAAATATAAAAGTTATTATTACTAATTACCACCGTGTATCCCACTGCAAATAATATAAATCCAATTTTTAAAATGACGGATGAAGACAAATTTTTAAATCTATTCAAAATAAAAAAGCTTAAGAAGACAATTGTTAGAGTGTTCAATATCAATAATAAAGAAAACATCCTAATACCATCAATTTCAAAAGAATTTAATTGGATAATTCGAAAGTCACTTTTTAGCCTTACAGCTACATATGAGGGAAGTGAAACTTCTGCACTCAAAATCATCATGCCACATATCAAAAATATTATAAAAGGTTTATTTTTATACACACTTTTATAACTGTTGAAAATCTGTGAAATAAAATTTTTATTAGATATTGCTTTTGGTTTTTCAGTTTCTTGTATAAAAATCAAAAGAATAATTACATTTATAAATAAACTAACAAATATTAGAATAAATAACTCCGTTTTATAAGAATTATAAAATAATCCGCCAATCAACATGCCTAGTGCCATCGAATTATTAGATACCCAATATTTAACTTTAGAATACTTTTTTCTAGTTTCTTCACTTATACTATCCAAGGCCAACGCGTTATACATTGGTTTTGAAATAGCTGACATAAATTCATTAATGAGATATAAAATAATAAAAATTAACAATATAATTGTATTATTATTTTATATATATAGTAACGTTATTCCCATACCTAAATACATTAGTGCGCTTATAAACGTGATGAATGCCAGGGAATATTTTTTTACTTTTAATGTGTCACTAATATAACCGCCTAGTATGGAAGAAATTAATTTAATCGCTATACCAACTATAAGTATAACTCCTGCTTTTCTGCCACCTAAATAATGTGTTAATAATAAAGCCATAAATGGAAGTACAGAATTAGTTGAGGTGTTCTGCATAAACATTATCAGTAATCGTAATTTAACATTTGGTTGTAATTTCATAAGCTGTCTCTCCATTCATAACCTTACTAATATATGATCATGTATAAATACACAAAAACCCTATGCACACTACTAGAGTATGATAGGGGTTTAGGTTACTTATCTTGTAAGATATGTTCTGCTACTTCTAGTTGGTGTCGTACTGCATCCTGACCAGTGGAACCGTAGCTCTTTCTACGATTCAGGCAATTTTCAGGTTTTAAATAATCATAGACATCTGTATCAATTTGCTCGTTTAATTCTTGATAACGCTCAAGTGGTACATCTAATAAATAAATACCTTGTTGAATACATTCGAAGACAATTTTACCAACGATTTCATGTGCTTTTCTGAATGGGACATTTTTAGCAACTAAATAATCTGCCAACTCAGTCGCATTTGAAAAGTCTTGATGTACCGTTTCATTTAAACGATTTGTATTAACAGTCAATGTATCTAACATACCTTCAAATATGCGTAATGAACCTTTAACCGTACGTACAGAATCGAATAAACCTTCTTTGTCTTCTTGTAAATCTTTATTATATGCGAGTGGTAAGCCCTTCAATGTCATAAGCATGCTCATCAAATGACCAGTTGTGCGTCCGACCTTACCACGAATCAATTCAGCCATATCTGGATTCTTTTTCTGTGGCATAATCGATGAGCCTGTAGAGAACGCATCAGATAAAGTGATGAATTTAGCTTCATCAGTAGACCAAAAGATAATTTCTTCTGCAAAACGTGATAAATGTATCATTGTAAGTGAAATATTATGCAATGTTTCGATAATATAATCACGGTCACTCACAGCATCTAAACTATTTTCATAAATATAATCAAATTCTAGAAGTTGTTGTGTCTCATGACGATCGATAGGGTGCGTTGTACCGCTAAGAGCTGCTGCACCTAAAGGTGAAATATTGATTCGTTTCATACTATCTTCAAAACGAGAATAGTCACGTTCAAGCATCCAGAAATACGTCATAATGTGATGCGCAAAGGAAATAGGTTGCGCACGCTGAAGGTGTGTATAACCTGGCATAATTGTATCAACGTGAGATTGCGCAAGTTCCAAAATTGATGCTTGGAATGAACGTATTAAAGTTTGAATTTCTTGAACTTCTTTTTTTACGTATAAATGCAAATCAGTCGCTACTTGGTCATTTCTACTACGACCTGTATGCAATTTACCACCTGCATCACCGATACGTTGAATCAGTTCATGTTCAATATTTAAATGAATATCTTCAAGGGATTTTTTGAATTCTAACTTATTATTATGAAAATCTTGTTGTATTGCTTTTAAGCCATCAATGATAGCATCTTTATCGTCGTTAGTAATGATATCTTGGTGCGCTAACATTGTGGCATGGGCAATACTGCCTTGAATATCTTCATCTAACAACGTTTGGTCGAATTCGATGGACGCGTTGAATTCGTCCACCCAGTCTTCAGGTTGCTGTTGAAAACGACCTCCCCATGCTTTATCACTCATTACTATAACCTCCGTGTAATTGTGCATTTACTTGAGTAGGTAAACCATAAATATCAATAAATCCTACTGCAGCTGATTGATTAAATGCATCTTCTTTTGTATACGTTGCTAATTTTTCATCATATAACGTATATGGAGATTTTCTACCATTTACAATAGCGTTACCTTTGAATAATTTAACTCTTACGTCACCTTCGACGTGTTTTTGCGTACTATCAATAAATAGTTTTAAGCTATCTGTTAGGGGTGAGAACCATAAACCATTATATGTTTGTTCGGCAAATTGTTTTTCAATAACTGGTTTAAAGTGCGCAATATCTTTAGTTAGTGTTAATGTTTCTAAAGCTTTATGCGCTTTTAGAATAACTTCGGCACCAGGTGTTTCATAGATTTCACGAGATTTAATACCTACGAGACGATTTTCAACATGGTCAATACGTCCAATACCATGTTTACCAGCTAATTCGTTTAACGTTAAGATTAATTGATCTAAGTCATAATCTTTATTGTTAAGTTGTACTGGTATACCTTCTTTAAATGAAAGGATAATTTCATCTGGCGTATCTGGTGTATCTTCTAATTCAGCAGTTAAATCATATGCATCTTTAGGAGGCGCTGCATATGGATCTTCTAAGATACCACATTCGTTAGCACGGCCCCATAAGTTTTGGTCGATTGAATATGGAGAGTCGTGGTTAATACCTACAGGAATATTGTGTTTAAGTGCGTAATCAATTTCTTCTTCACGACTCCAACCCCATTCTCTTACTGGTGCAAATGCTTTAAGTGTAGGATTTAATGCTTTGATTGCCACTTCGAAACGTACTTGGTCGTTACCTTTACCAGTACAACCGTGTGCAATACCAATAGAATTCGTTTTTTCAGCAATTTCGACTAATTTTTTAGCGATAAGAGGACGTGATAATGCTGAAACGAGTGGGTAGCTATTTTCATACATTAAATTACCTTTAATAGCGTAACTTACATAATCATCACTAAATTCTTTTGTAGCATCGATGATATGACATTCAACTGCGCCCATATCTAATGCTTTTGAATGAACGACGTCTAAGTCTTTACCTTCACCTACGTCTAAACAAACAGCTACGACATCGTAACCTTTATCAATAAGCCATTTAACGGCTACACTTGTGTCTAATCCACCTGAATATGCTAATACGATTTTCTCCTTCATATTGTCACCTCATTGTTTTTTCTGAAAATTATTATAAATTCATACTAACAGATATATAATGAAAATAAAACCATTATTTTACATAAATATACAAAAATTTATTCAAATACCAATTATTTTTAAATGTTATAAATAGCTCGATTTGGCGAAAATTAGGTTATTGTAGCTTTTTTAAGTATTAATAAAATATTCATTTTCAAAAAAGTAAAAGTGGCTAAAAATTGTCTATATAAGATAGAAATATGTGAAATTATAATCATGTCAATTGAATAGAGAACACAAAGTTAGTAGAATTAAGTTAATAAGGATATACAGGAGGCTTTTAAATGACTCACATTCAATTAGATTATGGCAAGACTTTAGAATTTTTTGGGCAACATGAACTTGATCAACAAAAAGGTATTGTTAAAACTATCCATAAAACAATCCACGAAGGAACTGGCGCAGGTAGTGACTTCTTAGGATGGGTTGATTTACCTGAAGATTACGATAAAGAAGAATTTTCAAGAATTGTAGAAGCATCTAAACGTATTAAAACTAATTCAGATGTATTAGTGGTTATTGGAATTGGCGGTTCTTACTTAGGCGCACGTGCAGCGATTGAAATGTTGACTTCTTCATTCCGTAATAGCACTGAATACCCTGAAATTGTCTTTGTGGGTAATCATTTATCTTCAAGCTATACACAAGAATTAGTTGAATATTTAGCAGATAAAGACTTTTCAGTGAACGTAATTTCTAAATCAGGTACTACTACTGAACCAGCAGTTGCATTTAGATTGTTTAAACAATTAGTAGAAGACAAATATGGTAAAAAAGAAGCAAAAGAACGTATTTTTGCGACTACTGATAAAGCGAAAGGTGCTTTAAAACAATTAGCTGATAATGAAGGCTATGAAACGTTTGTAGTACCTGATGATGTTGGCGGACGTTACTCTGTCTTAACAGCAGTAGGTTTATTACCAATTGCAACAGCAGGTATTAATATTGAATCAATTATGATTGGTGCCAACAAAGCACGTAAAGAACTTGCATCTGATAATTTAGATGAAAATATTGCATATCAATATGCTACTATCCGTAACATTTTATATAGCAAAGGCTATACTATTGAAATGTTAATTAACTACGAGCCTTCAATGCAATATTTCAACGAATGGTGGAAACAATTATACGGTGAATCTGAAGGTAAAGATTTCAAAGGTATCTATCCATCAAGTGCTAACTATACAACTGATTTACATTCATTAGGTCAATATGTTCAAGAAGGACGTCGTTTCTTATTTGAAACAGTTGTGAAAGTAAATAATCCTAAACACGACATTACTATTGAAGAAGATAGTGATGATT
This sequence comes from Staphylococcus sp. acrmy, assembly GCF_022690565.1. Classification (NCBI taxonomy): domain Bacteria; kingdom Bacillati; phylum Bacillota; class Bacilli; order Caryophanales; family Staphylococcaceae; genus Staphylococcus; species Staphylococcus sp. acrmy. Next base: position 346,917 of record NZ_JALCVE010000002.1, on the reverse strand, counting down.
TAGATGGATTAAATTATCTAGCAGGTAAAACGATTGATGAAGTTAATACAAAAGCCTTCGAAGGTACATTATTAGCCCACACGGATGGTGGCGTTCCTAATGTAGTAGTCAATATCCCTCGTTTAGACGAAGAAACATTCGGTTATGTGGTTTACTTCTTTGAATTAGCTTGTGCGATGAGCGGCTATCAATTAGGTGTTAATCCATTTAACCAACCAGGTGTTGAAGCATATAAACAAAATATGTTTGCTTTATTAGGTAAGCCTGGATATGAAGATAAGAAAAAAGAATTAGAAGACCGTTTATAAGTCTGAATAAATGAATATAACTTAGAATTTTAAAGTCGGTATGGATGAACTTCCATATCGACTTTTTAGGTTCTATAGGTTTATATTAAATCTAAGGCATGAATTTGAACTACTACCTGTGACTGATTTATTGAGTTTAAGGTAGATTTATATGGTAAACAGTGTAAAATATTTCTATGAAACGATAACTGCTATTAATTTAGGAAGGATTTGATGTTACAGTGTTTCATCAAATTGAACAATGGTTTAACTTGCTACAAGATTTAGGATACTTCGCCGGCTTTATATTGCTTTATTTTAGAGCCATTGTGCCCGTACTTCCCTTAACGTTATACGTTATTCTGAATGTTCATGCATATGGTTTTTTGGTAGGGACTATCATCAGTTGGCTAGGGATTGTAGCCGGTACGTTTACAGTATTTTTCTTTTGCCGAAAATTTGTAAACGCCAACTTTTTGCAACGAATTAGAACACGGAAATCTGTTGAAAGATTGATACATTTTATAGATAGACAAGGATTAGTGCCAATATTTATATTGATGTGCTTTCCTTTTACCCCAAATACTCTAGTTAATTTTGTCGCTAGTTTATCACATATTAAAGCGAAGTATTACTTTGTGATTTTACTTGTTTCAAAATTAATTTCTATTACTTTTATAGCTGTGATGGGAAGAAGTGTAACTACTATTTTTACACATCCTATAAGAGCCATTGCGTTAGTTTTAATTACTATTGCATTATGGTTTATTGGGAAAAAAGTTGAACACCATTTTATGGGTGTTAACAAGGAGTGACATAGTGCGTCGAATAATCAAACTACTTGTAACTATTATCTTAGCTATATTATTTGTGTTGTTTATCCAAACTTTCATTATTAGAGGTGGCGTTGTGCCTAATAATGAGATGGCTTCTACTTTGAATAAAGGCGATCGCGTCATAGTCAATAAGATTAAGGTGACTTTTAATTTATTAAATGATGGAGATATTATTATGTATCGTCAAAATAATGACCTTCATTTTAGTAGAATTATAGGGAAGCCTGGCGAGTCGATTGAAGTAAGAGACGGCAAATTATATAGAGACGATAGACAAGTTGATAAAAATTATGCTAAAAATAGAGATATTAATAATTTTGCATTACGTGATATAGACGAGGCTGACGGAGATATTATTCCGCCAAATTCATATTTTGTGTTAAATGATAATGGTAATAAAAAAAGCGATTCTCGTACATATGGACTAATTGACGAAAAAGACGTCGTAGGAGATGTGAGTTTAAAATATTATCCATTTAAGGAATTTACCTATCAGTTTAATAAGTAGATGAGGTGTTAAGTTTGAAGAAAGAAATAATCGAATGGATTGTCGCTATAGCAGTAGGTTTATTACTTGTATGGGTAATGATAAACTTTGTCGCTAAATCATATACAATTAAAGGCGATTCAATGGACCCGACTTTAAAAGATGGCCAACATGTGATGGTTAATATTTTAGGTTATAAAGTTGGCGATGTTAAAAAGGGCAATGTCATTGTCTTCCATGCAAATAAAAGTGATGATTATGTAAAACGTGTGATTGGCGTACCTGGAGACAATGTAACATATAAAGACGATAAACTTTATATTAACGGCAAGAAAATTAAAGAACCATACTTAGACTATAATGAGAAACGTAAACAAGGTGAATATATCACTGGTTCATTTGAAACTAAAGATTTGCCAAATGCTAATCCAAACTCAAATGTTATTCCTAAAGGTAAATATTTAGTGCTTGGAGATAATCGTGAAGTGAGTAAAGATAGTCGTGCATTTGGTTTGATTGATAAGAATCAAATAGTAGGTAAAGTTTCATTTAGATTCTGGCCATTAAGTGATTTTAAATTTAATTTCAACCCAGATAATGATAAATAGAATAATCTAGTCATGTGGTTTTAAAGTAATTGTAAATAGTGGGGATTGGATATAGAAATTCAAGTTTGAATTCTATTCCAATCCCTTTTTATAACTTTATCAAATTATAAGGATAAAGCTTTTTAAGAACATATGTTCTATGGTAAAATAGTCTCAAAGGAGTGTGGGGAAACAATGGAATTAAATACATATCTTGGCAGAGCAGGGACAGGCAAATCCTACTACATGATTGAAAATATTAAACAACAAATGAAAGTGGATCCTTTAGGAGATCCAATCATTTTAATTGCACCTACACAAAGTACGTTTCAATTAGAGCAATCATTTGTAAATGACAAAGAGTTAAATGGTAGCTTGAGAACGGAAGTACTCCACTTCGAACGTTTAAGTCATAGAATTTTTCAGGAAATTGGGGGATTGACTGAAGAACGATTGACGCAAGCAGCTACAGAGATGATGATATACAATCTTGTTCAACAACATAAGTCTGAATTAAAACTGTACAAATCCCAAGTGAATTATTATGGATTTAGTGAGAAGTTAACCGAGCAGATACAAGATTTTAAAAAATATTCAGTAACACCAGACCATTTACAGACATTTTTACAAGAGAATGAAATTCAAACAAGAACGCGTCATAAGTTAGAAGACATCTCTCTTATCTATCATTACTTTGAAGAACGTATCAACGATAAATTTATTACTGCGGAAGATAGTTTAAATCATTTTATTGAAATCATGCATCAATCAGAGTGGATTAAACGTGCTGAAATTTACATAGATGGTTTCCATAACTTTTCGACTCTAGAATATCAAATCATTAAAGCACTTGTTCAAAATGCTAAACAAGTTACCGTACTTTTAACAACAGATGGTAATGAAGATCCATTTAGCCTATTTAGAAAGCCTTCAGAAGTGCTTACGCATTTACAAGAAATAGCTAATGACTTAGGTATCACTTTAAACCGTCAATACTTTAGAGAACAACATCGTTTTAACAATAAAGACCTACTCCAATTAGAACAACAATTCGATGCGTTACAAGTAACACCTAAAGCACATAAAGGTAATATCAAGATTCTAGAATCTTCAAATATGCGAGAAGAAGTAAATGAAATAGCACGACAAATTATTAAAGACACACGGGATGACCATTACAGATATCAGGACATTGCAATTTTGTATCGTGACGAAACATACGCATATCTATTTGATTCCGTGTTACCGCAATATAATATCCCATTTAATATTGATACTAAAAAATCCATGACACATCATCCAATTATGGAGATGGTGCGTTCACTTTTAGAGGTTATCCAAACAAATTGGAATATTAGTCCAATGATGCGTTTATTTAAAACGAATATTTTGTCACATCAATTTAAAGATAGCGACTATTTAATTGATTTACTGGAGAATTTTGTTGTTGAACGGGGCATATATGGTAAGCGTTGGTTAGACGAACAATTATTTAGCGTAGATAATTTCACTAAAATGGGACGAAAAGAACATAAACTTTCAGACGAAGAGCGTGAAACATTTGAACAAGTGGTTAATTTGAAAGTTGATGTTATAGATAAAATATTAAGTTTCGAAAAAGCTATGAACGATGCTTCGAATGTAAAAGGCTTTGCGACGGCTTTCTATGAGACTATGGAGTCCTTTGATTTACCGAAATATTTGATGGCTAAGCGAGACCAACTTGATGTGGATGGCTATCATGAAGAAGCGGAAGAAATCGACCAAATTTGGAATGGATTAATTCAAATATTAGATGACTTAGTTACTGTATTTGATGAAGAAGAAATGACGCTTAAACGCTTTTTAGAAGTATTTGATATTGGACTAGAGCAACTTGAATTTGTGATGATTCCACAAACGCTTGATCAAGTAAGTATCGGTACAATGGATTTAGCGAAAGTTGATAATAAAAAGCATATTTATATGGTAGGAATGAATGATGGTGCTATGCCACAACCCGTCTTCTCATCCAGCTTGATTACTGATGAAGAAAAGAAAGTATTTGAGCAACAAGCACAAGTAGAATTAAGCCCGACTGCCGATATTTTACAAATGGATGAAGCATTTGTATGTTATATCGCTATGACACGCGGGTGTGACCGTGTAACATTTTCTTATAGTTTGATGGGCGTGCAAGGTGATGATAAAGAGAAAAGTCCTTTCCTTAATCAAATTGAAGAATTATTTAATGGACTTGAAGTGACAAATATACACTATATTCATAACTCACAACCATTGACATTAATGGAACACCCACATCAAACAAAAGTTGCATTATTTGAAGCTTTAAAAGCCTGGCTTGAAGATGAAGCAGTAGCAGAAACATGGCTAGATGCATATCAGGTTATGCGCGATAATGACGAATTAAATGACGGGTTAAATTACTTATTAACATCTCTTACCTATGATAACGAAACTATCCAACTAGGTGAACAATTAGCTACTTCACTATACGGTACAACTATTAATGCCAGTGTATCGCGTTTTGAAGGGTATAATGATTGTCCGTTTAAGCATTATGCAAATTACGGTTTACGCTTAAATGAACGTACGAAGTATAAACTTGAAAATTTCGATTTAGGAAATATCTTCCATACAGCATTAAAATATATATCTGACAAAATAGAAGGCGATTTTAGACATCTAGATAATAAAAAAATTCATGCTTTAACTGTCGAAGCGTTAGAGAATGTCTTGCCACAAGTTCAATTTAATTTAATGGACTCGAACGCATACTATCGTTACGTCTCTAAACGTATCGGTGTAATTGTTGAAAGTACGCTTAAAGCGCTTCGTTACCAAAATGAAAATACTAAATTTAGACCACAACGATTTGAAACAGGATTTAGAAAGACACCACGTAATGAGGAAGAATTAATAGCGCAACCGCTCATTACTAAACAGGGCATTCCGATTAATATACGTGGCCAAATTGACCGCATTGATGCTTATACTAAAGACAATATAAGTTATGTTAATATAGTCGATTATAAATCCTCAGATACTAGTGCTAAATTAGATTTGAAAAAAGTATATTATGGTAAGCAAATGCAGATGATGACGTATATGGATGTAGCCTTACAAAATGCACACCGTCTAGGCCTTACTGAAGAAATAAAACCAGGTGGATTACTTTATTTCCATGTCCATGATGAACGACTCAAGTTTGATTCATGGGGAAAAATGAAAGATGATGCTTTAGAAGAAGACAACTTAAATAAAGCTTTTCTTAAAAAATATAAATTGCGTGGACTAGTTAATAGCGATATGGATGTCGTGGACGCGTTGGATATTCGATTAGACGACACGCCTCGATCAGATATTGTGCCTGTTACACTGAAAAAAGATGGTAATTTTTCGGCAAGGGATAGTAGTGTGGCAGATGAAACTACGATTCATAAATTTATAAAACATAATAAAGATAACTTTATAGAAACTGCATCAAATATTTTAGATGGTCATACAGAAGTGGCACCGCTTAAATTTGATAATAGATTACCATGTGAATTTTGTAGTTTTAAATCAGTCTGTCATGTAGATAACCTTATTGATAATAAAAACTATCGCTATGTAGACGAATCGATAGACCCAATACAAGCAGTTCAAGACGTAGAGTTAGAAAGTGGTGAAAATGATGAATAATATACCAGTTAAACCACCGGAAGCACAATGGACGGATGCCCAATGGCAAAGTATCTATGCGAGTGGGCAAGATACACTTGTGGCTGCCGCAGCTGGTTCAGGTAAAACTGCTGTTTTAGTAGAACGCATTATTCAAAAAATTATTAGAGATGAAATAGATGTTGATAAATTATTAGTAGTAACCTTTACTAATTTAAGTGCTCGAGAGATGAAACATCGTGTTGATCAACGTATCCAACAAGCATCAATTGATGATCCAAGTAATGAACATCTCAAAAATCAACGTATTAAAATTCATCAAGCTCAAATTTCAACATTACACAGTTTTTGCTTGAAAATTATTCAACAACATTATGATGTAATCGACCTTGATCCTAATTTTCGTACTATAACTGATATGGAAAATGAGCTATTGTTAGACCAATCAATTGATGAAGTGTTAGAAACGCATTATGAAGATCCGGCCGTGGAATTCGTAACGTTAGTAGAACAACTTTCTAATGACCGTAATGATGAAAACTTTCGTAGGATATTAAAAAACTTTTATAAATTTAGTATCGCTAATCCTTCACCATATGAATGGCTAGATCGTTTGGTTAAGCCTTATGAAGATGAAGAAATGTATCAAGTATTGCTTAAGGAATTATCTAATATAGCCAATGTCCGAATTACGGCAGCTTATGATGCACTAAGAGAAGCGGAAAGCCTCTTATTAAACTGTAATGCCGTTGAAAAACATCTTGATGTGGTTAAGGCTGAAAGAGCTTTTTGTGAAAAAGCAATAGAAGGCGGCGTGCTTAATAAAGAAGTATTAATTGAACATGAGCCAATTAAATTTCCAATGATGTCAGCTAAGATAAAAAAAGAAAATGATAATGAAGAGTTATTGGAAAATATTAAAGAATTCTATAAAAGTTATAGAAATAAAGTCATTGATGTAAAAAATGAATATTTCATGCGTTCGACTGAAGATTTAAAACAAGATATGCGCAAGTTAGTCCCAAGAGTGCAGTATCTCATACGTGTAGTTAAAGATATTATTGAAACTTTTGGCCAAAAAAAACGTAATAGAAACGTATTGGATTTCTCTGATTATGAACAATTTGCATTGCAGATTTTAACAGATGAACAAGGCAACCCATCTTCAATAGCAAAAGATTACCGTCGTCAATTCGAAGAAATACTAATTGATGAATATCAAGATACTAACCAAGTCCAAGAAGCTATTATCTCAAAGATAAAGCGTGGAGATGAGTCCAACGGTAACTTATTTATGGTAGGAGACGTTAAGCAATCAATCTATAAATTTAGACAAGCCGATCCTACATTATTTATGGGTAAATATAATCGTTTTGAAAAAGACAATGATGGTACTGGTTTACGTATTGATTTGTCTAAGAACTTCCGTTCAAGACAAGAAGTTCTCTATACTACTAATTATCTTTTTAATCATATGATGGATAAAGAGGTAGGAGAAATTGACTATGACGCTGACGCTCGATTATATTATGGCGCTACAAAATACTCGGAAAAGAGAATGCCACTTGAATTACATGCTTTAGTGAAATCGGAAGATGCTTCGCTTGATAAAGATAAAAAAGAACAAGAAGCATATTACATTGTTGAACAAGTCAAACATATTTTAGAAGAACAAGAAGTCTATGATATGAAGACGGGTAGACATCGCAAGCCATCTTATAAAGATATTGTGATTTTAAGTAGAGATGTGAAGAACTCACGTAACATACAGAAAGCCTTTAAAAATAGTCGTATTCCGTTTCACGTTAATAGTAAAGAAGGATATTTTGATCAAACTGAAGTTCGTTTAGTCTTGTCGTTTTTAAGAACAGTGGATAACCCGCTTCAAGATATCTATCTTGTTGGTCTCATGCGTTCAGTTATCTATCAATTTACTGATGATGAATTGGCACAAATCCGTGTCACAAGTTCTAATGATGATTATTTTTATCAATCTATTATGCATTACATACAAGATGAGGCATCACCAAAAGAATTGGTGGCGAAATTACACTACTTTATTAATGATTTAGAAATGTATCAAGACTATAGTCAAGACCATGCCGTGTATCAATTAATAGATAAATTTTACAATGACCATTTTGTTATTCAATATTTTAGTGGGTTAATAGGCGGAAAAGGCAGACGCGCTAACCTGTATGGGTTATTTAATAAAGCTATTGAATTTGAAAATTCAACGTTTAGAGGATTATATCAATTTATTAGATATATCGATGAACTAATTGAACGGAACCAAGATTTTGGTGAGGAAAATGTGATAGGCCCTAATGATGATGTTGTACGCATGATGACAGTTCACAGTAGTAAGGGACTTGAATTTCCATTCGTCATCTATGTCGGGTTAACTAAAGAATATAAAGTAAAAGAATTAGGTGCGCCACTTCTGCTTAATCAAAAATATGGACTCGGCTTGCAGTACTATGATTTGGAACAAAATATTTCGTTCCCATCTCTTCTCTCGTTAATTATTAAAGAAAATGCGAAAAGAGAAATGATTTCCGAAGAGATGCGTTTGATTTATGTTGCTTTAACTCGTGCTAAAGAGCAACTCATCCTTATTGGAACGGTTGATAAAGAAGATAAATTAATCAGTTATGAAAAGAAAACTATTTCAGATAATCTATTAGCTTCACATGAACGACTTGAAGCCAAATCATCATTCGAATTAATTTTCAGTATACTAACAAAACATAAATCGACATCGCTCGTTCCAGAATATCAATTTGAACGCTCAATTGAAGATTTAGAAGATAGTCTTTATCCAACTGTTGACGTTAAGGTCCAACACTTTGATGACCTTGACATTACGATAGATAATGAAGAAAGCGAACATCGTACGGTTGAAGATATTGAAACAGGTGGTTCTAACGATGATGGGTTAAAACAACAAATTAATGAACAATTATCGTTTAAGTATCCTTTTATAAAAGATACAGAAAAGCCTTCGAAACAGTCAGTATCTGAGTTAAAACGTCAATTAGAAACTGAAGAAAGTGGTACTAGTTACGAGAGGGTACGTCAATATAGAATAGGCGTTTCAACATATGAGCGACCTAAGTTCCTTCGAGGAGATAAGAAACGTAAGGCAAATGAAAGAGGTACGTTAATGCATACGGTTATGCAGCACTTACCATTTAAAGAAGAACGTTTAACTGAAACGGAGTTAAATGATTATATAGATAAGTTGATTGACAATCATATTATAGAAGAAGATGCTAAAAAAGATATTCAGTACGAAGAAGTGATGAGATTTATTCGAAGTGACTTGTATATGAGAATAACTCAAGCAGATAAAGTCTTTCGAGAGTTACCATTTGTGGTTAATCAGGCAAGGGTAGATGAGATGCCAGAGGAAGATGAGGATGTGTCTATTATTCAAGGGATGATTGACTTAATTTTCTTAGAAGATAATCAATATTACTTTGTAGATTATAAAACGGATGCTTTTAACAGACGACGAGGTTTAACAGACGAAGAGATTGGCGTCCAACTACGCGATAAATATAAAATTCAAATGAAGTACTATAAAAATACCTTAGAGACTATTTTAAATTCTAAAGTATATGGCTATCTTTATTTCTTCCAATTTGGGCAATTAAGCATTGAAGAAGATGAGTAAGATAGCAATATCATGAGGTATCAAACAGAGAATATACCAAATTTCTAAAATTTCAGACAGATATATTTGTGATTTAATTATATTTAAAGTTATAATATGAAATAAGATATAGATGAGGAGTTGATACTGAATGAAATTTTTATCATTCAAATATAAAGACGCTGAATCTTACGGCGTTAAAGTTAAGCGTGAAGACGCAGTATGGGATTTGAAACAAGTTTTTGCTGAATTTGGTGAAGGAGATTTTCATCCTAAAACGTTATTAGAAGGTTTACAACAAAACCAAACGATTGATTTCCAAGAACAAGTTCGTAAAGCTGTTGTAGCTGCAGAAGATAGTGGCAAAGCTGATAATTATAAAATCGCATTCAATGATATTGAATTTTTACCACCAGTAACGCCTACAAATAACGTAATTGCGTTTGGTCGTAACTATCAAGATCATGCGAGCGAGTTAAACCATGAAGTGCAACGCTTATATGTATTTACTAAAGCTGCTTCATCTTTAACTGGTAGTGAATCAACAATTCCAAATCATAAAGATATCACAGACCAATTAGATTACGAAGGTGAACTAGGTATTGTAATTGGTAAATCTGGAGAAAAAATTCCTAAAGCTTTAGCATTAGACTATATTTACGGTTACACAATTATTAATGATATCACAGACCGTACTGCTCAAAATTCACAAGATCAAGCATTCTTATCTAAAAGTTTAACTGGTGGTTGCCCAATGGGTCCATACATTGTAACTAAAGACGAATTACCAATGCCGGAAAATGTTAACATCGTAACTAAAGTGAATAATGAAATTCGCCAAGACGGTAATACGAGTCAAATGATTAACAAAATTGACGGTTTAATCGAAGAAATTTCTAAATATGTAGCATTACATCCTGGTGATATTATTGCTACAGGTACGCCAGCTGGTGTAGGTGCAGGTTTAGAACCACCTCGCTTCTTACAACCTGGTGATGAAGTTAAAGTTACAATCGACAATATCGGTACTTTAACTACGTACATTGCAGAAGATAGTGAATAATTCGAAATATTAATTTTCATGAAAGACTGGGGCATTTCCATAAATGTCTCAGTCTTTTAGTTTGTGTAGCGATAAACGGAAATGAATCTGAGTTAAAATCTTACTTGATTCATTTCTAGTTGCTTTTGCTCAATTGGGAGAACAAAATCTTTAAAAATTCATGAGATTACTGGTGGTATTTTCTTATTTTGCAATTTTTTAATCTTTATAAAAGTCGTATATGTTATGATAAATAGGTGAAATGAAATTATAAGTATTGGGGGAATTCGGTCTTGTTACATATGCATATATTAAGTTGGGTATTAACAATTGTGTTATACGTCATTGCGTTCTTACACATTTCAAAATCTCAAGGCCCAACGCCTATGTTCAAACCTTTACAAATGGCGTTAAGAGTCTTTATGTTATTAACATTATTCTCAGGTTTTTGGATTTTAATTCAAGAATTTATCGCCGCTAGTCATGGTGGTGGAGGCAACCACATGCTATTAACATTGAAAATGTTATGCGGTCTTGTCGTAGTCGCACTTATGGAAGTATCGATTGCGAAAAGAAAGAAACACGAAGCAAGTCATGGTTTATTCTGGACAACTATCGTCTTAATTATTATTACAATGTTATTAGGCGTTATTCTACCTTGGGGACCATTAACAAAAATGTTTGGCCTAGGTTAGACGCATTAAAATGAACAAATAAAAACTCGAACGTGTGAGAAACCTCCATATAAGGATTTTCTTCTCACACGCTCGAGTTTATTTTTTTGGCTCTCTGTCAAATCGGACTGATGAAAAAGTCAGGTTGATTTAGTATAGAACCTTTTTTACAAATCGCGTGATTTATAACCAATCATATTGATTAAATCTTTCGGATGGCTATATGGTGGGGCATAAGCGACTTCAAATTCTGTAAGTTCATCAACTGTCATGCCATTCATCATAGCCATTGTTAATACATCAATACGTTTATCTACGCCTTCTTTACCTACAGCTGCAGCACGTAAAAGTTGACGATTGTCTTTATTGAAGTGAACACGTAAATGTATGTCACTATTTCCAGGGTAATAACCGGCATGAGCCCCTGAAGTTACTTCGATCATTTGATAATCAAACTGATTTAATTCAGAAGGTTTCACCCCAACACTTGAAAATGTATAATCAAAGAATTTTACAATATTTGCTCCAAGATATCCTTTAAACGTAATGTTTTGATTGCCTGCAAATTGTTCTGCTATCACGCTAGCGCCACGATGAGCGCCCCAGGCTAAAGGTACTTGTGCTTTTAAATCTACATGACGATAAAATGAACTAATCACATCGCCTAATGCATAAATGTTAGGTATATTTGTTTCGAATTTGTCATTAACAGGTATGAATCCTTTTTCATCTAACTTAATATTTGATGATTGAATAAAGTTTGAATTAGGATGTGTTCCCACACCTTCGACAATTAAATCATAGTCTTCTTGAACGCCAGATTTAAATGTCACTGTGTGTGCTTCGACTTCTGTTATTTCTTCATTTAAACGATAAGTAATATTCCGATTATTTAATTCATCAAAGATAGCTTGATTCATATCTTGATCCATTAGTTTATTCACACTCTCAGAACGGTGAATCAACGTCACATCTAAACCACGATGATGTAGATTCTCTAACACTTCTAATGAAATATAGCCTGCACCTACGACTAATGCTTTTTTGGCATGATGTTTATTAATATATTGGTCAATAGCATCAGTATCTTCCATATTTCGTAAAGTGAATATCATGTCGCTTTCGAAACCTAATGTATTAGCGCCAGCACCAGGACTTAATATTAATTTATCGTAAGATTCTTCAAATTTCTCGTTAGTTTGACGATTTAATACTGTTACAGTCTGTTTGCTATCATTAATTTCGACTACTTCATGATATGTTTTTACTGTAATATCTTTTTTGTTTTTGAACGTCTCTGGGGTAATTGGCAAGAGTTTACCACGTTCAGTAATAACTTGACCGATATAGTAAGGTAAGCCACAATTGGCAAAACTCATGTCGCGGTCCTTTTCAAAAATAATAATTTCGCTTTCTTTATCAAGACGACGTATTTGGCTAGCGCACGTAGCGCCACCTGCGACTGCTCCGACGACTATAATCTTATTCATATACAATCCTCCATCATTATTTATCATTGAAAAAAGAGGTGAGCGTGCATACTAGTTAAAGTGCTATTCTCACCTCTAGAACTCGGTTTATCCTTTATAAGGTATATTAAGTTTAAAGAAATCGTTGAGATAACGGCCAATACCATCTTCATTGTTAGAAAATGTAATATGGTTAGCGACATGTTTCAATTCATCAAGACCGTTGTCCATTGCGATACCATATTTGGCATATTTAATCATTTCAGTGTCATTATCTTCATCGCCAAATGCAATAATACGAGATGAATCAATATTCAAATAATCTTTTACATGGTCGATTCCACGTGCTTTACTTATACCACGTTTAACGATTTCTATAACCGGAAACGGCGCGCCCCAACGACGATGTTCGATATTTTCCGCATAGAAACGCGTCAACATTTGTTTGAGACGAGGAATATTTACCTCTTCGGCTTCTACTAAGATAGAAGTTGGCGCTTCATTTAAACCTTCCAATAGATTACCTGTTTCTATTTTAGGATTTCCCATTGAAAAGCCTTCAAAGAGGCGTGGGTCATGGCTATTAATAAAGACATGATCACGAACTTCAGCAATAATATTGGTCACATTGGCTTTTTGAAGCATTTCTATCATATTTTTAGCTAAATCGACATCTAATACTTCATGTGTTGTTTCAAAATCATCTGATTTTGGATGATGAACATAGGCGCCATTAAAATTGACAATCGGTGTATTCATGTCCAATTCGTGATAGTAAATTTGACTAGCACGGTATGGACGACCAGTCGCAATCATAATTTGGTGGCCTTGTTTTTTCAATGTTGTTAAAACTTGTTTTGTATAAACACTAATTTCTTTATCATCATTTAATAATGTTCCGTCTAAATCTAGACAAATTAAATAAGGTTCCATAAGTTTCTCCTTGTTACTTTTCATCGTATTTCTCTTTATTTCTCATTTAGTTGTATCATAGCATTTTATTGGCGTTTTGTCGGATATTTGATATATTAGTGTAAGATAAATATTGAGAGGTGATACTAATGGAAGAGGCTTTAAAAGACAGTATCCTAGGTGCGCTTGAAATGGTAATTGACCCTGAATTAGGAATTGATATTGTTAATTTAGGTTTAGTATATAAAGTGAATGTAGATGATGATGGTATATGTACAGTTGAAATGACATTAACATCAATGGGTTGCCCACTTGGACCCCAAATCATCGACCAAATCAAAACTGTATTAGCAGAAATTCCTGAAATCCAGGACACAGAAGTTAATATTGTTTGGAACCCACCTTGGAATAAAGATATGATGTCAAGATACGCTAAGATCGCTTTAGGCGTAGGTTAAGCTATCACTATATAAACAATAGTACACACTTTCGTTGTGCTATTGTTTTTATTTTTAGAAAAAAACTAAAATCACTTCATCCAAAATAAACATAGCACGTGACAAAGTGACTTATCAACATGACACAATTGTAATACAATTTGAATTTGATTATGCGTTATACTAAAATACATAAGACTTATACAGATTAAATTTAACATAGATTTTAGGGTGAATTATTTTCATTCATATTGTTAATCATCGACTCTCGTTTTATCATGATTTTCAACACTTTTATATTTAATGAATTTATTTGAAATTTATTATTATAGGGAAAGAATGTGAACAATGACACAGGAATTAAAAAGAGGGAAACATCGCAAAACGAAAATGCGTTATATGCCTGGCTTAGATGGCTTGAGGGCTATTGCTGTGTTAGGTATCATCATCTATCATCTCAATAGAAGATGGCTAACGGGCGGCTTTATAGGCGTAGATACATTTTTTGTCATTTCGGGATACTTAATCACAAGTTTACTATTAAAAGAATACGAAGAAAAAGGAATTATTAACCTTAGACAATTCTGGATACGACGAATTAAACGATTACTTCCAGCGGTTGTCACGCTCTTAATGGTAGTCGGCATTGCTACATTAATCTTTGAGCCACAACAAATTGTACGAGTAAAGCATGATATTCTAGCAGCACTATTTTACGTATCAAACTGGTGGTATATTGCTAAAGATGTAAATTACTTTGAACAATTTTCATTTATGCCTTTAAAACACTTATGGTCACTTGCAATTGAAGAACAGTTTTATTTATTTTTTCCATTTGTGTTAGTCATTTTGTTATTAACAATTAAAAAATATCGTAATGTTACCCTTATTTTTTGGATTGTTTCGCTTATTTCATTATTAGCGATGGTCATCATTTCACAACCTGACGTCGGTTACTCACGCGTTTATTTCGGAACAGACACACGCTTACAAACATTATTACTCGGTGTGATTTTGGCGTTTGTATGGCCACCATTTAAGCTAAAAGCAAACCCTCCAGTTGTCTTACAGCGTGCTATCGATGGCATAGGGATTATAGGCTTAATTACATTAATTCTCCTATTCTTTACAGTCAGTGATAGCAGTGCTTGGATTTATAATGGAGGCTTTTACTTAATTTCAGGTATGACGCTCTTCGTCATCGCAAGTGTTGTCCATCCGACAAGTATATTAGCTAAACTAATTGGAAACCCAGTCTTTGTCTATATTGGACAACGTTCATATAGTTTATACTTATGGCACTTTGCAGTTATTAGTTTCATACATATCCATTTTATAGATGGTCAAATACCAGCCTATGTATATATAGTAGATATTATATTAACTGGCTTATTTGCCGAGTTATCTTATCGCTATGTTGAAACACCATTTAGAAAAGAAGGGCTTAAAGCATTTTCATTTAATCGACTACAACGCCCTAAATTCATTATAACCATTGTAGCTATTGTCGCAGCTCTTCCATTACTATTGATCTTTGTTGGCGCATTTGATCGTTTTGGAAAATATGAAATTGATAACAAGGCAAATTCATTTAATACGAATGAAGTAGATAAATACTTGGTAAGAATGATGCCTGGTGAAAATATTCATCTTGATGGCTCAACAAGTGAAAGTAAGGAAAAAGATCAAGTCGATACGAATATTAGTCCATTATTAATTGGTGATTCGGTAATGGTAGATATTGGGGAAACATTTAAATCACGAGCACCTAAAGCAACTATCGATGGTAAAGTTGGACGTCATTTACAAGAAGCGTTAACTATTGCTGGCAATTATTCAAATTATAATAAACCATCAGATCAAGTAGTATTGGAACTTGGAACGAATGGTGGCTTCTCTGAAAATGAATTGAATCAACTTATCAGTAAATTTGGAGATGCCCAAATTTATTTAGTGAATACGCGTGTACCACGTGATTGGCAAGATGATGTTAATAAACACCTTGCTAATGCTGCTAAAAAGCATAAAAACGTGACATTAGTTGACTGGTATAAACGTTCAGAAGGGCATTCTGAATATTTCGCATCAGACGGTATCCATTTAGAAAATAGTGGCGTTAAAGCATTGTCAGATGAAATTATTAAGACAATCAAAAGTAATACGAAAAATAAATAAGATTGACTAGTTGAAAATTGTACTACTTTTAAGTACTTTCATTTCTAGTCCACTTTGTAGGAGCGAGACAACGAAATCTGTGAACTTTCATTTGATTTCAGTCTTGCTCCTTTTTCATATTAAAAAAGTTTGACCATAATATCTGAAAATGCCGATAGGTTTGATGTTTAAAATAAGCGCAATCGTGATAAATATTTTAAGTAATAGTAATTAAAATGTTGTCATAGTAGGCTTTGGGCTTTGCATAAATTAACTTAAAAAGTTAAGTATAATTGTTGCTTAATAGTCAAATAGGGATTATAATGTATTTAAGGTCAAAGAAAGTCAAAGTCAAAAAAGGAGTATTTGACCTGGCTCTTATCAAATAAGTAGGGGTGACAAATTTGGATATTAATCAAATGACATATACCGTTCAAAGTGCATTACAAAAAGCAGTTGAACTTAGTAAAGAATATGAATTACAAAACATTGAAGTTGAAGCTATATTAAAAGGAACGTTAGATGAAAGTGACAGTTTATTTAAAAGCATACTAGAACGTGCAAATATCGATACTGAAGAATTAAATCAAGCTTACAATAATAAATTAAAAAATTATCCTTCAGTCCAAGGTGACAATGTTCAATATGGACAATATATTAGTCAAAAAGCAAATGAGTTATTAAATAAAGCAGAATCGTACATGAATGATTACGAAGATCAATATATTTCAATGGAACATATCTTGCGTGCTGCAATGGACATTGATGAAACAACTCAACAATATGTCGGAAATAAAGCAGAAGTTGTTAAAGAAATTATTACTAAAGTTAGAGGGGGAAATCATGTGACTTCACAAAATCCAGAAGTAAACTATGAAGCATTAGAAAAATATGGCCGTGACTTAGTAGAAGAAGTTCGCCAAGGTAAAATGGACCCTGTCATCGGTAGAGATGAAGAAATTCGAAATACGATTAGAATTTTAAGTCGTAAAACAAAAAATAACCCAGTATTAATTGGGGAACCTGGTGTAGGTAAAACAGCTATTGTCGAAGGCTTAGCTCAACGTATTGTACGTAAAGACGTACCTGAATCTCTATTAGACAAAACTATTTTTGAATTAGATTTAAGTGCTTTAGTTGCTGGTGCTAAATTCAGAGGTGAGTTTGAAGAACGTTTAAAAGCAGTGCTTAAAGAAGTTAAAGAAGCTGAAGGACGTATTATCTTATTCATCGATGAAATTCACATGCTAGTAGGCGCTGGTAAAACAGATGGCGCTATGGATGCAGGTAATATGTTAAAACCAATGTTAGCACGTGGTGAATTACACTGTATCGGTGCAACAACACTCAATGAATATCGTGAATATATTGAAAAAGATTCAGCATTAGAACGTCGTTTCCAAAAAGTAGGCGTAAGTGAACCTGATGTAGAAGATACAATTTCTATCTTACGTGGATTAAAAGAACGCTATGAAGTATATCATGGTGTGCGTATTCAAGACCGTGCATTGGTAGCAGCTGCTGAATTATCAGATCGCTATATTACAGACAGATTTTTACCTGATAAAGCGATTGACTTAGTAGACCAAGCTTGTGCAACTATTCGTACAGAAATGGGATCAAACCCAACTGAATTAGACCAAGTCAATCGACGCGTTATGCAATTAGAAATTGAAGAAAGTGCATTGAAAAATGAGTCTGACAATGCTAGTAAACTACGTCTTGAAGAATTACAAGAAGAGCTTTCAAATGAAAAAGAAAAACAAAGTGCATTACAATCTCGTGTAGAACAAGAAAAAGAAAAAATTGCTAAAGTACAAGAAAAACGTGCCGAGTTAGACCGTAGTCGTCAAGCTTTAGAAGATGCTCAAACAGAAGGTAATCTTGAAAAAGCAGCCGAATTACAATACGGTACGATTCCTCAATTAGAGAAAGAATTAAAAGAATTTGAAGAGGCATATCAAGATGAACAAGGCGACAGTGAACGCATGATTCGCGAAGTCGTATCTGATGAAGAAATTGGCGATATCGTTAGTCAATGGACAGGTATTCCAGTATCTAAATTAGTTGAAACAGAAAAAGAAAAACTACTCAACTTAGGCGACATCTTACATGAACGTGTAGTAGGCCAAGATAAAGCAGTAGATTTAGTATCTGATGCCGTTGTAAGAGCACGTGCTGGTATTAAAGACCCTAACAGACCAATCGGTAGTTTCTTATTCCTTGGACCGACTGGTGTAGGTAAAACTGAATTAGCTAAATCACTCGCAGCGTCATTATTCGACTCTGAAAAACACATGATCCGAATCGATATGAGTGAATATATGGAAAAACATTCTGTTTCTAGATTGATTGGAGCACCTCCAGGTTATGTAGGCCACGATGAAGGTGGTCAATTAACTGAAGCGGTTAGACGTAATCCTTATTCAGTAATCTTATTAGACGAAGTTGAAAAAGCGCATAGCGACGTCTTCAACGTGTTACTACAAATTCTAGACGAAGGACGTTTGACAGATTCTAAAGGTCGTAGTGTAGACTTCAAAAATACGATTATTATTATGACAAGTAATATCGGTTCACAAGTACTTCTTGAAAATGTTAAAGATACTGGTGAAATTACGGATGATACTGAAAAAGCAGTCATGGATAGCTTACACGCATTCTTCAAACCTGAAATCTTAAACCGTATGGATGATATCGTCTTATTTAGACCATTATCAGTAAATGATATGAGCATGATTGTCGATAAAATCTTAACTCAACTAAATATACGTTTAATGGATCAACGTATTTCAATTAAAGTTTCAGATGAAGCTAAAAAATGGTTAGGTGAAGAAGCTTACGAACCACAATTTGGTGCAAGACCATTAAAACGTTTCGTTCAACGACAAATTGAAACACCATTAGCACGTATGATGATTAAAGAAAATATGCCTGAAGGTACATTAATTAACGTAGATTTAAACGAGGAACATGATTTAACATTTGATGTACAACAACCAGCAACTGAATAATCTAATAGTTAAATAATAAAGTGACTAAATAAATAAAAGCTCTCTTCAAAGTCGATATAAAATACTTTGAAGAGAGCTATTTTTGTACTAAAAAATACACGCCCAACTTTGAGTATTAATTCAAAGTTGAAACGTGTATATTATGAGACGTAATTAAAATATAATTATCTGTTACCTTTGCGGGCAAAATCATTAGGTTTAATTAACGCGCCAAAAATCGCAATAAATATTGTGAAAATTACTGCTAGAATAATAGGTGTAATAAAGTTTAATGAACCGCCACCGTTTAAACTATTTAGCACGAAGTTCACCATTTGTAATAAAATTAATGCCCAAATAAATGTTACGAGGTATTTCATACCAATGACCTCCATAGTTTATATAGTTCCATTTTAATGTAAACTATCTTCTTTGTATAGGGATACCAGTTAAGTGTTTCAAAAACGTCTTAAATTTTCACATTCATGTATATTTCTTTAATTTTCAACAAGAAAGCGCAATATTGAAAGGGTAACTACTTGAGTTGATATAAAAAAGTGTGTTAAATTAATACCTGGTATTAAAAAATGAAGTAAGAAGGTGTGCGTTCATGAACGTAGGTATAAAAGGATTTGGTGCTTATGCGCCAGAAAAAGTTGTAGATAACGCCTATTTTGAAAGCTTTTTAGAAACTTCTGACGAATGGATTTCTAAAATGACTGGTATTAAAGAAAGACGTTGGGCTAGAGAAGATCAAGATACATCTGATTTAGCTTATGAAGCAAGTAAAAAAGCCATTGCAGATGCAGGTATTGAGCCTAAAGATATAGATATGATTATTGTTGCAACAGCTACTGGGGACACACCATTCCCATCAGTTGCGAATATTTTACAAGATAAATTAGGTACTGACAAAGTGCCAACAATGGACCAATTAGCAGCATGTTCAGGATTTATGTATTCAATGATTACTGCAAAACAATACATACAATCAGGCGATTATAAAAATATTTTAGTTGTAGGTGCAGATAAATTATCTAAGATTACTGATTTAACTGACCGTTCAACAGCCGTTTTATTTGGTGATGGCGCTGGGGCCGTAGTGATTGGTGAAGTTTCTGAAGGCCGAGGCATTATTAGTTATGAAATGGGATCTGACGGTTCAGGTGGAAAATACTTATACTTGAACAGAGATACTGGTAAACTAGTAATGAATGGACGTGAAGTGTTTAAATTTGCTGTAAGAATTATGGGTAATGCTTCTACACGCGTCGTAGAAAAAGCAGGTTTACAATCTGAGGATATTGATATGTTTATTCCTCACCAAGCAAACATCAGAATTATGGAATCCGCACGTGAAAGATTAGGTATAGAAAAAGAAAAAATGAGTGTTTCTGTGAATCGCTTTGGTAACACTTCTGCAGCTTCAATACCTTTAAGTATTCAACAAGAATTAGAAAATGGAAAAATTAAAGACGATGATACTTTAGTATTAGTAGGTTTCGGTGGTGGCCTAACTTGGGGCGCTATGGTTATCAAATGGGGTAAATAGGAGGATATAATGTATGACTGAAAATAAAAGAGTTGTAATTACAGGTATGGGTGCATTATCACCTATCGGAAATGATGTCCAGACAAGTTGGGACAACGCGTTAAAAGGCGTTAATGGTATTGATACAATTACGCGTGTAGATACTGAAGGCTATAACGTTCATCTAGCTGGTGAATTAAAAGACTTTAATATTGAAGACCATATTGAGAAGAAAGAAGCACGCCGTATGGACCGCTTTACTCAATATGCAGTTGTAGCTGCAAGACAAGCGGTAGAAGATGCGAAATTAGCTATTAACGAAGATACTGCAAACCGTATTGGTGTATGGATTGGTTCAGGTATCGGTGGTATGGAAACATTTGAAATTGCCCATAGTACGTTACAGAAGAAAGGCCCAAGAAGAGTAAGTCCATTCTTCGTACCAATGTTAATTCCAGATATGGCTACTGGCCAAGTTTCTATTGATCTAGGCGCAAAAGGGCCAAACGGATCAACGGTAACTGCATGTGCTACTGGTACAAATTCTATCGGTGAAGCATTTAAAATCATCCAACGCGGAGACGCAGACGCGATGATTACAGGCGGTACTGAAGCGCCTATTACACATATGGCACTTGCTGGATTTAGCGCAAGTCGTGCATTATCAACGAATGATGATAAAGAAACAGCTTGCCGTCCTTTCCAAGAAGGCCGTGATGGATTTGTGATGGGTGAAGGTGCCGGTATTTTAGTGATTGAATCATTAGAATCTGCCCAAGCTCGTGGTGCACAAATTTATGCTGAAATTGTGGGCTATGGTACAACAGGTGATGCATATCATATCACTGCTCCAGCTCCAGAAGGTGAAGGCGGTTCACGTGCTATGCAAGCAGCTTTAGATGATGCTGGTATTGAAGCTAAAGATGTTCAATATTTAAACGCACATGGTACAAGCACACCTGTAGGCGACATGTACGAAATTAAAGCCATAAAAAATACATTCGGCGACGCTGCGAAGAACTTGAAGATTAGTTCAACTAAATCAATGACTGGTCACTTATTAGGTGCAACAGGTGGACTAGAAGCCATCTTCTCAGCATTATCAATTCGTGATTCTAAAGTTGCTCCAACGATTCATGCGCATACGCCAGACCCTGAATGTGATTTAGACATTATCCCTAATGAAGCACAAGATTTAGATATTACGTACGCTATGAGTAATAGTCTTGGCTTTGGTGGACATAATGCAGTATTAGTATTTAAGAAATTCGAAGCTTAAATTTAATTTTTTTAAAATGAAGAACAAATAGAACATGCCTCAAAATAATCTCATGTAGAGTGAAGATTGTTTTGAGGCATTTTTTATTAAATATTAACAAAAACGTTAACAATTTCTTTTGATTATTTTAAAAACAGCTTAGAATACACGTTTGTCATAATGTATATAAAGCTACATTCTAAATGTTTAATTAATTTAGAGAAAATATAATATTTGCTTAGTTATATCAAAAGTTAATGCATAATGGTCTAGAATTGTACGAGATAAAAGATTATCACTTGAATTATATTGTACATTTTCAATTCTGATTCTTGCTTATTTATAGTTAACAAATCTTGATTAAAAGAACTAAAGTTTCTAAAGCAAGGACAGAAATCTACATATTTATATTATACGTTACTTTTTATCCATTCTTTTAATTCTTTTAAATCATAATTTGAACTTATTTGGTTGAAAACTTGGTCTAAAGAAATTGAAGAAAGTGTTGTGACTAGAGTGTTCTCGATAACATCTAGTGAATTAGTAACTGCACATTTGTGTGCTTTTTTACCTTCATTTTCACCTAAAAAGTTTTTTAAGAGTTGTTGGCTGGCAAAAATCTTTCCTCTTCCTTCTATCGCGATGAAAACATCATAAAAAGTTATATTCTCTAATGATTTTGCTAATGAGAAACCACCATATTTTCCTGGAACAGAAGTAATTAATCCTTCATTTACTAAAAGCTTTATTATTTTCTTTAAATATGAATGCGAAGTTCCTAATCGCAAGCTCAATGATTGAGAGTTAATTGTTTTACTATCTGGTAACTGAGATAGTATTAATAGAACGTATACTGATTGTTCCCAACCAGATGATAATTTCATATTGACACCCTCCTACAAGAATTCTATAATCTCTAATAGATATATCGGATATCTCCGTTAAAACCCGGATATCCTCAAAGAATATAACTCTTTATAATTACCTTGTAAAGAGGGAAAGGAGGATAAAATGAATTTTAAAAAATCGCCAAAACTTTCATTTTTAATTAGTATTATTCTAACAACTGTTTTTATGGGCTCATCATTTCCAACAGGAAAGTATTTAATTTCATTAAATCACGCTCCGCCTTTTTTGATTGGAAGTTGGAGATTTATAATTGCTGGAATTTTAATGTTGCTATTTACTCTTCTGACTAAAGGAATTTCTGAAGTTACACCTAGGAGTAATGGAAGACTAACTAGCGGTTTTCATCTAGTAGCTATTATAGGGCTTTTACAAACTACTGGTACTATGGTTTTTTTAAACCTTGCGATGGCTAAAGGTTTGTCTTCCTCAATGTCATCAATTATTTTATTTACTAACCCTTTGTGGTTAGCAATTTTAGCGCATTTTCTTTTAAATGATAAGTTTAATAGATGGAAATTTCTATCATTGCTTCTAGGAATTATAGGAGTAATACTATGTCTAGGACTAGACAAAACAGCATTTAGTGTAGGTGCTTTATTTGCACTAATTGGTTCGTTTTGTTGGTCTATTAATACGGTCATTACTAAAAGAGTTCCTTTTGATCAAAGTTCATGGGTATTTACAGGATGGCAACTCTTTATAGGCGGTATGGGAATGTTTATAATTTCAATGTTTCTTCATGAGAATTATAATTTGTCACAAATTGATACAATCGGATGGTTTTGTTTTATTTGGTTAATTTTGCCAGCATCTATTGGCTCCTTTGGACTATGGTTTTATAGCTTAAAACAAGGAGGAGCTAACAATGCAAGTAGTTTTTTATTCTTAGTTCCACTATTCTCAACGATTTTTTCAATGATTGGTTTGCATGACCATTTCACTGTAGGCTTGTTGATAGGGGGAATATTGATAATACTTTCATTAACTTTAGTCAATAAAAGTATGAGTGAAAAAATGATGAGCTAATTATTGCTAGAAACTTATGAGAGAGGCATATAGTGCTATTTTGTTGAAAGTCAAAGAGAGATTATGACAGACGTTAACACTACCTTGTCGAGAAAGCGACTTAACACATAGAATTGAGTTATACAAAACATTTAGTCTGTACTCTAAGTGATTTTGCTAAATATCACCAAGGAATTGAAAAGGATAATTCAATTGATTGAATGGGAGGAGTTTAATGGAAGTAGGTAATGACATAAACTTGGTTAATGGACAA
Source organism: Staphylococcus sp. acrmy (assembly GCF_022690565.1). NCBI lineage: Bacteria > Bacillati > Bacillota > Bacilli > Caryophanales > Staphylococcaceae > Staphylococcus > Staphylococcus sp. acrmy. The sequence continues at coordinate 322,741 of NZ_JALCVE010000002.1, read as the reverse complement.
TGGTCATTTTATAATGGAGTGGCTAAACATTTTGATGATCACGTAAAACTATCCGTTCCGTTGTATGAAGAAGGTCATGAACTCATTTGTTACTTAAGTGACTTTTTTCTAAGAGATGATTCTATATGTTATGAAATTGGAAGTTCAACAGGAACATTAATAAATAAGTTATACCAGCGTCATCATGAAAAGAACAATATAACATTTTACGGAATAGAACCTGTAAAAGAAATGATAGAAGTAGCACAAAAAAATAATAATGCAGAAATTGAATACATCAATGATTCAATTGAAAATGTAAATATGTTGCCAGCTAATCTTATTGTTGGATACTATTTTTTACAGTTTATTCCAATTTCAAAGCGTGAAGAAGTTATTAAAAAAATTTATGAATCACTGGTACCTGGAGGTGGGTTTATTCTATTTGAAAAAGAGCTTCCTTTGGACCCTAAAATTTATAAAATTATGGCTTCATCATATATGAAATTTAAGATAGATCATGGGTTTTCTCCTGAAGAAGTTTTATCAAAGCAATTTAGTTTAGAAGGTACGATGATTACGAATACACATTATGAAAATCGGCATCTTCTATCGAATGTAGGATTTACACACATAACTACAATAATGAAATATGGTGAATTTAATGGATACTTTTGTTTCAAATAATAATAAATGGGAATTACTACATAAAAATTCGAAAAATAAAAAGACAAGAATAGAGCCTAATTATGCAATAAAAAGAATACTTTCTTTTCAGAGTGAAATTTTTCAGAACGATTTAACAACAAGAACACTTGAAATTGGGTGTGGTTTTGGCCGTAATCTTAAATATCTTATTGAAAATAAATTTTCAGAACAGTATTTTGGAATTGATTTAACTCAAACAGCTGTTGACAAATGTTCAGAAACATTAATAGATTCAGTTAATAGTGGTTTACTTGAATTAAAGAAATGTAATGTTGGAAAGGGAATTCAATTTCCCGATAAATATTTTAATTGTATTTTCGACATTATGTCTCCTATTACATTTATTACGGATGAAAAAGAACGAATTAAATATTTTACAGAAATTTATCGGATACTAAAAGATGAAGGATCATTTTTCTTCTTAGCAGCACGTAAAGAAGGTAAGTTTATTGATGCATATAATGATTCTAATCTACTTGAAAAAGGATATATAAAAAGAAAAATCGATGATATGATAGAGAAAGTGTATACTTCTGAGGAATTGATAAATTTATTATATCCACTACATAAAGAAATTTTAGAAGTAGCATCGGAACATACTAGAGCATTTGGTTGTGAAAATTTTATACGTGAAAATGGTTTCTGGTTTGGACAATTTAAAAAACACTCTTCGTAAAAAGTGGATTTTAAAAAATTATTAAAAAATGTAATAATCGTATAATGACTTTAAAATTAAAAATTTGGTATTAAAAAGGTCTGAATTCTGTATAGAACAAAATTCAGGCCTTTTTAAATATATAGATGTTACTATTGTCTGATTTCTATCTTATTAAAATAATTGCCAGTATTTTAAGTTAATTTAGTTAATTAGGAAAGCTTTTGTTGAACATTTTCTAATGATTTAAAGAGTTAATATACTGTGAAACAAGTTTTAGATAAACATAATAGCAAGGCTATACTATAAAATAAGTGAAATTACGATGGTTAAAAGAAAAAATAATGCATTACACAATAAAGCTGGCGCTATCCATGATTCAACAATATAATACTCTCTCTTAGCTTGTTGTGGATTAAAGAATGAATCATGTTCCATTGTTTTTTTCTTTGCACGAGAAGACATTTGATGGCGAATTCTTCTAAAACCATAACTCGTCGCATCAAAAATTCCTTCTTGAACTAAAAGGATAAGAAAAATAATTATAAAAATAATAAGTGATATATAGAATAAAACATTTAAAAACGAAATGAGTGTATGAGCTGTGAAAAACAACCATATAATAAGCGTTAGAAGTGGTGTAATACTAAGCCATACTATCCAGTTTTTTAAATTCTTCATAAATGTAACCCCCGACTGAAGATTAAACTTATTTTAACTTAAATTTCCCAATTAAACACCTTAAACTTTAAATAATTAAAATTATATATTAGAAAATTACTTCCTTAGAAATTTATATAAGCAACTGCTTTTTTAATTTTGTGAAAATTATATTGCAATTATATGAAAATTATATATATAATATTACTAAATATTTCTGAAAATTTTGAAGGGAATGTTAATTTTGAAAATTTAATAAGGGGGTTATGGAATGACGCGATATGTTTTAAAACGTTTGGGATATATGTTCTTATCGCTATTCATTATTATTACGATTACATTTTTCCTAATGAAGATGATGCCGGGTTCACCTTTTAACGATGCTAAGTTAAGTGTTGAACAAAAGGCGATTCTTAATGAGAAATATGGACTAAATGATCCTGTAGCAGTGCAGTATCTACATTATTTGAAAAATGTAATTACTGGAGACTTTGGTTATTCATTTCAATATCACAATCAACCGGTATGGGAGCTTATAAGACCGAGATTGATTCCATCAATGGAAATGGGTATAACAGCGATGATTATCGGTGTAATTTTAGGTTTGATCCTTGGTGTTGCAGCAGCTACTAAACAAAACACATGGGTCGATTATACAACTACTGTTATTTCAGTAATTGTTGTATCTGTTCCTTCTTTCGTATTAGCCGTACTTTTACAATATGTATTTGCGGTGCGTTTAAGATGGTTTCCAGTTGCAGGATGGGAAGGATTTTCAACAGCAGTATTACCTTCGCTAGCATTATCAGCCAGTGTCATGGCGACGGTTGCACGGTATATCAGAGCTGAAATGATAGAAGTTTTAAGTTCGGATTACATATTATTAGCAAGAGCAAAGGGGAACTCTTCAATGCGTGTCTTATTTGGGCATGCTTTAAGAAACGCATTAATTCCAATTGTCACAATTATTGTACCTATGCTAGCAGGAATTTTAACAGGTACATTAACCATTGAGAATATCTTTGGCGTACCAGGTTTAGGGGACCAATTCGTACGCTCTATTACAACAAATGATTTCTCAGTGATAATGGCAACTACTATTTTATTTAGTACACTATTTATCGTTTCAATTTTTATCGTAGATATTCTATATGGCGTGATTGACCCTAGAATTCGTGTTCAAGGAGGTAAGAAATAATGGCAAATGACAAATTTAGTAAACCATTTGATGATCATTCAAATGCAGCTATGACACATACCTCTGAAGGCATTGCCGCATCTGATTTCGTAATAAGAGATTTAGATTTAAATAGAGAACCAGAAATGCAACGTGAGAGTAAAAACTTCTGGCAAGATGCTTGGACACAATTAAAAGGAAATAAACTTGCAGTGGTAGGTTTAGTAGGGTTAATTCTAATTGTTATCTTAGCTTTTGTAGGGCCACTATTGAGCGATCATGATTATGCAGAACAAGATGTCGTTCGACGAAATTTACCAGCTAAAATACCTGTTCTAGATAAAGTTTCATTCCTACCATTTGATGGTACCGGTGCAGACGGTACGAATGCTTATAAAGACGCTGGCGTTAAAGAAAACTTCTGGTTTGGTACAGACCAATTAGGACGTGACCTATGGACACGTACTTGGAAAGGTGCTCAAATCTCACTCTTTATCGGTGTCGTAGCAGCTATCTTAGATATTTTTATCGGTGTTGTTTACGGTGCAGTATCTGGCTTCTTTGGCGGGCGTATAGATAATATTATGCAAAGAATTCTTGAAATTATTGCATCAATTCCAAACCTTATCGTTGTAATTTTATTTGTACTTATTTTTGAACCATCAATTTGGACAATTATTTTAGCGATGTCTATCACAGGTTGGTTAGGAATGAGTAGGGTTGTACGTGGGGAATTTTTAAAATTAAAAAATCAAGAATTTGTAATGGCATCACGAACACTAGGTGCTTCTAAATTCAATTTAATATTCAAACATATTCTACCTAATACATTAGGCGCAATCGTAGTAACATCAATGTTTACTGTACCAAGTGCAATCTTTTTCGAAGCGTTCTTAAGCTTCATCGGTATTGGCGTGCCAGCCCCTCAAACTTCATTAGGTTCATTAGTCAACGACGGACGCGCGATGTTACTGATTCATCCACACGAATTATTTATTCCAGCTACTATATTAAGTTTATTGATTTTATTCTTCTATCTGTTTAGTGATGGATTACGCGATGCATTTGACCCTAAAATGCGTAAATAATAAAGGAGGCAAACGTTATGTCAGAAAGAATTTTAGAAGTTAATGACTTGCATGTTTCCTTTGATATTACGGCTGGGGAAGTGCAAGCAGTTAGAGGCGTCGATTTTTATTTGAATAAGGGAGAAACGTTAGCAATTGTAGGTGAATCAGGTTCAGGTAAATCTGTAACTACAAAAGCGATAACAAAGCTATTCCAAGGGGATGAAGGAAGAATTAAACAAGGCACGATTAACTTTCTTGGTGAAGACTTGGCTGTTAAATCTGAAAATGAACTAATCAAATTACGTGGTAAAGATATTTCAATGATTTTCCAAGACCCTATGACTTCACTTAACCCAACGATGCAAATAGGGAAGCAAGTTATGGAGCCATTGATGAAACATCGTAATTATAGTAAATCTGAAGCTAAAAAACGAGCTTTAGAAATCTTGAATTTAGTAGGGTTACCGAATGCTGAAAAACGATTTAAAGCTTATCCACATCAATTCTCAGGTGGACAAAGACAAAGAATTGTTATTGCAACAGCATTAGCGTGTGAACCTAAAGTATTAATCGCAGACGAACCAACTACAGCGTTGGATGTAACGATGCAAGCTCAAATATTAGATTTAATGAAAGAATTACAACAAAAAATTGATACATCAATTATTTTTATCACACATGATTTAGGCGTAGTCGCTAATATCGCTGATAGAGTAGCGGTAATGTATGGAGGACAAATGGTAGAAACAGGCGATGTAGATGAAATTTTCTACGATCCGAGACACCCTTATACATGGGGTTTACTATCATCTATGCCAGATTTAACAACTAGTAACGATACAGAATTACTTGCAATTCCAGGTACACCACCAGATTTATTACACCCACCTAAAGGCGATGCATTTGCAAGAAGAAGTCAGTACGCTTTAGATATTGATTTTAAACAAGCGCCTCCATGGTTCAAAGTGTCACCAACACATTTCGTGAAATCTTGGCTATTAGATGAACGTGCACCTCAAGTAAACCCACCAGAAATGGTTAAAAAGAGACAACGACCAATGCCTAATAATTACGACAAGCCACATCAAGTAGAAAGGGTGTCGTTCAATGAAGGATAATTCAGTATTATTAGAGATAAAAAACTTAAAACAATATTTTAATGAAGGTAAACGTAACGAAGTAAGAGCCATTGAAGGTATCTCTTTTAATATATATAAAGGAGAAACGTTAGGATTAGTAGGAGAATCTGGGTGTGGCAAATCAACTACTGGTAAAGCTATTATCAAGCTAAATGATATTACGAGTGGAGAGATTTTATACGAAGGTCAAGATATTCAAAAGATATCTAAACGTAAAGATTTATTGAAATTTAATAAAAAAATCCAAATGATTTTCCAAGACCCATATGCATCTCTTAATCCTAGATTAAAGGTAATGGATATTGTCGCAGAGGGCATCGATATTCATAAATTAGCTAGCGATAAGAAAGATCGTAAACGACGTGTCTATGACTTACTTGAAACAGTAGGATTAAGTAAAGAACACGCCAATCGTTACCCGCATGAATTCTCTGGAGGTCAACGACAACGAATAGGCATTGCACGAGCGTTAGCAGTAGAACCAGAGTTTATTATTGCAGATGAACCAATCTCAGCGTTGGACGTTTCTATCCAAGCACAAGTTGTAAACTTAATGTTGAAACTTCAAAAAGAAAGAGGCATTACTTTCTTATTTATTGCGCATGATTTATCAATGGTGAAATATATTTCAGACCGTATTGCAGTCATGCATTTTGGTAAAATTGTTGAACTTGGTTCGGCAGACGAGATTTACTATCATCCATTACATGATTATACGAAATCACTATTATCAGCTATTCCACAACCTGACCCGGATAGTGAAAGAACGCGTAAACGTGTCGTTTATAAAGAAGATGAGTCTAAGAATTCAGAGCGTAGACTTCAAGAAATCAGACCACAACATTATGTGTTTGTAACTGATGAAGAAGCGGCACAATTAAAAGAAGAACTTCAAACGCCAAGCGTTTAAAACTGGGGAAGGAGGATGAGGAGATTATGAGATATTATAAGTATATCGCGTTATTATTAACTATGATTTTAGTACTTTCTGCGTGTAGTAATAAAAAAAGTTTGTATTCAGATGAAGGTCAAGTATTTAGAAAAGTAATTACACAAGATATGACTACTTTAGACACAGCATTAATCACTGATGCAGTTTCTGGTGATATAGCAGGCCAAGCGTTTGAAGGTTTATATTCTATCGATAAAGACGATAAAGTTGTCTTAGGTGTAGCTAAAGATATGCCTAAAAAAAGCAATGGCGGTAAAACTTTAACAGTAGATTTAAGAAAAGACGCTAAATGGTCAAATGGAGACCCGGTAACTGCAGAAGACTTTGTATTCGCATGGAGAAAAGTAGTAGACCCGAAAACTGCATCTGAATTTGCATACATAATGAGTGATATTAAAAATGCGGATTTAGTTAATACAGGTAAAAAACCGGTAAACCAATTGGGTATTAAAGCTTTAAATAAGTATAAATTACAAATTGATTTAGAAAGACCTGTCCCATATATTAATGAGTTACTTGCTTTAAATACATTCGATCCTCAAGATGCTAAAGTTGCTAAAAAGTATGGCGAAAGATATGGAACTAATGCTGATAGAGCAGTATACAATGGGCCGTTTAAAGTAACGAATTGGCAAGTTGAAGATAAAATTCAATTAGCTAAAAACAACCAGTACTGGGATAAAGAAAATGTAAAATTAGATAAAGTGAATTATAAAGTATTAAAAGATAACCAAGCAGGGGCATCATTATACGATACGGGTTCAGTAGATGATACAATTATTACATCAGAACAGGTAGATAAATATAAAGGAAATAAAGAATTAAATTATAGATTAACTGCTGCAACTTTCTTTATTAAAATGAATGAAAAAACAGTCCCAGAATTTAAAAATAAACATCTTAGATTAGCCGTTGCTCAAGCTATCAATAAAAAGGGATATGTTAAATCAGTACTTAATGATGGTTCATTAGCTTCAAATAACTTCACTGGTGTTGGTACATCTAAGACTCCGGATGGTAAAGATTTTGCAAGTACAGTTAAATCTCCATTAGTTTATAACCCTAAAGAGGCTAAAGAAAACTGGGAGTTAGCTCAAAAAGAACTAGGTAAAAAAGAAGTAACATTTACAATGAATACTCAAGACACACCTATTGCTAAAGTTGCTGCTGAATATATCAAATCACAAATTGAAACTAATTTACCAGGGGTAACGTTAAAAATAAAACAAATGCCATTTAAACAAAAAACAACATTAGAATTAGCAGGCGATTTTGAAGCTTCATATTCAGGATGGAGCCCTGATTATCCTGATCCAACTGCATTTTTAGAAACGATGACTAAAGATAATGCTCAAAATAATACAGATTGGGATAATAAAGAATATAATGAAATCATTAAAGAAACAAATGGTTCTTTATTACGCGAACCAGAAAAAAGAAATGAAGCTTTAAAACAAGCTGAGAGTATATTACTTCATGATGCACCAGTAGCCCCAATTTATCAAAAAGGGGAAGCACATTTAACTAACCCTCAAGTAAAAGGTCTACAATACCATAAAGTAGGACCTGATACTACGTTAAAACATGTGTATATCGATAAATCAATCGATCGTGAAACTGGTGAGAAAAAGAAAGATAAATAATTAGATTTCTATGAAACAGTCTTGATTTATATCGAGGCTGTTTTTTAAGTATTTTTTACAAGAATATAGAGGTTAACTAATTTGAAAATTTTAAAAGTATAATTATCAGAAAATTCTAAAATATAACTTGTTATTTTTTCTTTTAGAAGTAAAATAAAAAACACCATAGAATCAACTGGAGGATTGATAGGAATGAAGATTTTAATGAAGTATTTAATACTGGTGTTAGTAGCAACATTAGTATTAAGTGCATGTGGTAAGAAAGATGGAGATTCACAAGACAAAGCTACATCGAAAACTGAAACATCGAATCATAAAGGCGGAGAAATGAATATTGCCTTAAGTGCTCCACCTTCTGGAACATTTTCAACGCTTTTAAGTACAGAAGGCCCTGACTCAAATGTAGAAGGTTATTTCAATGAAGCATTAATAAAAATTGATAAAAATATGAAACTTAAGCCTTACATTGCTTCTTGGAAAGATATTGACCCTGCTAAAAAGGTACGTTTCACAATTAAAAAAGGGATTAAGTGGCAAGACGGTAATGAGTTAACAGTTGATGACTGGACTTATTCTTTAAATGTATTAGCTGATAAAGATTATGAGGGTAGTTATTATCCATCCGTAGAAAATATTGAAGGGGCTCCGGAAAAACATGCGGGACAAGCTGACACAATTAGTGGTCTTAAAAAAATCGATAATTATACTATGGATGTAACTTTTAAAGAGAAAAAAGTAAACTACTTAGAAGGATTTTTCGCAGGTCCATTACTTAGTAAAAAATATTTGAGTGATGTTCCAATTAAAGACTTAGCGAAATCAGACAAAATTAGAAAACATCCAATTGGTATAGGACCTTATAAAGTAACTAAAGTCGCACAAGGCGAAGCAATTCAATTAGAGAAATTTAAAGACTACTGGCAAGGCGAACCAGCTTTAGACAAAATTAATTTAAAAGTAATTGATCAAACTCAAATCGTAAAAGCAATGAAAAATGGCGAAATCGACATGGCCGATCAAGCTACAGGTACGATTGATCAAGAAGCTAAAAAATCAGGTGACGGTAAGCTTAAAGTTTTATCAGCTCCTGGTCTTGACTACTCTATTTTAGGTTTCGTATCTCATGACTATGATAAAGATAAAAACAAAACTGGTGCAGAACGTCCTAAATATAAAGAGAAAAAATTAAGACAAGCGATGTTATATGCAATCGATAGAAAGAAATGGATTAAAGCTTTCTATCAAGGTTATGGTAAAGAATTAAATTCTTTAGTTCCATCAATACATTGGATTGTAGCAGATCAAAAAGATTTAAATAGTTATGAATATAGCCCAGAAAAGGCGAAAAAATTGTTAGATGAACTTGGTTATAAAGACAGAAATGGCGATGGTTTTAGAGAAGATCTAAATGGTAAACCTTTTGAAATTAATTTAAAACAATATTCAGGATCAAACCCAACATTTGAACCTAGAACAGCAGCGATTAAAGATTTCTGGGAAAAAGTTGGCTTAAAAACAAATATGAAAATAGTTGAATTTGGTAAATATAATGACGATTTAGCCAAAGCATCTAAAAATATGGAAGTATACTTTAGAACTTGGGGTGGCGGAACTGACCCTGACCCTTCAGATTTATATCACTCTGATAGACCACAAAATGAAATGAGAACTGTTGATAAAACATCTGATAAATGTTTAGATGACGCCTTAGATTTCAACAAAGTTGGAACTAATGATAAAAAACGTAAAGATATTTATGTAAAATGGCAAAAACACGTCAACGAAACACTTCCAGCATTCCCTATTGTTCAATTAGATTCAATCTCAATTGTAAATGATAAAGTTAGAAATTACGACATTCAAATGGGAGCAGATTTAGACTTATACAAATTAACCAAAGAATAAAAAACAACCTCGACTAAGGTCGAGGTTTATTGATTGGAGTAGATTATGGATAAGTATTTATTAGAAATTAAAGATTTAGAAACATCTATTAAAATTGGTGATTCATGGTTTCCTACAATAAATCAAATATCTTTAAAGCTTAAATCAAATGAAATATTAGGGATTGTTGGAGAATCAGGGTGCGGTAAGTCGATATTAAATAAATCGGTGATCAAGCTATTACCAGATAAAATCGCTAAAGTTACAAACGGCGATATTCTGTTTGATGGGAAGCATATTATAGATATGAAAGAAAAAGAGTATCAAAAAATACGTGGTAAAGATATAGGTATGATTTTCCAAGAACCAATGACGGCATTAAACCCTGTATTTAAAATACAAAATCAATTAATAGAACCAATAATGTTGCATTTGAATAAAAGTAAGACAGAGGCTAAACAATTAGCAACAAAACTTCTTGAATATGTAGGAATATCTAGGGTGAATGAAATATTAAATAGCTATCCTCTGGGGGTATGCGACAAAGAGTCATGATTGCTATGGCCATTTCATGTAATCTTAAATTATTAATTGCTGATGAACCTACTACCGCTATAGATGTAACGATACAAGCTCAGATTTTAGATTTATTAAAAAAATTGCAACAAGAAAATGAGATGGCAATTATATTAGTTACTCACGATTTAAGCGTAGTGTCAGAGTTTTGTGACAAGGTCATGGTGATGTATGCAGGACAAATCGTAGAATATGGTGATATCGATCAAATTTTAAATCACCCTCAACATCCTTATATGAAAAAATTGTTAAGTACTATTCCAAAATTAGACGAAGATGTTGAATATTTAGAAGTTATAGAAGGAATGGTGCCTAATATAACTGAATTTAATGAAAATAGTTGCAGATTTGCTAATAGATGTACTGAAAAGATAGCAATATGTGAACAATGTGAGCCGAGACTTTTAAACAAAGGAAAGAGTCAAATACGTTGTCATTTGTTTAATTAACAGAGAGGTAGACGATATGGATAACATCTTAGAACTACAACATTTAAAAACATACTATTTTATTAAGAAGAAATTATTTAAAGAAACACAATATGTAAAAGCCGTCGATGATGTTTCATTTTCAATTAAAAAAGGACAAACATTTGGTTTAGTTGGGGAATCAGGATGCGGTAAATCAACGCTCGGACGATCTATTGTGCATTTAGAGAAAGTCACTTCTGGAGAAATTAAAATTGATGGGGTCAATACTACTAATTTAAAAGGTAAAAAGTTGAGAGAAGCACGCAAAGACTTTCAAATGATATTTCAAGATCCTTATGGTTCGTTGAATCCTATGCAAATGGTTGGAGATATAATTGGAGAGCCTATACGCAATTTCAAAAAAATCGATAAACAGACATTAAAAGAAGAAGTTTTATATTTGCTAAAGTGTGTGGGCTTGAGTGAGGATGCTTATTACAAATATGCACACCAGTTCTCAGGTGGTCAGAGACAACGTATTGGCATTGCTCGTGCGTTAGCAGTTAGACCTAAATTAATTGTTGCAGATGAGCCAGTTAGTGCACTAGATGTGTCGGTGCAATCGCAAGTTTTAAATTTATTAAAAAATCTTCAAAAAGAATTTGATTTAAGTTATTTGTTTATAGCGCATGATTTAAGCGTAGTAAAGCACATTAGTGATGTTATTGGTGTTATGTATTTAGGACACATGGTTGAAATAGCAGATAGCAATGAGTTATATCAACAACCACTTCATCCGTACACAAAAGCACTTATTTCATCTGTGCCACAGCTTAATAAAACTAAATCAGAAAGAATTATTTTAGAGGGAGAATTACCTTCACCTAGCAATCCGCCAAAAGGTTGTCCATTCCATACGAGATGTCCTATTGCACAGGATAGATGCAGTCAAGAGCAACCACAATTAAGAGAAGTGAAACCCAATCATAAAGTAGCATGTTTTTATAGCAAGGAAGAGTGAAGATTAAAATGATTAAATTAATTATAAAAAGATTTTTGTTAATGATACCGTTGCTTTTTTTGATATCAATAGTTGTGTTTTCTTTAGCCATCATCCAACCGGGAGATCCATTCACGGGAAAGTATGATCCACGTGTAAAACAGGAAGCTATTGAAGCTCAAAAAGAAAAACTGGGGTTAAATGATTCAATACCTAAACAATATATACGTTGGATAGATAATGTTGCGCATGGAAATTTAGGAGAATCTATTAAATATAAAAGACCAGTAGGTGAATTAATTAGTGAACGCTTACCGAATACTATATTATTAGGGGCTGTTTCGCTAGTTATTACATATATTATTGCTTTTATTTTAGGAATTCTATCAGGAAGATACCCGTATACACTTGGAGATTATACGATCCAAATTTTTAACTATATTATGTTAGCAGTTCCGTCATTTATAGCTGGTGTATTCGCAATTTATATATTTGCTTTTCAGTTTCCAATATTCCCATTCCAAGGTTCTGTAGACATCAGTTTGGATGAAGGGACATTGGCTTATTATGTAAGTAAGTTGCATCATACATTATTACCAGCATTTACATTAGGGTTATTATCTACTGCAGGATATATACAATATTTAAGAAACGATATTATTGATAATTCTAGTAAAGATTATGTCTTAACAGCTAAAGCTAAAGGGTTATCACTTAATACAATATATAACAAACATATCCTTCGTAACTCATTAATACCTATAGTAACTTTTTTAGGGACAGATATCGTTAGTATTTTAGGGGGCGCTGTTATTACAGAAACCATTTTTTCTTACAATGGAATAGGTAAGCTATTTTTAGAATCGGTGACTGGACAAGATTATCCATTAATGATGGCACTTACATTATTCTTTTCATTCTTAGGGCTATTTGGCAATCTAATATCAGATATAACTTATAATTTTGTTGACCCTAGAATCCGTAGTAATTAATAAGGTAAATGAGGTTGAACATCATGAATGAACATAAAGTAAATAAACAAAAGCTATATTCTCCAACAAGAACAGCTTTTAAAAAGTTCTTTAAAAATAAAATTGCAATGGCATCATTACTATTTTTAATTATAGTTATTATTATCTCAGTTATAGCACCTTTAATTGCGCCTCTTCCTATAAATCAACAAGATTTATTGAATATAAAAGGAGATATCAGCGCTCATAATCTACTTGGTACAGATTCTGGTGGTAGAGATAATTTTAGTAGATTATTATTCGCTGGTAGGGTCTCATTAGCTATAGGCTTTACGTCAACAGTTGGTATGATTATTATCGGTGTAACTATAGGGGTAATTTCAGGTTATTTTGGAGTAATGGTTGATACGATATTAATGAGGGTTACTGAATTTGTAATGCTCTTCCCATTCCTTATCTTTGCTATCGTACTTAATGCGGCACTAGGTGATAAAATTAAAAACCCATATGGCTCAGCTATTATCTTAATCTTCGTGATTATTATTTTAAGTTGGGGCGGCGTAGCAAGATTGGTAAGAGGTAAAGTTTTACAGGAAAAAGAAAATGAATACTTCTTGGCGGCAAAATCAATCAGCACTCCAACGTATAAAATCATCCTTAAACATTTATTACCTAATATTCTTAGCGTCGTTATCGTTCAAGCAACGTTAACTTTTGCGGGTATGATTGTTGTTGAATCAGGATTAAGCTTTTTAGGTTTTGGGATAAGTAAATCGATTCCTTCTTGGGGGAATATGTTAAGTGATGCACAAGAAGGAGATATCATTAGTTCAAAACCTTGGATTTGGATGCCACCTGCATTAATGATTACGTTCACTATTTTAAGTATCAATTTTGTGGGTGAAGGGCTAAAAGATGCTTTTAATCCTAAAGGAAGAAAATAATAGAGAGATTTGGACATTAAAATATAACACTTTGGGGGAACCGGTAAACGATGTCTTAAAGTAGATTTTTCAGTAGGTGCCGTCAAGCATCAACAAACATGAAAAGAGCGACAACAGAAATCTGTGTGTTAAGTCAGATTTCTGTCATCGCTCTGTTTTTAGATTATCGTTTGCGACCTAAGCCCATTGCACGTTCCATTTTTTTCAATACTTTGAACGAAGCTTTTTGAGCTTTGTCACGACCATGGTCTAAAATATCATCTAATTTATCTGAATTATAGAATTCGTTATATTTCTCTTGGAAGTTTATTAAGAATTCTTTAACGATTTCGGATAAATCAGTTTTAAATTTACCGTAGCCTTCATTGGCATATTTTGACTCTAAGTCTTTGATAGATTCATTAGTTAAACTTGAGTAAATAGTTAATAAATTTGAAATTCCTGGTTTATTATCGCGGTCAAATTTGATGATGCCATCAGAATCTGTAACGGCACTTTTTATTTTTTTAGCTGCTACATTAGGTTCATCTAATAATGAAATAAAGTTTTTTTGGTTATCATCACTTTTACTCATTTTTTTAGTAGGGTCTTGTAAGCTCATTACACGACCACCTACTTTTGGCATGCGAATTTCTGGTTTAACTAAAATATCATTGTAACGACTATTAAATCGTTCAACTAAGTTGCGCGTAAGTTCTATATGTTGTTTTTGATCCTCACCAACTGGCACGATATTTGTATTATAAATGACAATATCTGCGGCCATTAGTGGGGGATATGTTAATAATCCTGCTGGAATACCGTCCGTACGTTTTTGTGCTTTATCTTTATATTGAGTCATACGTTCAAGTTCACCAACACTTGAAATCGTTGTGAGCATCCAACCAGCTTGAACGTGAGCAGGGACTTCAGATTGAATAAATAATGTTGATTTTTCTGGGTCAATACCAGAAGCTAAATAAATAGCTGCAAGTTGACGTATCTGCTTACGTAATTTGATTTTATCTTGTGGCACTGTAATTGCATGTTGATCAACTATACAGAAAAAACAGTCATAATCGTTTTGTACTTCTGCAAATTGTTTCAACGCACCAATATAGTTACCAATTGTAGGTATGCCACTTGGTTGAATTCCTGAAAATAATGTCTCCATATTAGATGCCTACTTTCTATAATTTAATTCATATTAACTTGATTATAACAGTATTTCTTTAAATTGTAAGTTATGTTAGTATATAAGTATACGTTAAGATTTGAGAGAGTAACATAGAGGAAATTAGAAATTTTTAAATTTCTCAGAAAAATTAGGATTTTCTCATTTAATTTTAATGTTTAACAAGTATACTTTCATTGTAAGGTTAAGAGGACTGAATAAATTATCATTTCTTAATCAATAAACTTATAAATAATGAACAATATTCTTTCAATAGGAGAGTGAGATGTATGGTAACATTATTTACTTCACCAAGTTGCACATCTTGCCGTAAAGCGAAAGCATGGTTACAAGAACATGACATTCCATATACGGAGCGTAACATTTTTTCTGAACATTTAACAATTGATGAAATTAAACAAATTTTAAAAATGACTGAAGACGGAACAGACGAAATTATTTCAACTCGTTCTAAAACATACCAAAAATTAAACGTAGATATCGATTCTTTACCATTACAAGATTTATATTCTATCATTCAAGATAACCCAGGCTTATTACGTCGTCCAATTATCTTAGATGAAAAACGTTTACAAGTTGGTTATAACGAAGATGAAATTAGACGTTTCTTACCAAGAAAAGTTCGTACATTCCAATTACAAGAAGCTCAACGTTTAGTTGACTAATTTTAAAATTTAATTAACGATAATAATATGAAACAGCACTAGTGATAGTGCTGTTTTTTGTAACTAAAAAAGGGAATATGTTAGTATTAGAGACGAATATGAAATAGTTAAATTTAATCAAACAAATAAATTGTAATTTACTCTACGTTCTAATACAATATGATTACTATTCATCGACTGTAAGGAGTGAGATGATATGAGAATAGAACGCGTTGATGATACTACTGTCAAATTATTTATAACTTATAGTGATATTGAAGCTAGAGGATTTAGCCGTGAAGATTTATGGACTAACCGTAAACGAGGAGAAGAATTCTTCTGGTCCATGATGGATGAAATTAACGAAGAAGAAGATTTCGTTGTTGAAGGGCCTCTATGGATACAAGTACACGCTTTCGAAAAAGGCGTGGAAGTCACAATTTCTAAATCTAAAAATGAAGAAGCAATGAATATGTCAGATGAAGATGCTAATGAACAATTTGAAGAACAAGTAAATGAATTATTAGCTAACACACTTGAAAATGACGAAAGCATTGAAGACTTATTCGAGCAACGCGCTCAACAAAAGCAACAACAAAAATCTGAACAACAACAACCTAAACAACGTGCAAGTTTAAGAAATGTCATTGTTAAATTTGATGATTTAGAACAAGTTATTAATTATGCTTATCACAATAATCAAGTTACAGATGAATTTGAAGACTTATTATATATGAACGATTCTAATTATTACTATGCAGTACATTTTGATGATTCAGTTAGTCAAGAAGCGATAAATGATAGCTATAGTCAAATGCTTGAATTTGCTTATCCTACTGATAAAACTGAAGTATATCTTAATGATTATGCGAAGATTATCATGAGTCATAATGTTACTTCTCAAGTACGTCGTTATTTCTCAGATTCAATTGAATAATAATAGACTCTCTACCAAAGTAGTTGTATGCTACTTTGGTTTTTTATATTTTAAAAGTAAAATCCTCAGTGCTCACGTTTATATATATGAGGTGAGGATATGCTTGCAGCAATTAATCAATCTGGAGAGCGCATTGAAGCTCATCGTGCATTAAAAAATGAGAATTATATTTGTCCTTATTGCAAGACTGAAGTTATTTTGAGAAAAGGTGTGAAAGTAGTACCTCATTTTGCGCATAAATATAATATCCATCGTCTATGTGCAAAAGGTGAAACAGATCAACATTATTATGTTAAATACTGTATTGCTAACCATCTTAAACAATCTGGCTATAAAGTAGAAATTGAACCTTTTTGTCCGGAAATAAAGCAATATCCTGATGTATTAGTAAATTCTAAACATGTGATTGAAGTTCAATTTTCAAGAATAAATTATAGAGAAATTAAAGCACGGTCTGAAGGTTTTAAGCAATTGCATATGTCAGTTATATGGATTATTGAAGATTGTCGCTATATTAAAGGCACATTATTTCTAAATACCTTCCAAGCATACTTTATCAATCCTATGACACGGATCCTCTATACATGGAGTGACCAAAAGCAATCCATAATCAAATATTATGAAATTCAACATATAGGAGGGAAGCGGTTCTATGCAAAAAGAACTATATGCGATATTAATCATCTATTCGATAATAAAGCCTCCGTTTACCCTCATATTTATAAACTAACTAATCGACAAGTATCGCACTATATTCATCAATGCAGACGTAAAGATTCTGTATTAGAACCTACTTTAAGTGCGATGTATCAATTACGTTTATCTGATGAAGAGACGTGTGCTAACTTTGGTTATATCTTCCCGGAACAGCTATATATCGAGACACATCCAATGCAATGGCAATTGCAACTCGCTTTACTAATCCAACAAAAGGCTGATCTCCAATATCAATTTAAAAATCTAATAAGACTTCGCAAATTTTACATAGATTATCTCTCTCAAGAAGAAATTACAATCCGACTAATCAATAAATTTATAAATAAAATATATAATAGTTAAAACGTGCAATATAGAGTGATTAATGAGAAAATTATAGCATTAGGTAACATAGGAGGTTTACAAATGACACAACAATTAACAAGAGAAGAACAGGAACGTAAATATCCAAATAACACATGGGATTTAACAACTATCTTCGAAAGCGATGAGGCTTTTGAAACAGCCTTAAAAGAAGTTGAAAATTATATCGGCGAAGAAGAAAAATTCAAAGGTCATCTAGGGGATAGTTCTGAAACGCTATATAAAGCTTTAGCGTTAGAAGATGAAATTGGTACTAAATTAGAACAAGTGTATGTATACGCTCATTTAAAACAAGACCAAGATACATCAAATGATAAATATACAGGCTTTGAATCTCGTGCTCATCAACTCATCATTAAAATTAGTTCAGCATGGAGTTTCTTAGTACCAGAAATCTTACAAATTGATGAAGACAAATTACAATCATTCATTAAAGAAAATGATGACTTAAAACGTTACGAATTTGATTTAAAACTAATCAATGAAAAACGTCCTCACATTCTAAATTCCGAACAAGAAAAATTATTAACTGAAGCTCAAGGAGCCTTAACTACACCAGAAAATGTATACGGTATGTTTAGTAATGCAGACTTAGAATTTGATGATGCCATTGATAAAGATGGTGAAAAACATCCATTAACACAAGGCACATTTATTAAATATCTTGAATCTGATGATCGCGAGTTACGTCAATCTGCTTATAACAACGTATATAAAGGCTATGGGGCATACAATAATACTTTAGGTGCAACTTTAGCAGGTGAAGTTAAAAAGAATGTCTTTAATGCGAGAACACATAATTATAAAACAGCGCGTGAACGTGCATTAAGTAATAATCATATTCCAGAAGCAGTTTACGATAATCTTGTTAAAACAGTTCATAAATATTTACCATTATTACACAGATATACAGAACTACGTAAAGAACTTTTAGGTATCCAAGATTTAAAAATGTATGATCTTTATACGCCACTAGTTAAAGACGTTAAATTTGAAATGCCATATGAAGAGGCTAAAGATTGGATGTTAAAAGCGTTAGAGCCAATGGGTGAAGAATATCTAGAGGTTATTAAAGTAGGCTTGAACAATCGTTGGGTCGATGTTTATGAAAATAAAGGCAAACGTTCAGGTGCTTATTCATCAGGTGCCCATTTAACTAACCCATTCATTTTATTAAACTGGTCAGATACAGTATCTGATTTATATACGTTAGTACATGAGTTTGGTCATTCAGCGCATAGTTACTTTAGCCGTAAACACCAACCGTCAAATTCAAGTGATTATTCAATCTTTGTAGCAGAAGTTGCATCAACATGTAATGAAGCTTTATTAAGTGATTATATGGATAAACATTTAGATGACGAACGTCGCTTATTATTATTAAACCAAGAATTAGAACGCTTTAGAGCAACATTATTCCGTCAAACTATGTTCGCTGAATTTGAACATACAATCCACCATATTGAAGAATCTGGCGAGCCACTTACTGCTACACGTATGAATGAAGAGTATGCGAAATTAAATAAACAATACTTTGGCGATGTAGTGGAAACTGATGAAAATATTAGTAAAGAGTGGTCACGTATTCCTCATTTCTATATGAATTATTATGTTTACCAATATGCGACAGGTTATAGTGCGGCACAAAGTTTAAGTCATCAAATCTTAACTGAAGGTAAACCAGCTGTCGAAAGATATATTAATGAATTCTTGAAAAAAGGTAGTTCAAATTATCCAATTGAAATACTTAAAAATGCTGGTGTAGATATGACTACACCTGAACCAATTGAACAAGCTTGCGAAGTCTTTGAACAAAAATTAGATGCATTTGAAAAGCTTATGAAAGCTTAATATGACTGTATCCGTTTACAATATGTCAAGTTTGTGACAATTTAAAATTTAGGGGGCTTTAATATTGAAACACCCATTTGAGCGTGTTATATTATGAGCATGAAATTAATCACATAACAAACATACCCCTTTGTTTGAAGTGAAAAATTTCTCCCATCCCCTTTGTTTAGCGTCGTGTAAGCAGACACGGCGTTTTTTTATGTTCAATTTTCCTTTTAATAATTTTCCCAACTTAGAAATATTTGATTACCTTTTTTGAATGTTACTACCTTAATAACTAATTTAGTCACTTTCACCATAAATCTATATTCTTTCTTGAAAATAATTTTTTTAATATAAAAGTTTGTTATTATAAAAATAGTACGACAATAAATTATTTTAATGTAAAGGAGTATAGTGATGAAAAAATTAGTTTTATTAGGAACTATTATTTGTCTGTCATTAATTTTGGTTGCATGTGGTAATTCTGGAAAACAAAAAGAACCTTCAGAAGAAAGTAAGTCGGCAAATAAATATGAATATGTTTATTATGAAGTCTTAAATGATGGTGATTCTGATACGCCTAATGTCGAAATTAAATATAAAGATAAAAAAGATAAAATGCATGTTGAACGTACAAGTTTAGATAAAGTATATGAACACATTTTAGATGACGGAAATGAAAAACCATACATAGTTAAAGATGGAAAAAAAGTACACATATATAGACCACCATATATGACATACGGTGAGGATGAAGTTGAGGGAGAAGCGGTATCGAAAGAAAAGGTTACTAAATAGGGTGGTGAGTATCTAATGAAATCATTCATAATAAAGTTTAGTGGAGCTTTAGTAATTAGCTTGTTATTATCGTTTGGAGTGATGGTTCATCAATTAGATGCAGCGACTTCTAGTGGAGGATCGTCGAGTAGCTCGTCTTCTTCAAGTTCTAGTTCCTCATCAAGTAGCTCATCGTCAGCGGCTAGAAGTTCTACATCATCAAGCTCTTCTATGAGTCGTTCAAGTGCGGCCAATGCGTCACGTTCAGCTAGACAATCTAGTCAACGTGCAGCTGAACAAGCTGCTAAGGCCAATGGAATGATGTCGAAGGCTAAACTTTCTTCAAAACAACGTGCACAATCTGCTAGTAAAATGAATAGTAGTACTCAATCATTACTGAGCCCAAGAAGAAAGTACAGTTCTAGTTCATCATCGTCAGCACAATTTTTATCTACTGGCTTTTATAATAATTGGTTGTTTTATTATGCTATTTTGAATCAAGGACAGAATAATAAACGTAGTAGTGTTAACTACCAACTTAATATGTTGAAACAACAAATGAAACATAACGAAGAATTATATACTGTGACGGTTAAGACGAAGCAAGGTAAGCGAGTAATTGTTTTACCTAAAAAAGAATACGACAAAATTCAAAAAGGTGATAAAGTAAAAATCAAGAACGGCGTCGTTCAATCATCATAATTTGTAAATACGAGACTAAGACATTAATAAATGATGATTATGAAAAAATCGCTTCTCGTAATCTTCATAGCTACCTAGATATAAAAAAGCCAACCAGTGCAATCGCATTGGTTGGCTCTTTAAAATTCATATTTTAGGCATTTTAGATTGCCAAAAATTTCCTTCTGGATATTGAAGTTTTTCGATTTTTTGTTGTAATGCTAATTTTTTAAGTTCTTTATTAAGTAACTTTTCAGGCCATTCATAGATGGTTAAAAGTTCTTCCATAGTTACCAATTGTTTCTTTTGAATATATTTTTCTAACTTAGGTGGAAGATTCTTTTCGATTGGTGTGCCCATTAGCTCATTAATAATATAAGTATAAATGTGATAAGGGTATAACCCTTCAACTTTTAATCCTTCTTCGTGAACATCTTCACTAAAGAAGACGAGAGAAGGGGATTGTTCAATTTCCATTTCGCGTGCAATATGCAAATCTATTTTTAAACTCTCAGTTAATTTATTTTTTTGTAGATCATCTTTGAATACATCATAGTCTAAACCAGCATTTTTAATACAATCGCAAATCATATTTTCCGTGACTATGTCTCTTTTAGGAATAATTTCATTTTGCATTAAATGTATAAAGCGTTCTGCTCTAAGTCTTCCTTGTAGTTCTGCCGCTTTATAGGCTAAAGCGATATTGTCAAAGTCTGATGTACTTTGAGCTTGGCATTTTGTTAGAACTTTTAAAGAAGGGTTTAGAATATGTCTAATGCGAATATATTGATTATATTCAATTCTCAATTTCGAGATAATCGCTGATAATTTAAAACAATCTGTATTAAAGGGATCGAAAAATGAATAAATTTCAATTTTATTTACAGGTGACAGATTAACATCTTCACGACTTTTATTGTCTACGATTTTCAGTTCTTCAGCCATGTTTTACTCACCTTCAATTATATTTAGGAATTTACCATATGGTTTGCAGTTAGACGCAATCTTTCATATAAATAATCTCCAACACCAGCAGGGAATTGCGCTTCAGTTATTGCTATATGCATATTTTCTAACCATGCATCTCGTTCGTAAGGTGTTATTTTAAATTCCATATGTCTCTTTTTTAACATTGGATGCCCATGTTCTTGTGTATATAGATTTGGTCCCCCAAGAAATTGAGTTAGAAACTGTTTCTGCTTTCTACTCGTTTCAGCAAAATCTCCAGGAAATAAATGATTGATGCGGTCGTCTTTTTCAACTAGTGAATAGAAGTGGTCAATCATGTTATATAGGGCTGTTTCACCTATTACTTCGTATGGCGTTTTAGACATAATATCACCAATTTCCATTAATATATATCTAATATAACATGAATTTTTACATTTAAAAGTAAA
This sequence comes from Staphylococcus sp. acrmy, assembly GCF_022690565.1. Classification (NCBI taxonomy): domain Bacteria; kingdom Bacillati; phylum Bacillota; class Bacilli; order Caryophanales; family Staphylococcaceae; genus Staphylococcus; species Staphylococcus sp. acrmy. The sequence continues at coordinate 300,450 of NZ_JALCVE010000002.1, read as the reverse complement.
ATGACTTTTAGCGATATAAAGCGAATTATTTAGAAATTAAAGATTTGTAATCGAAGAAACGTTGAACTTTATTTTTCGGAGTTTCATGCTTAAGTTGAAATTTCTCGAGTAAGCGTTCGAACTTTTCTAAGCCTTGATCATAATCTTGAACTTCAAATTCTAATTCATAGTCAGTTTTATCAAAGTATTCACTTTTATCGAGTACGAGTAATTCATTTTCATAATTAGTTTCCATACGAATTGTCGTTAACACCCCGAGTATGTTCAATTCATTCTCCTCAATGCCATAGCTATCTAAGATATGTTTAATATCTGATGGTAGACTAGCTTTTGAGACAGTTGCACCCATTTCAGGTATTAAATTCACCATATGATTATATTCAGTTAAACCCACTTTTGCGGGTACTTTTAATGTCATTTCGTAGGTCTCGTTTTTTACTCGTATTCTTAACGCTGATTTATGATTGCGTAATTTGAAATCAGGCGTATCAATGTAATAGTTGATTTGTGAAAAAGGTTCTTCATGTTCAAAATAAGTAGTTTTGACTTTTTCATAAGTAAGTGCATCTAATAATTGTTTAAATTCAATTTCATTATTTGTAGCCATCGTTCCACCTCAATGCCTAAGATTCATAAGTGTTGTATTAATTATGACGGACATTTTCAAAAAATAAAAGTAATAAACTAGCCAGTAATTAAAAATCTGAGTAAGACGATATAAATTAAGCTAAAAGTTGATTATATAGAGAGCAAAAGTTAATATTTTTAAGGTAAAACAATACGAGTTGAAGTGCAATTCAGACGTGTGTTACAAGGATAAATTATGTTAAACTAGTAGGGAATAATAAGGAGGAACAAGCATGCGTATTTATGTAAATGAAATTAAAATTAAAGACGATGGCATTTATTGCTACTCAGAGGATCCAACAGATGGATTAGAAGAAGTAGGGCAAATGCTTGTTGACAGCGATAATTATGGATTTGCCTACTTACTAGATGATGGACAATCCTATTCTTATTTGATTTTTGTTCAAGAAACATGGTCGATGTTACATGAGAATAGAGGTAAAAAGATTATCGTTAATGATGAGTTAGAATTAGAACATTTCCAAGAAGAGTTAGATTATATCTTGGATAACGTTGAAGGAAATAATAACTATGGTAAGGAGTTTGTTTCAACTGTTGAAGAAATTTTCGAACTAAAGTGAAGCGGAGTGAAACACTATGAATCAGTGGGATCAATTTTTAACACCGTATAAACAAGCTGTTGATGAATTAAAGGTAAAGCTAAAAGGTTTGCGTAAGCAATATGAAGTTGGAGAACATGCATCGCCCATTGAATTTGTTACTGGCCGTGTAAAACCAATTACAAGTATTATTGATAAAGCAAATAAAAGGGGAATACCCTTTGATCGACTGCGAGAAGAGATGTATGACATCGCTGGTTTAAGAATGATGTGTCAGTTCGTAGATGATATTGATGTAGTTGTAACGATGTTACGTCAACGTCAAGACTTTAAAGTAGTGGAAGAACGAGATTATATTAGCAATACGAAACAAAGTGGATATCGTTCATATCATGTGATTATTGAATATCCAATTGAAACGTTAAATGGTCAAAAGTCAATTTTAGCAGAAATTCAAATTCGTACGTTAGCGATGAATTTCTGGGCAACTATTGAACATACGTTAAGATATAAATATGATGGGGATTATCCTGCTGAAATTCAGCATCGTCTAGAACGAGCTGCAGAAGCAGCGTATTTATTAGATGAAGAAATGTCTGAGATTAAAGAAGAAATTCAAGAAGCACAAAAATATTATTCCCAAAAACGAGCGAAAAAACATGACTAATGAGGTGTAGACGATGCGTTATACTATCTTGTCTAAAGGTGATTCAAAGTCGAATGCGTTAAAACATAAGATGATTAATCACATGAAAGACTTCCATATGGTTGAGGATGCTGAAAATCCTGAAATTGTAATATCTGTAGGTGGGGATGGAACGTTATTACAAGCTTTCCATCAATATAGTCATATGTTATCGCAAGTGGCTTTTGTGGGGATACATACAGGTCATTTAGGGTTTTATGCAGACTGGCTACCTCATGAGGTTGAAAAGTTAATCATTGAAATCAATAACTCTGAATTCCAGGTGATTGAATATCCATTATTGGAAATCATAGTCAGATATAATAACAATGGCTATGAAACGAGATATTTAGCTTTAAATGAAGCAACAATGAAAACTGAGAACGGTTCAACATTAGTTGTGGATGTCGGTATCAGAGGTAAACACTTTGAACGTTTTAGAGGAGATGGATTATGCATTTCTACGCCATCAGGATCAACGGCGTACAATAAAGCATTGGGCGGCGCATTGATTCATCCTTCGCTTGAAGCGATGCAAATAGCTGAAATAGCATCTATTAATAATAGAGTGTTTAGAACGGTAGGGTCGCCCCTTGTGTTACCTAAACATCATACATGTTTAATTACGCCAGTTAATCATGATACGATTCGCACGACGATTGACCACGTCAGTCTTAAACATAAAAATGTTAATGCTATACAATTTAGAGTGGCAAATGAGAAAGTGCGTTTTGCGAGATTTAGACCTTTCCCATTTTGGAAAAGGGTGCACGACTCATTTATCGAAAGTGATGACGAACGATGAAATTTGTATATCCCATTCATCAAGAGGAAACACTTAAGTTGTTTTTACAACGTCATAATTACTCTAAGAAAACAGTTAGCGCCATTAAACGTAATGGCGCTTTAATTATTAATGAGAAGCCTGTTACAGTACGAAAGTTGATGCATCCTGGCGATCAATTAACTATAGATTTACCACAAGAGGAGCCTAGTGCTTATCTCATTCCTTCAAATAAGAAGATTGATATTCTGTATGAAGATGCCTATTTAATTGTGGTTTCAAAGCCAATTAAATTAAATAGCACACCTTCAAGAGAGCATCCTCATGATAGTTTAATTGAACGCGTGCTATATTATTTGAATGAAAGTCTTATTTCAAATGAGACAGTAGTTCCACATATTGTGACACGGTTAGATCGCAATACGAGAGGGATAGTTATTTTCTCCAAGCATGGTCATATTCACCATTTAATGTCTACATTAGAGATAGACAAACGCTATATGTGTGTATGCTTTGGTCGGACTCAAGAAGAAGGTATGATTGAAGCGCCGATTGCTAGAGAGGACCATAGTATTATTACTCGCAAAGTTGCTAGCTCGGGAAAATATGCGAAAACAGGCTATAAAACAGTGAAAGCTAATCAGAATGCTAGTTTATGTGAAGTGAAATTATATACTGGGAGAACGCATCAAATACGGGTACATTTTAGCCATATTGGCCACGCTTTAGTGGGAGATGACTTATATCATGGATATCATCCTAAAATACATACGCAATCTTTACAATGTTATAAAGTGAGATTTAAACATCCCATATATAATAAAGAAATTGAGATAGCGATGGATTATAAACAACTCGAAGCTATATACAACCAATTATAAAACTTAGATTTGGAGGTGCGTCATATGCCATCATTAGAAACAGAGAACAATGATACAAATACTCATGAAGTATACAATCAAAGCTTATTAGATGACTTCTTAGCTAAAGCTGATATTGATCAATTTAGAGAAGAATTTCTAGAAATGCACGAGTATGAACAAAGCGAGTATTTCGAAGATACTACAGATGAGAATAGACAAAAGATATTTGAATTTTTATCACCCGAAGAAGTAGGAGAATTCTTTGAACAATTAGAAATTGATGACGATGAATACGAATCGTTATTTGATACAATGAATGCCCATTATGCAAGTAAAGTCTTAGAAGGCATGTCTTCCGATAATGCAGTAGATATTTTAAATGAATTATCAAAATCAAAAGTAGCAAGTTTACTGACATTAATGAATCGAGAAGATGCCAACGAAATTAAAGATTTGCTACATTACGAAGAAGATACTGCCGGTGGTATTATGACTACCGAATATATCTCGCTAGATGTAGCGACGCCGGTTAAAGAAGCATTGATGTTAGTTAAAGAACAAGCGCCAGATGCTGAAACCATCTATGTTATCTTTGCTACAAATTCAGATGGACAACTTGTAGGTGTTCTATCACTAAGAGATTTAATTGTTGCTGAAAATGATGCCTATATAGAAGACGTGATGAGCGAACGTGTCATTAGCGTTAATGTGGCAGATGACCAAGAAGATGTAGCACAAAAAATGAGAGATTACGACTTTATTGCTATGCCAGTTGTAGATTATCAACAACATCTATTAGGTATCATAACAATCGATGATATCTTAGACGTTATGGATGAAGAGGCAAGCGAGGACTACTCTCGTTTAGCCGGAGTCTCAGACATTGACTCAACTAATGATTCTGTAGTAAAAACAGCTACAAAACGTTTACCGTGGTTGATTATTTTAACATTTTTAGGAATGATAACAGCAACGATATTAGGTAGCTTTGAAGCGACATTATCAAAAGTGGCGTTGTTAGCTGCATTTATTCCTATTATTAGTGGGATGTCTGGTAATTCAGGAACACAATCACTAGCCGTTTCAGTACGTAATATTTCTACTGGTGAAATTGATGAACAAAGTAAATTTAAAGTCGCACTAAGAGAAGCGGGCAGTGGTTTATTATCAGGATTAGTATGTGCTACAGTACTGTTTATTATTATTGTAGTTATTTATCGACAACCGTTCCTCGCACTAATTGTAGGTGGTAGTTTAACGATTGCAATGACTGTAGGTACATTAGTCGGTTCAATGATTCCACTATTTATGAATAAATTAAATATCGACCCAGCCGTTGCCAGTGGTCCATTTATCACGACAATTAATGATATCGTAAGTATGTTAATTTATTTCGGATTAGCAACAACATTTATGACGTATTTAACATAGGGGGACAAAATGGAATTCTTTTCTCTAGTAATCGTAGTTGTCGCAGCTTTTTTAACACCAATCATTATTAATCGATTAAACATTACATTTTTACCAGTTGTAGTGGCCGAAATTTTAATGGGGATTCTTATAGGACAATCCTTTTTAAATCTTGTAGAAAAAGATAGCATGTTAAGCATACTTTCTACACTTGGATTTATCTTTTTAATGTTTTTAAGTGGTCTTGAAATCGATTTTAGTACATTTAAAAAAGATACACGTCGACGTCAAGGTCAGAATAAACATGAGAAAGATTTACCAAGCCATCTTAATTTAGCGTTAATTGTCTTTGCTTTAATTATGGTTATCTCAATAATATTTGCCTTCATGTTTAAATGGTTAGGATTAGTGGATAACGTCTTGCTTATGGTAATTATTATTTCTACGATTTCGCTAGGGGTAGTAGTGCCAACGCTTAAAGAAATGAATATCATGCGTACAACCATTGGACAGTTTATCCTACTTGTTGCTGTACTAGCAGATTTGGTAACAATGGTACTATTAACTATCTATGGTGGAATTAATGGTCATAGTGGTAATTCCGTATGGTTATCTGCCATTCTATTAGTCTTTACAGGAATATTCTATGTCCTTGGCGTATTATTTAAACGTATGAAATTTTTACAACGTTTAATAGGTGGGACTACTCAAATAGGTATAAGAGCTATCTTTGCGCTCATCATTCTATTAGTAGCACTTGCTGAAGGCGTAGGCGCTGAATATATTTTAGGTGCTTTTCTAGCTGGTGTAGTTGTGTCACTTCTAAAACCAGATGAGGAATTAATACATACGCTTGATTCATTCGGTTATGGTTTCTTTATTCCAATCTTCTTTATTATGGTAGGGGTAGATTTAAATATTCCTTCATTAATTAAAGAACCATCACTATTAATTATTATTCCAATCTTGATTTTAGCTTTTATTATTTCAAAATTAGTACCAGTACTATTAATAAGACGCTGGTTTGATACTAAAACTACCATCGCTTCAGCATTCTTGTTAACGTCAACATTATCATTGGTCATTGCCGCGGCTAAAATTGCAGAACAATTAAAGGCGATTTCAGCTGAGATGTCAGGTATTTTTATTTTAAGTGCGATTATTACATGTGTGTTTGTACCGATCATTTTCAAAAAGATGTTTCCAATTCCAGATGAAGCTAATCACAAAATAGATATTGCCTTAATCGGTAAAAACCAACTTACTATTCCTATTGTGCAGAATCTTACTTCTCACTTGTATAATGTAACGCTCTATTATCGTAAAGATTTATCTGATAATCGTAGTTTGTCAGACAACATTACGGTAGTGGAAATTCCAGATTACGAGGAAAGTCTGCTAGAACGATTAGGACTCTTTAACCAAGATATTGTAGTATGTTCTACTAATGATGATAGTTTAAATAGTAAAGTAGCGAAGTTAGCAAAAGAGCATGAAGTTAATCGAGTGATTTGTCGACTTGAAAATAGTAATGAAGACGACAAAATGAAATTTGATGGCATAGAGGTGTTTAGTGACTTTATTAGTAATAAAATCTTCTTAAAAGGATTAATTGAAACACCTAACATGTTAAATATCTTAAGTAATGTAGAAACTTCGTTGTACGAAATTGAAATGTTGAACTATAAATATGAAAACATACAATTACGTAATTTCCCATTTGGTGGAGACGTTATCTTTGTACGTATTATTAGAAATAACGAATCAATCGTACCTCACGGGGACACACAACTTAGATATAAAGACCGTTTGATTGTAACTGGATCAAAAGAGTATGTAGACGAATTAAAATCAGAACTTGAATTTTATTATTAAACATGAGTAAAAGTCGAGTAGTAGAAAACAAAGAATCATCATGTTGCTAGATATTAATATTACTTTATAAATCTTTCGCAACAATGGTAAAATAAATACATTAGATTAATCTTTATTGTCGGGGACAATAAGTTTAAGATATTAAAGAAAAGAATCACTATAAGGAGATATGTCGCATGTTAAATCTTGAAAACAAAACCTTCGTTATTATGGGTATTGCCAATAAACGTAGTATCGGTTTCGGCGTTGCTAAAGTATTAGACCAATTAGGTGCGAAGTTAGTATTTACTTACCGTAAAGATCGTAGCCGTAAAGAATTGGAGAAATTATTAGAACAATTAAATCAAAATGATCCTAAATTATATCAAATTGATGTTCAAAAAGATGAGGATGTTATCAATGGCTTCGCTAAAATTGGTGAAGAAGTAGGAAATATTGATGGTGTTTACCATTCTATCGCTTTTGCTAATATTGAAGATTTACGTGGTCGTTTCTCAGAAACTTCACGTGAAGGCTTCTTATTAGCCCAAGACATTAGCTCATATTCATTAACAATTGTGGCTCATGAAGCTAAAAAAATCATGCCTAATGGCGGTAGCATCGTTGCTACAACATACTTAGGTGGCGAATTCGCCGTTCAAAACTACAATGTAATGGGTGTAGCTAAAGCTAGTCTAGAAGCTAACGTTAAGTACTTAGCTTATGATTTAGGTCCAGACAATATTCGCGTAAATGCGATTTCTGCTGGTCCAATTCGTACACTAAGTGCAAAAGGTGTAGGCGGCTTCAATACAATTCTTAAAGAAATTGAAGAACGTGCACCATTAAGACGTAATGTAGACCAAGAAGAAGTAGGTAAAACTGCTGCATACTTATTAAGTGACTTCTCAAGTGGTGTAACTGGTGAAAATATCCACGTTGACAGTGGTTTCCACGCTATTAAATAATTAAAGACTTAAGGGATTATATCTATTCCCCAAAATTAAAGGCACAAAGGTGATTTCAACTAGAAATCATCTTTGTGCCTTTTTTAAATATAATAAAAGTATTCGATTGGGACACCGTTTATCGATTTACCAAAATACAAACTATTAATATCACAGTTTTAATAAAATATTATCAATCTTTAACGTCGCTATTTGCTTTATCAATTATACGTTGACGATATTTAAAGACATTGCTTGCAATTGTTTTAAGAACTGCATATAACGGTACAGCGACTAAAATAAGCGTAAAGCCACCTAAATCTCCAGCCGCTAAGATAACAACAATAATAGTAAGTGGGTGAATACTTAAAGATTTACCCATAACATTTGGTGTAATCACGTTACCTTCAAGTTGTTGCGCTATTAATGTGACCACACAGACCCAAATAAATGTTGACGGGCCATCAATGATACCAAGAATTGCAGCAGGGGCGAATGATAACCAAGGACCTAAGAAAGGAATTAAGTTTGCTACCCCAGCAAATAGTACTAATAAAGGCGTGTAAGGTAAACCGATAATTGTATATCCAATGTATAAGATAATACCTAGAATCACACTCACTGTTACTTGCCCTTGAATATATGATTTTAAAGTAAAGTTTAAATCTTTTAATAAATCAACTACAAATACTTTACGTTCACCTTTGAAAAATTTAGCGATAGCTGGAATAAATCTTTCGTGGTCTTTTAACATATAAATTAAAAAGAACGGTACCATAATTAATAAGAAAATCGTAGAAATTAATGATGTAATATAAGTAAATGAATTAGCTAAAATACCAGTCAAACTATCACCGAATGATTTGACAGTTGAATTGATGCGGTTAGTGACATCACTTGGTAATTTATCCATTTGTGTTAATGAAAAGTTTACTATACGTTCTGCTTCACGTTGTAATGACGGTGTAGCTTTAATTAAGCTATTAACGTTTGAAATAATAATTGGTGCGATAAATGCTACCACAATAGCAATAATTGCTGCTAAACCAATAAAGATTGTTGTAATACTAGCCCAACGTGGGAAGCCCCATTTTTCTAAAATAGTTTGGAATGGTAAGCAGATATAAAATAAAAATCCACTAATTAAAAATGGAAGAAGCACTGAGGCAATAATTGTTGCAATAGGGGCAAAGACACTTTGTACTTCCATAAATAATTTTATAAGTACAAACAGGATGATCAATGCAATGCCCGTTCGAAACCATACTTTATTAAGCATAAGCTTACGTCCTCCTAAGATAATCAATTGTTCATTATTTAATAAGTATATATCAAATAAGATATGTTAAAAAGTAAAAGTTTACTTACTAAAGTGATATTTGATGTTATTAGAACATTTAAAAGTCGTCTTTAACTTGATACAATTAGATTATTATTACTAGGGGGCCTCATCCAAATGTCGAATTTTAAAGCGGTTAAAATTAATAAACATATTTTACATAGTCATATTTTAGAAAGAGATGTCACGCTATCCATTTATTTACCAGAAGACTATTCTGACCTATTTAAGTATCAAGTAATCATTTGTTTTGATGGTCTAGATTTTTTACGTTTCGGTAGAATTCAACGTGAATATGAACGTTTAAGAAGAAATGATGAAATTCAACGTGCTATTATTGTTGGTTTCCATTATGAAGACGTTGATAAACGAAGAGAAGAGTTTCATCCTCAAGGGAGTCGCTCACATAAAACAATTCAAGCAGTAGGCAAAGAATTGCTACGATTTATTGATAACACTTTCCCAACTTACAAAGTAGGCAATGCGCGTATTTTAATAGGGGATAGTTTAGCAGGAAGTATTGCATTTCTAACAGCACTCACGTATCCCACTATCTTTAGCCAAGTTGCAATGCTTAGTCCGCATTCTGACGATACTGTGCTTAAAAGAGTAAATCATTGCCTACAATATAGAGAATTAACCATTTGGCATGCCATTGGTAAAGAGGAAGAAGATTTTAAACTACCGACAACTGGTGAACCTGCTGATTTCTTAACACCTAATAGAGCACTTGCAGATTTAATCCAACAAAAAGATATGACATATAGTTATCAAGAATTTGATGGTGGCCATAATTGGAAATCTTGGAAACCATTATTAGCAGATATTTTAAAATATTTTTTAAGCGAAGAAATTTCCTCTCCTAATAACGAAGTTTAATGTATTACTATTTTTTGTTGAAAAGGGTATAGATAAGTAATACACGAGTATAAAAGTAGTCTAATGATAGGTCTACTCGCAATATTCGTTTAATAATTGTAAACCTTTTCAAAAAATTTAACTAACCAATAACGTAAAATTTAGAATTTTGCTATAATGGTAGTATGTTAAACAAAGGAGGAATTTCAATGAATATAGGATTAGCATTAATTCCGTCAAAATCATTCCAAGACGAAGTGAATGGATATCGTAAACGTTATGATACTGAATATGCACGTATCATGCCACACATCACGATTAAATCTCACTTCGAAATTAATGATGATGAGTTAGATTCAGTAAAACAAGAAATAGAAAAACGTTTAAAAGGCGTTGAACCTGTAGAAGTTCACGCTACAAAAGCTTCAAGCTTTAAACCTATAAACAATGTTATTTATTTTAAAGTGGCTAAAACTGATGATTTAGAACAACTTTTCAATAAATTCAACACTGATGATTTCTATGGTAAAGCTGAACATCCTTTTGTACCACACTTCACAATTGCTCAAGGTTTAACAAGCCAAGAATTTGAAGATATTTATGGTCAAGTGGAATTAGCAGGGGTAGATCATAAAGAAAAAATCGAAGAATTATCATTATTACGTTATGATGAAGGCGAAGACAAATGGAAAGTCATTGATACTTTCAACTTAGCGTAAAGTTTAATTATATGAAACAAAAGAAGCGTCTGGGACATAAATCCCAAAACAATAGCGTAGAAGTGGTTCATGTTTGAATCACCTCTACGCTTCTATTTTTATCAATACTTTGTATTGTTTGGCGAAGCTTTCCCAGGGAGATGGGTCGAGCCACGGTCTCGACGCTCATCCTATTCCCTCGGGAGTCTCGCCAACAATACTACATCATATACGTTTAATTTTTTTAAATTTTTACAGTAGTTGTCCAAAAACGAAGATACATCCAATCTGTACTTTCTTCATTTCTAATCGAGGGAACGACGAAATCTTAGAAATTTCATTAGCTTTCTGTCGCTACTCTCTTTAATTTATGAAGAATGTTTTGTTTTTTTATTATTTTTAATAAAATATAAGCCGTAGAAAATGGCTAATACTAAAAAGATAAATGCTGAAAAGTAGAAAGTATTATTCAAGCCATTTGTTAGTTGGGCAATGAGTCCACCAAATAGTGGGCCTATCATAGAGCCAAAACCTTGAACGCTATTAAATACGCCCCAAGTTTCTTCTTGTTCAACAGGATTAATTTGTCCAGCCATAAAAGTATTCCAAGCAGGTAATAAAATACCATACATTAGACCGATAAATACTGCGATGCCCCATACAACAAAAATATTAGTTACAAGAGATAGAGCAAAAATGAAAGCAGTAAATAGGATGAAACCGACAAAGATGATACCGTACATAAAGCCCGTACTATTTTTATCGATAATTTTAGATAAAAATAGCATTGAAACTGCACAACCTAATCCGCCAATTGCAATAGCCACTGTATATTCAATCGTACTTACACCAACAACTTTAGTAGCGTATGTAGGTAGTATTGGCAATAGCGCTGAGATAGAAGCCCCTTGCAATAAAATACCAGGGAATAACACTATATGACGTTTCATAACTTCGACGATTTGTCCAAGTTGTTCGCTCACAGGTTTAGTATTATAATTCGTTAATTTAACGTCGACGAAGTAATATAATACCCAAGCAATGACAACGACTAGTGACATCATAAAAGCAAAATGCGTAGGGTGTAATTTAACTAACACATTCATAAATGCCCATCCGACGAGCAAACCTAATAACCATGCAAAATAGACATAGCCCATTTGCTTACCACGTTGGTCTTCTTCGACGCTTGATAACATAATAACCCAAATAGGACTGACCGCAATTCCTAACATAATCGCACTTAATATAATTACTATAGCATTTGCAGGAAACCAAATAACTAGGAATAAACTAAGAAATGCTAGTAAAAATCCAAGTGTTAATACTAACTTTGTACCGAATTTTTTTAATAAGAAACCGATGACAAAATTTGTAGCTGCATCGGAGATAAAGTGTATAGATAATGCTGCAGAAGTGACTGCTACTGCTATTGAAGTTACGGTAGGTAAATAGTTAATATAACTTAGAACATACATACCTCTCGCAAATTCCATTAAGAATAGAATAACAAGCATTATCTTGAAGTTTTTACTAATTCCCTTACTATTTAACGAAGAACTTGGCATATAATGGAACCTTTCCGTAAATTTCCTGTTGTTGTGAAGAACTATCCAGGATATTTAATAAATCGGTACATAATCGATAGGTTGAATAATCAACTTTTTCTTCTGACATTTTGTTAGACATTGCTTTCAGTTTATCTTCATGATTCGTTAAATCAGAAACAATTTCAATTGCTTCTTCTGGCGTATCTGCAATTTTGCCATAAGCTTTATCTTGGAAATAAAGCGCATTTTCAAGTTCTTGTCCTGGCGCAGGATTCAAGAAAATCATTGGAATACTACGAGTTAAACCTTCAGAAATAGTAATTCCACCAGGTTTAGTAATCATTAATTGACATGAAGCCATCCATTCATTCATATGTTGTGTATAACCTAGGATTAATACATTATCATATGACTTAAATTGCGTTTCCAAACTTTGTTTTAATGATTTACTACGTCCACAAATCATAACAATTTGAGAATGTGGGCTTTTCTCAAGAATCGTCTTAATCATATAGTCGAAACCTTTAGATACACCAAATGCGCCAGCTACCATTAAAATTGTAGGTTTATCAGGATCTAAATGGTGTTGAGTTAACCAGGCTTTATTATCAATATCCTCTTCAAACTTATCGGCAATAGGAATACCTGTCACTTTAATGTCAGAAGCAGGTACACCCGCCTCCACAAAATCAGCTTTAGTATCTTCTGTCGCTACATAATATCTATGAGAATTAGGAGTGATCCAGTTCTTCTGTAAACGATAGTCTGTCATTACTGTAGCAATAGGTATACGAATATTGAATTGTTCAGTTAAAACCGACATAACCGGCGTAGGGAAGGTTAGTAAGATTAAGTCCGGCTTTTCTTTTAATAGTAAATTGATTAGTTTATTCAAACCATAATATTTATAAAAACATTTGTCTAAATCATCTGGGCGACTATAGTAAAAATTTTTATACATATTTCTAAAGTATTTAAAGCTATTGATATACCATTTTTTACATATAGAAGTTAAGATTGGATGTGCTTCCATAAATAAGTCATGCTCAATAACTGATAAATGAGTTAAATTCATTTCATTAAGTTGGTTAACAACGCTTTGCGTTACCTGTAAATGGCCATTACCAAATGAGCCGGTAATAATCAATATCTTTTTATTTTGAGTAACCATTAATAGTCACCCTCCATTAATTTAAATTTAATATATATAAAATAACGTCGTTTAAGTTTAATATTTACAAAGTATATATAACTTCTATCAAACCCATTCATTTCATTTATAGTGCATTATAGCATAATAATAACGATTACTTCATCTTTATATATCTATCCTAGCATTAAAGATAAAAAAAGTATCGGAAAATCGTTAGATATAAATAAAATTTTAAAAAATTTAACTCCCAATTAATAAATAAAAAATTGAACATATAAGTTACGAGAAATATCAATAGTAAAGCATCATTAAAATATGAACTTAAATTAAAATAATTTGATAAGAATAAATTTATCAACAACTTTAAAATGTGTATAATAGACTTATTGTAAATAAAGGAGCGATACATTTTGAATGCGAATGAGTTGTTCGAAAAAATACGAGTTAAACAAGTTATAGGAACGTTAGATATAAATGTTACTGATATCACTACAGATTCACGTACAGCAAGTGAAGGAAGTATATTCGTCGCATCAAAAGGTTATACCGTAGATAGCCACAAATTTTGTCAAAACGTTGTTGATCAAGGCGCTAAAATTGTAGTAGTTAATCATAAACAAGAATTAAGTGAAGATGTTACCCAAGTTATCGTACCCGATACATTAAGAGTAGCTAGCTTATTAGCACATACGCTATTCGATTACCCAAGCCAACAATTAACTACATTTGGAATCACAGGGACTAACGGTAAAACCTCAATTGCGACCATGATTCATTTGATTTTCAGAGGTTTAGGAAAAGGCAGTGCATACTTGGGCACAAATGGCTTTCAAATTAATGAACAAAAGACTAAAGGTGCCAATACAACACCAGAAACAGTCTCTCTAACAAAGAAAATTAAACAAGCCGTTGACGAAAATGCAGAAGCGATGACAATGGAAGTATCGAGTCATGGTTTATCATTAGGACGTTTACGAGGCGTTGAATTTGATGTAGCCGTTTTTTCAAATCTTACACAAGATCATTTAGATTTCCACGGTACTATGGAAGCATATGGCCATGCGAAATCTCTATTATTTAGTCAACTAGGTGAATATTTATCTAAAGAGAAATACGTAGTATTAAATAATGACGATGATTTCTCAGAATATTTAGCATCAGTGACGCCATATGAAATTTTCAGTTATGGAATTGATAATGACGCTCAATTTATGGCTAAAAATATTAAAGAATCTCTACAAGGCGTTGATTTTGATTTTGATACACCATTTGGTACATATCGCGTTAAATCACCATATGTCGGTAAATTCAATATTTCTAATATTATGGCTGCGATAATTGCTGTATGGAGTAAAGGAACGCCAATGCAAGATATTATAGAAGTAGTTAAATCTCTTGAACCTGTCGAAGGACGATTAGAAGTATTAGATCCTAACTTACCGATTGATTTAATTATTGATTATGCGCATACAGCAGATGGTATGAATAAACTCATAGATGCAGTTAAACCATTTGTGAAACAAAAACTTATCTTCTTAGTAGGTATGGCTGGAGAACGTGATTTAACTAAAACGCCAGAAATGGGTGCAGTAGCATGTAGAGCAGATTATGTAATCTTCACTCCTGATAACCCAGCAAATGACGATCCTAAAATGCTAACAGCTGAATTAGCTAAAGGTGCCACACATAATAATTATGTGGAATTTGAAGATCGTGCAGAAGGTATTAGACATGCGATTGACATTGCTGAACCTGGAGATACAGTGGTATTAGCTTCTAAAGGTCGAGAGCCATATCAAATCATGCCAGGCCATGTTAAAGTGCCACATAGAGATGATTTAATAGGATTAGAAGCAGCTTATAAAAAATTTGGTGGCGAGCAAGTTGATGATTAAACAACTTTCAACACAAAATGAAGTTGTGAATGTTTATATATATAAGAACAAAGAAAGTAATCATCTTATGTTAGCTATCCCAGACATGTTTTGGTCTTTAGAAGTTTCATTAGATATGAGTTTAAATGAAATAGAAGAAGAACTAGTCATGCATATATTTAATTTTAAAGATGAAGAGGAAGCAACCCATATTGCTTCTATATTAATAACCTGGATAGCAGAGTATTTAAAGGAGACAAATAAATGAGTTTAAAAGAAGAAGTTGAATCAAGAAAGACGTTTGCCATCATCTCCCACCCAGATGCTGGTAAAACGACATTAACCGAAAAACTATTATATTTTAGTGGTGCGATTCGTGAAGCGGGTACCGTAAAAGGTAAAAAGACAGGAAAATTTGCGACAAGTGACTGGATGAAAGTAGAACAAGAACGTGGTATCTCGGTAACAAGTTCTGTGATGCAATTTGATTATGATGATTATAAAATTAATATCTTAGATACACCAGGGCACGAAGACTTTTCAGAAGATACGTACCGTACGTTGATGGCCGTAGACAGTGCTGTAATGGTTATAGACTGTGCCAAAGGTATTGAGCCTCAAACGTTAAAACTATTCAAAGTATGTAAAATGCGTGGTATTCCTATCTTCACGTTCATTAATAAATTAGACCGTGTAGGTAAAGAACCTTTCGAATTATTAGATGAAATTGAAGAAACATTAAATATTGAAACATATCCAATGAATTGGCCAATTGGAATGGGCCAAAATTTCTTTGGTATCATTGACCGTCATACAAAATCAATCGAACCATTTAGAGATGAAGAGAATGTTTTACATTTAAATGATGAGTATGAATTAGAAGAAGACCATTCAATTAGTAACGACAGTGCGTTTGAACAAGCTATCGAGGAATTTATGTTAGTTGAAGAAGCGGGAGAACAATTTGATAATGAAGCATTATTAAATGGTGAACTGACACCAGTATTCTTTGGTTCAGCTTTAGCTAACTTTGGTGTTCAAAACTTCTTAAATGCCTATGTAGATCATGCGCCTATGCCAAATGCCCGTCAAACAAATGAAGAAGTAGAAGTAAGCCCATTTGATGAAGAATTTTCTGGATTTATCTTTAAAATTCAAGCCAATATGGATCCTAAACACCGTGATAGAATTGCCTTTATGCGTGTAGTAAGTGGAGCATTTGAACGTGGTATGGATGTCACATTACAACGTACAAACAAAAAACAAAAGATTACGCGTTCAACTTCCTTTATGGCGGATGATAAAGAAACCGTCAACCATGCCGTAGCCGGTGATATTATTGGTTTATACGATACAGGTAATTATCAAATTGGGGATACGCTTGTTGGTGGAAAACAAAAGTTCAATTTCCAAGATTTACCACAGTTCACACCAGAAATTTTTATGAAAGTATCTGCTAAAAATGTTATGAAACAAAAACATTTCCATAAAGGTATCGAACAACTTGTACAAGAAGGTGCAATTCAATATTATAAAACATTGCATACGAACCAAATCATCTTGGGTGCTGTTGGTCAGTTACAATTTGAAGTGTTTGAGCATCGTATGAAAAATGAATATAATGTCGATGTAGTTATGGAACAGGTAGGTAGAAAAATAGCACGTTGGATTGAAAATGAAGATGATATTCAAGATAAAATGAATACATCACGTTCAATCTTAGTGAAAGACAGATATGATAACTTTGTCTTCCTATTTGAAAATGAGTTCGCTACACGTTGGTTTGAAGAGAAATTCCCAGAAATTAAATTATTTAGCTTATTATAAGAATAACTTTGTATAGAGTGGGTAATAATCAATATACTGTTAAGATTTTAATTAGTTGATAATTAATAATTGTGTATTTGGACTGACTTTGGTTATAATACACATAACAAATGAATACCTATGACAACATACATGTCAGAGGGGAGTAACTTGAGAACCATAAGAACACATGGTTTAGCACTTTATCGTCATTACGAAGTCTTATCTTCCGGTAAAGTGGGCAATTAATTGCTAAGTGAGACCTTTGCTATTATTTAGCATAGGTCTCTTTATTTGTATTAAAATAAAAAGGAGCTGTCCACATTGGATCCGAGTTTAATTTTACCGTATTTGTGGGTAATTTTAGTGCTAGTCTTTTTAGAAGGCTTATTAGCAGCTGATAACGCTGTCGTAATGGCTGTAATGGTTAAGCACTTACCACCCGAACAACGTAAGAAAGCATTATTTTACGGCCTATTAGGTGCGTTTGTATTCCGTTTCCTTGCTTTATTCCTAATCAGTATTATCGTTAATTTCTGGTTTATTCAAGCACTAGGCGCTGCATATTTAATCTTTATGTCTATAAAAAATCTTTGGAATTTCTTCCACTCAAAAGGCGAAGAACAACCCGAAGGAGACGACCATCACTTTGATGAGTCTGGTAAAGAGAAAAAAGTTAGTCCTATGCAATTCTGGGGCACTGTATTTAAAGTAGAATTTGCTGATATTGCTTTTGCTATTGATTCAATGTTAGCTGCCATGGCTATTGCCGTGACATTACCTGAAGTGGGTATCCACTTTGGCGGTATGGATTTAGGACAATTTAGTGTAATGTTTATCGGTGGCATGATTGGCGTTATTCTTATGCGTTTTGCTGCTACATGGTTCGTTAACTTACTTAATAAATACCCTGGCTTAGAAGGCGCTGCTTTTGCCATTGTAGGTTGGGTAGGTATTAAATTAGTAGTCATCGTACTTGCTCATAAAGATATCGGCATTTTACCAGAAGACTTCCCACATAGTACATTATGGCAAGCCATTTTCTGGACTGTAATGATTCTATTAGTTGTTATTGGTTGGTTAACATCAGTACGTAATAATAAAAAGAAAAATAAATAATATTAGCATTATCTTTAGAGCTTGAGACATTTTTATAAATGTTTTGAGCTCTAATTTTATTAGTAGGGGAGAGGCATAAACATAGAATTAACATGCTTTATTCTTTTTTGCAGAATCTTGCTAGGAGATAATAGAATATATAGGAAAATTAGATAGATGTACCATTCTCAACATATTTTATAAGGGAATTTTAGAAATACATCATCAATTCATTGCTAATTTATACTATTGATATTAAACTTTAATTAATGTATAAATGACTTAAAATTAAAAAATACATAGTTACATACAAGTATATCGCTTAAATTTCGTCATAATATAATATACGTTATGAGTTAAACGTTAGGAGTGAGCATCTTTGAATAATGATAAAAAACATGTAATACCTCGTGATAAATATCGCCGTAAACGTCATGAATATTTTCATAATGAAGAGCGTGAGGCTAGAATTAAGCGAGAAAAAGAGCAAAGAGAGCGCTTAGCTCAAAAAGAGCAACAACAAGCAAAGCTTAATGAAGAACGCGTGAAAGACAATTTGAGAAAAGCGCGAATTGAAAAACTCACTCAAGAAGAAATTCAACAACAGCAGCATCTAGCAAAGCTAAGAGCAGAAAATGAGTCTACTTCTAAAGTTGAAGGCAATTCAAAGGATTCCCATAATTTAACTTTGCCTGAAGAACAACATCTTAAAAAAGAAAATAAGTCTGAGAATAAAGACAATAAAATTTCAGACAATGCGCGTAATCAAAATAAAACTACTAGTATTGATGGTAATAAAAATGACACTAACTTATCTCAGCCTGAATATAGTAGATTAAGAAAAAACAAAGACAAAGAAGAACAAAGTACTATTAAGAAAGAGAAAAACAAAAAGAAACAAGCTAACCTCACAACTCATCAACAAGAACATGGCGATAAGTCATCTAAAAGCAATGACACAGCTAAGGTTGATAAGTTAACAGACAATGCTAAGTCTGGTAAAGCTCGTAAAGATGAACATAAAACAACCTTAACTAAAGAAACTAATGACAGTTCAAAACGATTAGATGATCAAACATCAAATGATAATGACAAGGCGCAAGCTCATACTTCATCTAAAGAGAAACAAGCCGATGATAAGGATAAACTAGCATCAAACAATACTAATTTTATGGATCAAGTGAAAGCATTCTTTAAATTACATTGGGTTAAAATAGTTATTGTTGTAGCAATTATCTTAATTATTCTATTATTAAATGCTATTATTTCTAATATTAATCAAAGTAGTAGTGTTAACCAAAGTGAAAGTAATCATACGAAGTATACATCAACTATGAAAAACGCTAACGACACTGTTAAGTCAGTAGTAACAGTGGAAAGTGACGCACCTAAGAAAACTTCAGTTCAACAAACAAATACAAATTCAAATAGTGAACTTGGCTCAGGTGTCGTCTACAAAAAAGTAGGCGATGCTTTTTTTATTTTAACTAATACTCACATTATAAGTGGTAGCGATAAGATTAAAGTAACTTATGGTGATCATACCTCAACACAAGCAAGCGTTATTGGTAAAGATAAATGGTCTGATATTGCAGTGATTAAGGCAAATATCAAAGATCAAAACATTAAACCAATTGAGATTGGAGATTCAAGTAAATTAGTTTTGGGTGAATCTATTATTGTAGTAGGCAACCCATTAGGCGAAGACTTTAAAAACAGTGTGTCTAAAGGCATCGTTTCGGGACTGAATAGAGCAGTAGCTGTAGATTTTGACCAAGATAGTGAAAATGATGAACGTATTAAAGCATTTCAAATAGATGCGTCAGTTAATCCTGGAAATTCGGGTGGCGCCGTAGTAAACGATAGTGGAAGACTTGTTGGTATAGTGTCATTAAAAATAAATATGCCAAACATAGAAGGCATGGGTTTTGCCATTCCTATTAACGATGCTATGGAAATAGCTAATGAACTAGAAAAGAAAGGTAAAATCGATTATCCTAATACAGGTATCGCCATTGAAAATGTACAAGACCTTAATAGCTATGAACGTGAAATTTTAAACGTTCCAAATGATATTGCGAACGGTATAGTAGTGGAAAAGTTAAAAGATGGTGGGTTAGGTGAAAAATCTGGTTTAAAAACTGGCGATGTAGTTGTAGAATTAGATAGTAAAACAATAAAAAATAATTTAGATTATAGACAGATTATTTTCAATCATAGACAGGATTTAGCAACATTGACAGGAAAAATATATAGAGACGGAAAATCTCAAGAAATAAAAATCAAATTAAAATAACGTTGAGGTGACAAGTTAATGTCTATTTTCGGTAAGTTATTAAAAAAATCAAGTCCTCAACAAGGGATTGTTTTATATTATCTAATAGCTATAGTTGTCGCATTTTTATTATTAAACTTACCGTTTGTACATAAACAGGGTGTGACCGTGAGTCCTATAGACACTTTATTTGTGGCTGTCTCTGGTATTAGTGTAACTGGCTTATCACCAATTAATATTGTGGATACTTATTCGGTGTTTGGGCAAATAATTATACTAGTTATATTAAATATCGGCGGAATTGGCGTTATGGCAATCGGTACTGTTTTATGGGTCGTGCTCGGTAAACATATTGGTATTCGTGAACGTCAATTAATCATGCTAGATAATAATAAAGATACGATGAGCGGGACAGTAAAATTAATCTTAGAAATAATTAAAACGATACTGACAATCGAATTTGTTGGTGCTTTATTATTAGCATTTTACTTTTATAGAGACAATCCAGATTTGAAAAATTCATTGATGCAAGGATTGTTTGTTTCAGTATCTGCAACTACAAATGGTGGATTAGACATCACAGGTCAATCTTTAGTGCCATATGCGAAAGATTATTTTGTCCAAACGATTGTAATGTTTTTAATCGTATTAGGCTCTATAGGATTTCCAGTATTATTAGAAATTAGAGCTTATGTTAGAAATAGAGTAAGCCATTTTAGATTTTCTTTGTTTACTAAAATAACTACAACAACATATTTCTTTTTATTCACTTTCGGGGTGATAGTTATCTTAGCACTTGAACATAATCATGCTTTTAAAGGTTTAAGCTGGCATCAATCGTTATTCTATTCTCTATTTCAATCTGCAACGACGAGAAGTGCTGGTTTACAAACAATAGATGTTACTAACTTTAGTGATGCAACCAATGTCATCATGAGTCTCTTAATGTTTATAGGTTCTTCTCCAAGTTCAGTCGGTGGGGGTATCCGTACCACTACTTTTGCGATTTTAATTTTGTTTGTTATTAATTTTAATAATAATACTGAAAAATCAGCCGTCAAAGTATTTAATAGAGAAATCCATGTCGTAGATATACAACGTTCATTTGCGGTATTTACTATGGCATCATTGCTTACATTTACAAGTATGATAATTATCTTAGCTACGGAAAAAAGTAATTTAACGTTCTTGCAAGTATTCTTTGAAGTCATGTCAGCGTTCGGAACATGTGGTTTATCATTAGGCGTTACTGACGATATTAGTGGACTTACAAAAGTCATACTAATGATATTGATGTTTATAGGACGTGTAGGCCTTATTTCATTTATTATTATGATTGCAGGCCGTAAAGAACCAGATAAATTCCACTATCCTAAAGAACGTGTACAAATAGGTTAATTTGAGAAGTCAGTCGAGACATAGAAATATGTCTTAGACTGGCTTTTTATCTATTTTAAAACGTACTAAATGAATAACACTCAGGGTTTAATAAATGTTAAACTAACCTTAAATAAGGGGTGTGTAAACGTGGAAAAAAACGAAAATATAAATATAAATATTTTGGCAACATCTGATATGCATAGTCATTTTTTGAATGGTGATTATGGATCGAATATTTACCGCGCCGGTGCGTATGTTAAAAATGTTAGAGAAAATAATGATAATGTTATTTTACTTGATAGCGGAGGGAGTTTAGCTGGCTCTTTGGAAGCCTATTATTACGCTATTGTAGCACCATATAAACGTCACCCAATGGTTAAGCTAATGAATGATATGCAATATGATGCGAGTGGGGTAAGTCCCGATGATTTTAAATTCGGATTATCTTTCTTAACACGTTCCGTATCATTAGCACGCTTTCAGTGGTTATCGGCCAATATAGAGTACTCACTGACGAAAGAGCCTTATTTTTCAACACCTTATGTGATTAAACAATATGACAATGTTAGGATAGCGATTGTTGGTTTGACGGCAGATGGGTTAATGAAAAATGAATACGCTGAAATGGAAAAAGATGTTTCTATTGAAAAAACATTATTTTCAGCAAGACGATGGATTAGATATATTCATGAAACTGAACATCCAGATTTCTTAATCGTTATTTATCATGGAGGTTTAAATAAGATTAGTCAGACGAATCATCGTCACGGAGAGAGTTCGCACGAAGCTGAAAAATTAATGAAAGAAATTGGTGTAATTGATTTAATGATTACTGCCCACCAACATCAAACAATAATTGGTAATGATTATGAGACAATGTATGTTCAAGCAGGTCAAAATGCGCAAGAATTAATTCACGTTAAAATAAAATTTAAAAAACGAACAAGCACCTTCGAAAAAGAAGATATTCAGTCTGAAGTCGTTGATTTAAGTGAATACAAAGAAGATGATGAGTTACTCGATATGACATATTATGATCGCAAAGCAGTAGCGCATTGGTCTAAAGAAGTCATTTCCGAAAACAATTATAATATGCAAGTTAATGGACTAGAGGATTTGCTAACCAAGACACATCCATTTACCCAACTTCTACATGA
Source organism: Staphylococcus sp. acrmy (assembly GCF_022690565.1). Taxonomy (NCBI): domain Bacteria; kingdom Bacillati; phylum Bacillota; class Bacilli; order Caryophanales; family Staphylococcaceae; genus Staphylococcus; species Staphylococcus sp. acrmy. The sequence continues at coordinate 277,532 of NZ_JALCVE010000002.1, read as the reverse complement.
TAGTCTTAAATTGGCCTATGATAATACTATTACATGTGCTAATGTGCCTAAAAATGGTGAAAAGGGATTTAATGACGTAATAACAAATGAAGATATTTATTATGCCTATCCTCACCCAGATAAAGCACTCGATTTAACTCTGACTGGTCAACAAATCAAAGACATGATTGAATATACATATTCTTACATCCAATTTGAAAATGAACAGTTAACTATGACAATTGTAGACGAAACTTTATGTACCATATGGCAAGGTTTTGAATATGAAGTGGACATGTCGAAAGAACCATTTAACCGTGTGTGTTTGAAAGACATAGAATTAAATGAGGAATATAGAATTACGATGACAGATTATTGTTACAGAAATTATCGTCAATATTTAGATGAGGCTATGATTCATCACGCTACTCATAATTTACCAATGAGTATGCTTATTGCTAAAAATTTAAAAGAGCCAAGCTATAACTTATCAGTCATAGACAACTTTAAAGTAAATATTTAATGCTCTCTTCAATAATATAAACGTATGTGCGTTACAAATTACTTCTAAAAAAAGAAACTTTTCTTAGCTATTTAAACTAAGAAAAGTTTTTTATCCATGAAATATTAATAACAAGATGATGGCAACAATTTGGCCTAATGATGTAGTTACTATACGACGTGTATATTGATAACTAAATGATAAAACTAATTGAGTAACAAAAATAAATGCTACAATCCACCATTTGTCTAAGTATATAAATAACGAACTTGAGCATAAGGCAGTAATAATAATTACTAACCAGCTAGGTAACTTAAAACGAGTTAATTCTTTTTGCAAAACTGTTCTCATATATAATTCATGACAAGGTATAACAAAAATTAACGTTACTAGCATTTGCCATTTGAAATATACACCTGTTCTTGATAGTTCTTTAATAAGCTCAGCATACGTTATTTGTGGTGTTAATAACGAGAAGATGAATTGAACAATAATCAAGACGATACTTGTTAAAATTCCAACCCCAATAGAAGTTAATAAACGTTTCGACTCAATATCCCTTTGGTAGAAAACATAACTAATGCCAGCAATCAACATAATACCTGTGTATAAATACCAGTATTCTTGATGCTCCCCCCACATAATATATAGAATCAAATGGAAGACAATAAAGCTTGCAATAAACCAAATTAAAGCTTTCGATATATTTTTCATTTAATATTAACCTTCTTATTCAACGATCGTATATCGTTTGTGATTAATAACTGTTTTCTCTGGTAAGTCTAAGTCATTAAAGTTATCCATAATAGTTAAGTCAACAATTACTGAATTGTCATTAATTTTTTCAACACGGCCTCTTAAACCGTCATAAAATTCTACAATATTTCCTACTTCTGCAACAGTCATTTCGAGTCCTCCTCAAATCATAGCTAGGCTATATTGTACTAAAATTTAGCCTAATAATAAACAAATATATGCTAAAAATGGCAAATAATATTTTAATTTTGAAAATAATGTCAAATTTGAGTAAATAATTGGCAATATATTTAATTATAAGGCATAACTAGATTAAGGGCATATATCAGAGAGATAAGAGGAGAGATAAATATGAAATTTGTAAGTAATAATAATATTACCGATCCTACTATTAATCTTGCGATGGAAGAGTATGTATTAAAGCACTTACCAGCAGATGATAGTTACTTTTTATTTTACGTGAATGGCCCATCTATTATTGTTGGTAAAAACCAAAATACAATTGAAGAGGTCAACAAACAATATGTAGATGAACACGGTATCCATGTAGTTCGACGTATTTCTGGAGGCGGTGCTGTCTATCACGATCAGGGTAATTTAAACTTTAGTTTTATTACTGATGATGATGGCAATAGTTTCCATAATTTTAAAAAATTTACTGAACCTATCGTTCAAGCGTTACAATCTATGGGCGTTAATGCCGAAATGACTGGACGAAATGATATCCAAGTAGGGCAAGCTAAAATTTCAGGAAATGCAATGGTTAAAGTTAAAGAAAGAATGTTTAGCCACGGTACATTAATGCTTAATAGTGACTTAGGCGAGGTACAAAACGCATTAAGAGTTAACCCTAAAAAAATTCAATCTAAGGGTATTAAATCTGTACGTAAACGTGTTGCTAATATTGATGAATTTTTAGAAGAATCAATTTCTATTGAAGAATTTAAACAAATCATCTTGAAAACGATCTTCGGCGAACATGAAGTAGAAGAGTACAAATTAACAGATGAAGATTGGAAGAACATCGAAGAGTTAAGTAATGAAAAATATCGTACGTGGGATTGGAACTATGGAAGAAATCCTAACTACAACTTTGAACGTGACGAGAAATTTGAAAAAGGTTTCGTTCAAATTAAATTCGACGTTAAAAAAGGTAAAATCGAACATGCCAGAATTTTCGGTGATTTCTTTGGTGAAGGCGATATAACTGAATTAGAAAATGCATTAGTTGGTGCACTTCATGATTATACACATATTAAAGAAGGCATGGAAAATTATGATTTCTATCACTATTTCGGAGACATCGACAAAGAAAAAATCTTAAAATTAATGTCTTATTAATAGTATGGCCAATGAGATAAGCAATTAAATAAAATTAATTAAGGCTCTGGATAAAGATTTTTAGGCTTGTCCAGAGCTTTAAATAATGGCATAAAAAATAACCCCTCATTCTCACGAAGGGTTATTATAAAGTACGGAAACGGAGGGATTCGAACCCTCGCGCCGCTCTCGCGACCTACACCCTTAGCAGGGGCGCCTCTTCAGCCAACTTGAGTACGTTTCCATATGGCTCCGCAGGTAGGATTCGAACCTACGACCGATCGGTTAACAGCCGATAGCTCTACCACTGAGCTACTGCGGATTAATATGAATTTCATATGATTTCTCTAATGAGCACAAATATTATTATATCAATAAACTTAAAATTTGCAAGGGATAATTTTCAAAAAATATACGGAATATTTACACTATATTAATATAAAAATCCCGTATATTTTAAAATTAAACATAAAACTATCTATCTTGTAATAGGGAATAGTGTGAAAGTGCTTCGAAAATATTTAGTGTAGATTTTTCATAGTCGATAGGCATTTCTGGATTATTAGATTTCATACGCGCATGTTTATCCACCATGTAATAGTAATAAATACAATTTGAGTATTGATGCCATAAACTATGATATGAAACGTTGAGGGTTAAAGTTTGTTCATTAGCGAAAATAATTTTACTTTTCCGATTTTTAAGAGGCTTTACTTCTAAAACGTAATGCATGTTAATCCACATGTTTTCTTCTAAGCGATCCGAATGTGTAGGAAAGAAATAAGTAGGGAACAAAGGAGTTAGCAGGATTGGGGGTTTACTTGTGATACCTGCAATTCGTTGTGTTTCTGATTTCTTGCTAATATAGTTGTTTCCATAAAATTTACAAGACCGTTCTATGATTTTCTGAGTTTTAAAGGGGCTAGTTTCGATTGATGTGTCATATTTCATGATTTTAGTTCCATTAGTTTGACCATAATCATCAAATATAGGTTTAATTACCATATCCCCTTTACGAATAATATAAACTGTATTATGAGGTGATGAATTTTGCTCCATCAAAGCCCTTCTTTATTTAAATATTTATTATTAGTAAATATTTATTATTAGTAAATATTTATTGTCTGTAACTAATAATATTTAATTATTATATAAAATTATTATGTATTGTCAAGCGTTTCTTAATAAATGATATTACACTTATTTCTAATGAAAAGTCAGGATATTCGATTGATTAAAAAAATAAAAACTTGTATACTATCAATAAATAAATAAGAAAGGCAGTGATTGTAATGCATTACAATACCAACGTCAAACACACGACGCTAGAAGATTTTGTAACAACGGTTAATGATCTTGGAATTGAGCTAGTAATTGATGAGGCCCTTCGGCAAGCACGTAAAAAACAACTTATTGAATTAATTGATGAAACATTAGTTAATAAAAATGAAACAGATTTTATCAATTATACGAATGAATATAAAAATTTGGAGGCATTTCTAAATGAGTAAATCAGGATCCTGTAGTTCATTATAAAAGGTCTATTCACTACTTAAAGTTAGCGAATAGACCTTTTTAATTTTATTATTTTTTACCGCCTTTTGATCTTCCTTCTATCTTATCACGAATCCATTTTACTAAATAACCAGTGATAAGCGTTCTTAAGACGCGTTTAACGATATTCATATTTTCTTGCTCCTTTACTTAATGGTTATTAAATTCTACCCGATTCACATACAGTTAAAGATAAATTTTAAAAAATATTAAGAAGAAACGCTTAATTTCAACAAAAATTTGTCTTATATATCTTTTTTAGACAACGTAATGTAGCCGTATTGATCTGCTTTTGTTGTAAATATAATTAAAATTCCATGAATAATTGAAATGATGCTAGGAATAGCAGTCCAGAAGAACACTAAATGGAGCACGCCTTGCCATACTTTATCAGCATAGAATTTGTGAATACCAACGCCACCTAAGAAAATAGCACATAGCACATATAACGTTTTGTTTACCTTCATAATCACGATGCCTCCTTAAATCCACATTTTAATCATTTTCGGATAAAAAGCAAATCATCTAAATTTACAATTAATTTAATAATATTTGGAAGTTTTATATAATGTAATTAAATGACAATTGAAAAGGGGATGAAGGTATATGATACGTAAGGCGAGACCAAGCGATAATAAACAAATTGCGGAATTATGTTATATAATTTGGCAAGATATGGAGCTCGATATTATTAATCATATTACTAAAGAACGAGTGCTTCACGCTTTAGAAGAAAGTATCGTCAACATTAATTATCGTACAAATTATCAGAATGTGTGGGTGTATGAACAAGAAGGGCAAGTTGCAGGTTGTATTATCGCATATGATGGGGCACAAGAAATGATGTTAGAGAGCTCATGGCAAGAATTGGCGCTTGAAGAAGATATAAAAAGCTTGGGGACACCATTACCTTTAAAAGAAGCACATGACGATGAATGGTATATCGAAACCGTTGCTACATTTCCCGAATTTAGGGGACAAGGCATTGCTACGCAACTATTTGAATACCTCATCCACAGTTATCCAAATTATAAATGGAGTTTAAGTTGTGACTATGATAATCCTAAAGCACAAAAACTTTATGAACGTTTAGGTTTTAAATGGACAGAAGATATCAATTTGTATGGGCATAATTATTTACATATGGTTTATATGCCAGGTTAACGAGTTAAATAAAAAAATCCAACATTAAACTGTTTTAAAACAGTCATGTTGGATAGTATAAGTCGATATTCTAGCTTTAAACATTACCTAGTAACGCACTAATGTAAATACCTAAAGCGTATAATAAGCCGAATACTGTATTCATTTTACCTGTAGCTGCCATAGCCGGCATCATGCTAGCAGGCGTATCGTTCTTTTTGAAACGACGAATCGCTTTTATTGGCATAGGGAATGATAATAATACTAATAAGTAAAATAGTGAGCCACCTGGGACGAATAAAGCTATAAAGATAACGATGGCATAAGCGAGAATGTACATCGCTGCCATAAAAATAATTGAAGCACGTTTACCTAATAAGATAGGTAAAGTTTTACGTCCACTTGCTTTATCTTTAACGCGGTCACGAATATTATTTGCCATATTAATAAGACCAATCGTAATAACGATAGGAACACTAATCCAAACTACAAGCGCGTTTATATTGCCAGTTTGAATAAAGAAAGCAAGCAAAATAATAACCATACCCATAAATAGACCTGAGAATAATTCACCAAATGGTGTCCATGAAATTGGCATAGGTCCACCAGTGTACAAGTAACCAATAGCCATACATACAAGGCCTACTGGAATAATCCAGAATGAGCTATGTGCAGCTAAATAGATACCGAGTAAAGCGGCAATGACATAAAACGCTATTGCTAGATTCATGACAAGTTTAGGGCTCATACCATTTCTGACGATAGCGCCACCGATACCAACGGAAGTGTGGTCGTCTAAACCTTTTTTAAAGTCATAATATTCATTGAACATATTCGTTGCAGCTTGAATTAAAAGACATGCAATTAACATTGCTAATAGTAAGCTAAATTTAATATTATTTTGACTTCCTAATAAAAAAAGTTTAGCAGTTGCTGTACCCACTAACACGGGTACAACTGCAGCAGTTAGTGTATGAGGTCGCATTAAGTGCCAATATTTTCTAACAGTAGAATATTGTTGATATTGATCTGCCATAATTAATCTACCTCTTATAATATAAAGTTTTAACATATGTATTTTAAAGGAATAGGTTATAAAGGTCAAACTACGTGAAATATTTCATAATTTGATTAAGCAATTATGCCACTATAAATAAGTAAAAATGATACAATATTGTAATGAGTAAAAATAGATAATGAAAGAAGTGAAATGAATGGCTGCGAATTTAAAAGAAGGCGAAATTATTGAATCTATATATGAAAGTAATAAAAGTTGGGTCTCTGTTGAAGTAGTATTAGATAAAACATTGACGCCCGATGCGTTGTTTCATTTAACAGAAGACCAAGCTGGAGATCGTTTTTATTTTCGTTTAAATGATAATACGTCTTCGTTTTTCGGCTATCATGCTGTTCAAAAATTTAAAAATAATTTTGAGAATAAACAATCAATCTTTCGTGAGTGGGAAAAGTTTAAAAACGAAGTTGAGTTAATCCATCTTGAAACTAAAAAACATCATCTAAAAGTGATTGGCGGCTTCCAATTCTCAAGTCATAAATCAGATGATGAATGGCGTGAATTTGGTATTAACCACTTCGTTGTACCGGAAGTGTTAATCTCTTCAATTGATAATCAAACATTATTAACATATACAGTTGAACGAGCAAGTTTTGATATGGACCATTTTAAAGATGTTATTTCATATTTTGAAAATGCTGACATAGATGGCTCTAATCATGAAGAAACACTAGGAAACATTACCCGTATGGAAGATATTTATAAAGATGAATGGAAAGAACTCGTTGGTAATGCGATTGAACAACTTGATGAAAATAAGAAAATTGTACTTGCTCGACGTCGAATGATTAAGTTCGATAAGCCTATTAACATTCCGTATGTATTAAATCGAGCACTTCAAAATGAAAAAAACAGTTATCTCTTTATATTGGAGTCTAACGAGTCAGTCTTCTTCTCACAAACGCCTGAGCAATTGTTAAAAGTAGAAGATGGCGTATTGTCGACAAAAGCTGTAGCAGGAACTATTAAACGTTCGCACGACGAGGAAAAAGATCAAAAAAATATCGAAGCATTCTTACAAGATAAAAAGAATTTAGGAGAACATGACTTTGTGGTTCGCAGTATATTACATGATATTGAGCCGTATATTGAAGATGTAGACTATAATCAAACACCTAACATTCTTAAAAATGACCACTTGTACCATTTATATACTAAAATTCAAGGCAAACTAAAAAGTAATTCGTATATTGGATTAATAGATCAAATGCATCCAACGCCTGCTTTAGGTGGCTATCCAAAAGAAGAAGCGGTTAAATTTATCGAAGAAAATGAGTTTGGCACACGTGGTCTTTACGGTGCACCTGTAGGATATATTGACATGAACGATGATTGTGAATTTATTGTAGCGATTCGCTCTATGCTAATCAAACAGAATCAAACGACCCTTTTCGCGGGATGCGGTATTGTTAAAGATTCTGATCCAGAGAGCGAAGTTGCTGAAACAGCAGTTAAATTCTCGCCAATGATGAACGCATTAGGAGTAGTGGATAAGAATGAATCATAATGAAGTATTAACTAAACAAGTCTATACGTTCGCTTCAGAACTTTATGCATATGGAGTGCGCGAAGTAGTAATCAGCCCAGGGTCACGTTCGACTCCGCTAGCCATTGCTTTTGAAGCACACCCTAACATTACAACTTGGATTCATCCAGATGAACGTAGCGCCGCGTTCTTTGCTTTAGGCTTAATAAAAGGAAGCAATAGACCGGTAGCGATATTATGTACATCAGGTACGGCGGCAGCGAACTATACACCTGCGATTGCCGAAAGCCAAATTAGTCGAATCCCAATGATTGTATTAACGAGTGATCGTCCTCATGAGTTAAGAAGTGTAGGTGCGCCTCAAGCAATTAATCAAGTGAATATGTTTGAGAATTATGTTAAATTCCAATTCGATATGCCTGTAGCTGATGGCAGTGACCAAATGACAGAGGCTATTTATTATCAAATGCAAATTGCGAGTCAATATTTGTATGGACCGCATCGTGGGCCTATTCATTTCAACTTACCGTTTAGAGAACCGTTAACACCAGATCTTGAAAAAGTAGAATGGCTTACGTCTTATCACAAAACGTTGCCACATTATCAAAAAAACATTAATACCCAAGATATTAGCGCAATTTTAAAACAGAAAAAAGGGCTAATTATCGTAGGTGATATGCAACATCAAGCAGTGGATCAAATTCTAACTTATGCAACCATTCATGATTTGCCAATCTTGGCTGATCCTTTAAGTCAACTACGCAAATATAATCATCCAAATGTAATCACAACTTACGATTTATATTATCGTGCCGGCTTAGAGTTAGATGTTGATTTTATTATCCGTGTTGGTAAACCGGTTATTTCTAAAAAGTTGAACCAATGGCTTAAACGTACTAATGCATTTCAAATTCTTGTACAAAATAATGATAAGATTGATGTCTTTCCAACGCCACCAAGTATTTCCTACGAAATATCATCAAATGACTTCTTCAGAAATTTAATTGAAGAGCCAGCAATTAAACGTAAAGATTGGTTAGAAACGTGGCAAACATTAGAAACACAAGCACGCACTATCATCTCTAAACATATGTCACAAGCGACAGATGAAGCGGCTTATGTAAACTTATTAATTGATAAATTATCTAGTGAAGATGCTATATTTGTCAGCAATAGTATGCCTATTCGTGATATCGATAACTTACTTTTGGATAAAGAAATTGAAGTGTATGCTAACCGTGGCGCAAATGGAATTGATGGCGTAGTGTCTACGGCAATTGGCATGGCAGTGCATAAAAATATTACCTTATTGATTGGTGATTTAGCGTTTTATCATGATATGAATGGTTTATTGATGGCGAAATTAAATGATATCCATTTAAATATTGTGTTACTAAATAATGATGGTGGGGGGATTTTCTCTTATCTTCCTCAAAAATCATCAGCTGATGCTTACTTTGAAAGATTATTTGGTACGCCAACTGGTTTAAATTTTGAATATACGGCATTGCTTTATGATTTTACATTTAAACGTTTTAATACTGTAACAGATTTTGCGCATGAAAAATTATCACATATGAGTTCACGTATTTATGAAATAATAACTGACCGTGATGATAATTTGGAACAACATCAAATTTTATATAAGAAATTGAGTGGGATATTAAATGTTACATTATAATTTTCATCAATCTAATCAAGATACAACACAACTTTTAATATTATTACATGGCTTTATTAGTGATAGTCGTACGTATAATACTCACCTTGAAGCATTGTTAAAAGAAACCAATGTCTTAACGATTGATTTACCTGGACATGGGCAAGATACTACTTCAATGGACGTTACATGGGATTTCCCATTTTTAGCTAAAGAAATAGATGAGGTGTTAGCGCTTTATAAAGACTACCAATTGAATCTATTAGGCTATTCAATGGGCGGCCGTATAGCATTATATTATGCGTTACATGGTAAATATAAATTACAACATCTTATATTGGAAAGTACGTCTCCAGGTATTGAGAAGGAAGAAGACCGCATGGAACGCCAACAAGTTGATGCTGCAAGAGGTAAGGTATTAGACATCGCAGGTCTTGAAATATTCGTAAATGATTGGGAAAAGCTCCCGTTATTTTACACACAATATGATTTAGATAAAGATAAGAAAAAAGCGATTCGTGAGATGCGAATGTCTCAACAACCTCACAAATTAGCTAAGGCATTGCGTGAGTATGGCACAGGCCATATGCCTTCTTTATGGAATGAGATTCATGACATTCAGGTGCCTTGCCTCATTTTAGCGGGAGAATTAGATAAGAAATTTGTTAAAACAGCTCAGGCTATGGCTAAAGACATAAGTAATAGCCACGTGCACATCTTCTCTGAAGTTGGTCATACAATTCATGTGGAAGATGAAGCGGAATTTGATACAATAGTAATAGGTTTTTTAAAGGAGGAGCAAAATGACTAGACAGTGGGAAACACTTAGAGAATATGATGAAATTAAATATGAATACTTCGAAGGAATTGCAAAAGTAACAATCAACCGTCCAGAGGTGCGTAATGCGTTTACACCTAAGACAGTTGCTGAAATGATTGATGCATTTGGTCGTGCACGCGATGATCAAAATGTTTCAGTGATTATTTTAACAGGTGAAGGCGACAAAGCATTTTGTTCAGGCGGCGACCAAAAGAAACGTGGCCATGGCGGTTATGTAGGCGAAGACCAAATTCCTCGTTTGAATGTATTAGATTTACAACGTTTAATCCGTGTTATACCTAAACCAGTGATTGCAATGGTTAGAGGCTATGCTATCGGTGGCGGAAACGTGTTAAATGTAGTATGTGACTTAACAATTGCAGCTGATAATGCTATCTTTGGTCAAACAGGCCCTAAAGTAGGTTCATTTGATGCTGGTTATGGTTCAGGCTACTTAGCAAGAATCGTTGGACACAAAAAAGCACGTGAAATCTGGTACTTATGTCGTCAATACAATGCACAAGAAGCATTAGACATGGGCTTAGTTAATACTGTAGTACCTTTAGATCAAATTGAAGATGAAACAGTTAAATGGTGTCAAGATATCATGAAACATTCTCCAACAGCTTTACGTTTCTTAAAAGCTGCGATGAATGCTGATACTGACGGTTTAGCTGGTTTACAACAAATGGCTGGGGACGCTACATTACTTTACTATACAACGGATGAAGCTAAAGAAGGACGCGACGCATTTAAAGAAAAACGCGATCCAGACTTCGATCAATTTCCTAAATTCCCATAAGTAATCAATTAACATAAATAAAGACACTTGAACTAGAAGTATCAATCACTAAAGAGTGAGACATATACTTTCTTTCAAGTGTCTTTTTTCTTATATTTTATAAATGATAATTTTCTTTTAAAAATTGTTCTAAACGGCGCATACCTTCTTTTAAAACATCCATGTCATAGGCGTAAGAAATACGTACATATCCTTTACCAATATCCGTAAATGAAGAGCCTGGCACGATAGCCACATGTGCTTCTTCAAGGAGTTTGACGCAAAAGGCATAATCTTCTTCGGTATACTTTTTAATACTTGGGAAAATATAAAAAGCACCTTCAGGTTGAGCTTCTAATTCAAAACCTAATTCTAATAATTTATCTTTTAAATAATTGCGACGTTCAATATAAGCTTCATTCATATATTGTGGCGCATTTAATCCTTCAGTTAAAGCAGTAATACAAGCGATTTGGGCAGGAACATTAGCACAAATACAATTGTAGGCGTGCATGAATGTTAATTTTTCAATTAAATATTCTGGACCAATGAGGAAACCAATGCGGATACCTGTAGCCGAATGTGATTTACTCAAGCCACCAATTAATAATAATTGGTCACGTATTTCTTGATATTCTGCAAATGATGTATGTTGACCTTTAAATGTGTTTTCAGCATAAATTTCATCGCTAATGATAAAAATTTCTCTGTCTTTTAACTCATTAACTAGTGCCTCTACTTCTTCACGTTCTAGAATGACACCCGTAGGATTGGTAGGGTAGTTAAGTAAGATAGCCTTCGTCTTAGTTGTAATGTGTTGAGCTATTAACTCTGGTGTCACTTTGAAATTAGAGTTTGTAGTATCTATATAAATAGGCTGGCCACCTAATGTTTCAATTAAAGGGATATACCCTGCATAGATAGGCCCTGGGATTAAAATTTCATCACCTGGCTCAATGATACTACGCAAAGAGGTGTCTAATGCTTCACTTGCACCATTAGTCACAATAATTTCTTCTTCGCTATAGTAGAAACCATATTTATTTTTGAAATACTGGCTAATAGCTTGGCGTGTTTCAGGCAAGCCTTTATTATGAGAATAACTTGTTTTATCTTCTTGAATAGCATGAATATAAGCGTTTTTAACTACATCAGGCATCGGAAAGTCGGGCTGACCAATAGTTAAATTGACACAATCTTCAATATGCTTCATTTTATTTGAAAATTGCCGAATACTCGGCGCTCTTAAAAATTTCGAATTAGAATTTAATGATAATTTCATATTTACACCTCAATCAATACCCAAGCCTAAATAAAGTGAGATAAGGATGTTGTTAAACGGTATTTCATGATATAAATAATTTGTGCCTTATCTCATGTTCAGACTTATTTTTTAGAATATTCTTATAATAACACACTTTTACCTAAGATAAATGGGTATCTTTTTTGGTGGGAAATTTAAAAATTAACGTCTAAACTCAGATGGTTTCTTAAGATTAATAATTGGATTAGTCCATTTACAAACAAAATTAGTCGAAAGAAGATAAACAATTACAGCTGAGATAATAATTAAATATATATACGTCAGTACTGAAATGGTATCTTTAAATGGATAAATACCATGTCCTCTTACGAAACCTATAACTAAGCCATGTAATAGATAGACATACATTGTACGATTACCAATATAAGTATAGAAGCGCTTGTGATTGCTCATTAAAGCAAGAAATGCAAACATTCCCATTAATATCACCACATAGAGTAATAAACGTTTCAATGGGCTATAAACATCTTCATTGTTATGATTAAGCGATGTATACGGGCTACTACCTAGTAACCAGTCGGGGTTAATTGGATGAATGTAATAGCCGATAAAGAAAGCCACAAATATTAACACCGAAATAATACTCATTTTCTTATTACGCAAAATACGCGTATGCGATCTCGTCGTTAAATAACCTAGATAAAAAATAGGGAAGAATACAATAGTTCGAGAAATACTTAAGTATCCATCAATATTTTCAGAAAAACCAGCTAAAACTGAAATGATAATAGCGATTGGTAAGACATAGTAAGGTTTATAACGACGAATAATGACTAATATGACATGGAATGAGAAAAGCGTTAATAAGAACCATAGCGCAAAAACTGGATTTAATGGGTCCATTTGTATTGCATCACTTTTTCCCGTCATAAAATAATATACTGAGAAAAAGGCATAAAAAATGGCATAAGGTGCGATTAATTTTTTTGCAACATTTTCCAAATAATGGGGTTTATCTAAATGTTTCGCAAAGTAGCCCGAGATAAACAGGAATGTAGGCATATGAAAACTATAAATAACGAGATAAAGTGCAGACATATACTTACTTTCAGACGTATAGGGTTGAATCATGTGACCAAACACGACTAAAAATATAAGTATTGCCCGTGCATTATCAAAAAATAATCGCGCTTATTATCGATAGTCATACAATTGTCTCCTTTGTTAAATATTAACAATATATAACTTAGTACATCTTTACTTAGTAATGCAACAAATTAGGGTAATCTGTTGACTAACAGTTATAAACTTTCTTATAAGATTAAATTAATAATTTTAAGGGAAGAATAAAAGATAGTATAGGAGGTTTACATTATGAAAAAATACATAATCAATAGTATTCATTTACTTTTACCTATGATTGGTGGGAGCATTATTGGACGATTGACTGCTAATGATACTAAAAATGATTATCGTCAATTTAAGAAACTACCATTATCACCACCAGGTTATATCTTCCCAATCGTATGGCCTATTTTATATTTGTTAATGGGCGTTTCATTTGTATTGAGTATTATAAATAGTGGCAAACAAAGAGTTGTCACTATGACTCATTATTTACAATTGGCATTTAATTATTTGTGGTCACTATTGTACTTTAAAGAAAAATTAAGAGGCGTGGCGCTTATTGACAGTGTCATATTATTAATTTCTGTAATTATCAACGCTATAACAATGTTTAAAGCGAAACGACTTGCGGGTCTATTACAAATTCCGTATATTCTGTGGTCAGGTTACGCTAGTTACTTAAATACTGGAAATTGGTTATTAAATAAAGATAACCCAGAATATTTTAAAAAGTAGGAGAGAGACGCTAGCTAGTCTAGTGGCTAATATTCAACGTGAAATAACACTTAATACTCATTTGATTACAATTGTGACGATTTTTTGACAAAACATGACATATGAAAATTTCATAGTATAATAGTAATATCAATTAAAAACGTGGAGTAGAACAACTATGTACAATCAACTAGAAAAACTTATTACACTAACAAATAACGACTTAAGCTTAGTCAATAGACGCTTTGGTCAACGAACAGACATTACTAATGATCAATTAGAACTGTTAAGAATACTTTATAGCTATGATCGTCTATCACAGTATGATTTAACAATGAAGATGAGTAGGGAACAATCCATTGTTTCACGTTGGATTAAAAAATTAGTCCAAAAGGGCTACATCACAAGCCAACAATCACATGAGGATTTACGCTGTAAAGAGCTATGTCTCACTGATAAAGCACGTCATCTAATCAAACAAATTAACACTGCAAGATGTGAATTAATTGAAGCTAGATGCCAATGTTTATCACAAGAAGAAATTGAAAGTTTAAATCATTTATTAGACAAATTAAATAGTCGCCATATCTATATTTAGAAGAGAGCCCTATGAAATCGAACGATTATAACGATTTCATAGGGCATTTTTTGCATTTGATAGCGTATACTAAATTTGGTTTCAAAGTAGGAATAGCTTTGTTATTAGTTTAGTTACATTACAATTTATGTTTTATATAAGTAAAGACCAGTCTGAGCCACCTTAATAGGGCTTAGACTGGTCTTTTTTGTGAAAATCATTGTATTAAATTACTTTGTAAAACTTGGAATTTCAAAATATTTACCAACAGTTTTAATTTGATCATAAAGTTGTTTTAAATATTGTGCATTACTGTTAGCCCAATTAATATCTGTAGCGTATTGGTGAGTACCAGGATTATTTGGATTCCAACGCATTTTATAAAGCGTGTTTTGACCGGCTTTAATGTAATCCTGTCCAATAAATTTAGCGCCGCCGATAATTGCTTTTGAAATTGAATTCCAACCAGCTTTCTTAGCATAGCTAATTCCATTTGCTAATGGGTTACTATCGAAAGCTGCGATACCAAATACATTGTGATATTTAGTAGCAGACTTAGTATTAACAACATTATTAACAATATTAGCACCTTTAGCTAATTGAGATTGACCGTTACCTGTTTCAATTAAAGCATGTGCAATTAAGTATACTTCATTTATACCAGATGTTGCAGCCGCTTCACTAAATGCTTGTCCTTGATTTTCAAGTATGCCTTTACCTTTAAGTAACGTATTGATTTGTGCTACTGGCAGATTTTGCGGACGATCTAAACGTAAAAATTGATATTTTAACGCATCATCTTTAGCAATTTTTTGAGTGTCCATTGCATTTTTTATCTCGCTATAAGTAGCATTATGCCAATTATGGCCATCACGTTGAACTTGTGGTGGAGCGCCATATGCATTTTGTTGAATAGCAGTAGCTTGATCTAATGTTCTATGTGTTTTTGCTTGTTTCACTAATTGCTTTTTAAGATCTGAATCTTTAATCCATACATACTTACCATTACTTAGTTTGCCGTAATACCAAGTTTTACCATTGATTACTTTACGTTGTGTCACTTGGAAAATTTGTTCATTATACGCTTTCAATGCAGTTGCTTTAGCTGAAGTAGGGCTATCATAGTAAAAACCATTGTTACTATCGATAATAAATTCGTATTGATAGTCTTCAGCATTGTTAGCATCAGAGTTTGCCACTAAATCATTTTTAGCAATCCAACCAGCTTTACCATTAACAGTACCGAATAAGTATGTTGTGTTACCGATAACTACAGATTTAGAAACTTTGAATGGTTTATTAGCTAAGTCTTTATTATCTAAACGTTGTTGAGGAGTACCCCAAGCTACAGAATAAAGACCATTGTTTTTATGATTGACAGTATAAGTACCTGATGTTTTTTGTTCAGAACTTGAATTTTGAAGGTTTAAGTCTTTGACGTTATACCAACCTAAAGGTGTTTTTTTAGATGTGCTTTGTAATAAGACATACGTATTATCATCGATAGTTCTTTCTTTAGATACTTTGTAAGTTCTATTAGCGTATTTAGTCGCATGTTTACCAACTTTATCGTATACAGTTGCACGAATACCACTATTATTTGGTTTGACTTGAGCAATTTTAGATACTGTTTGTGTTGTTGGTTGCGCATTAGTCGCTTGAGCTCGAGTTGCCATTCTTAAGTTCATTTTAGGAGCTTGTTGAATATCACTTGAGTTAACCCAACCCCATACGTTATTTACAACGCCATGAAGATACGTTTCATTACCAACTTTAAGTTCATCGATAGCTTTTAACTGTTTACCGTCTGATGGAACTGACGCTTTTACTTGTTTACTGCTGCCCCAAGGTGTGTCATAAACATGAGCATTACCTTTAACATTATAATAAGTAACATCAGTCTTAGTTGGTGTTGTTGACTGTACTTTGATTTCTGAGGCAGGGACCCAACCACGTAATGTACCACCATTGAAGTCTGAGATTAAATAGTAGTTTTGATTATTTAAAGTCGCTTTTTTAGAAATCGAATATGTTTTGCCACCAATAGAAGCATTTGGTTTAGCTGTTTTATCATAAACAGTTGTATACGTACCTTTGTTTTTCGCAGATACTTGTCCTAAAGTATTTTTCACATTAGCAACACTAAATATATTTTCTGCTTTAGGAGTAGAAGTCGCAGCTTTAGTTAAATCTGATAAATAGGCTTTACTTACCCAACCATTGGTACCATTTACTGAACCATATAGATATGTTGCTTTACCAACTTGTTGAGATTTAGTTGCTTTGAAAGGTGATTTATTAGATTTAGAAACTGTTCCAGCAACTTGATTATAGTTACCCCAAGGCACTGTATATAAAGTAGAACCAGATTTAATATTATATGATTTATTCAATTTAACAGGTGATTTAACAGTGTTATAAACCGTTTCGCCTTGTTTAACCCAGCCATATAATTTGCCACTATTATAATCAGAAACTAAGTAATATTTATCTTTACCAAGTGTTGCTGATTTAGTAACAGCTAACGTGTTGTGAACTTGGTCTGTTGAATGTCCTTTGCTGTCGTAAACAGTAGTGTAAACGCCACTATTGTTTGACTTGATTTGAGCTAAACCACTGTTGGATTTAACAGATAATTTAGAGTTAGTATTAGTAGTTGTACTACCGCTACTATGACCACTACTATTACTGCCTGAGCCTTTGCCACTAGTTGAAGAACCACTCGTAGATGTATAACCCCATGGTGCTACTTGGCCAGTTTTAATTAAATATTTTTCATTAATTAAATCATATAATTCATTATAGCTATAATTATGAGATTGTAAGTAAGCATGTGGATCCGAATGGTCCGTACCGCCTAGATATTTACTAATAGCATAGTGTGTCCATACTGTACCTTGGCCGTCATTTTCAGCACTATTAGGTTTTAAGTTATAGTATTGTAATTGAGTTGCTGCATAGTCAGCATAGTTATTCATTGATTTAGCAAATGAAGCATAATCGTGAGTATGTACAATTTCTACATTAATGAAACGATTGTTTGCATTTGGACCAGCACCCCAAGATAGATAATCAGTAGGGGCAGTTTCAATAATACGATTGCCATCTACAAAAGCATGAACAAAGGCAGAGTTATAATTATTCTTCATATAACTAATCTCGCCGTTAATATTCGAGTTATCATTAGCAGTATCATGCACTACAATACCTTCAGGTTTACCTACGCCGTTGCGGTAACCATATTTAGGGAAGTAAGATGAATAATCTTCTTCGATTCTTGGCGCTTGGAATTTATTAGATCTAATATAATTGTTAATAGATGAATTAACCTGTGGTTTATATTTTGGTAATGCTGTTGTTTTCGCGTAACGGCTTACAGCACGAACTGAAGTATTAGGGCCGCCACCTTTACCACCTACAGCTCTAAAGCTAGTGCGACCAGTAGGTTTAGCAGAGCTAGCCGTTGAGCGTGTTGCATAAGTTGATGTTGCACGTGTTGTTGGTGCTTGTTTTTCAGCTTTAGCATTATGGTTAATTAGGTTTGAATCTACATTAGATTTAGCATGAGTTGTAGTATTCGTTGGCACTTTTGCTGTCTCGTTAGTCACTGAGTTATTTTTAGACTCAGGTTTTACGTTATTGTTATTAGTAGTAGTCACTGTTTCTGTGCGATTATCTTTTGATGAAGGAGCAACAGGATTAGTTTTAGCTACTGAAGTATTAGTATTTGTAGTTTCTTTACCTTGATTAGATGCGCGATCTTCATCATTATTTTGTGCTACAGTTGCTTGTTTTTCATTAGATTTTGAAGTTGCGTTCGTTGTTGTATTTTTATTTTGAGTTGCTTGTTGTTGATTGTCTGTAGCAGTATTATGATTTTCAGCTGAGAATGATTGAATATTTGACTGAGCTTTCTGTTCATTCTGCGCTGATGGAGTCGCTACAGATGCTTGCTCTTTATTAGTGTTAGTTTCAGACGCTTGTGTGTCTAAGTTAGCTTTATCTTGAGCATTATTATCACTAACTTCTGTGCTATCTTTTTTATCAGATTGAGCGTTGTACTGTGTAGAATTAGTTTCTACATTATTTTTATTTACTGTAGTTTCGTCTTGAGTAGAAGCATTTTCTGTTTGATTAGTAGCTTGGACGCTCTTATCATTCGTATTTGATGTTGATTCATTAGATGCAGTAGCTTGATGATTGTCTACTGCTACTTGATTATCATTTGAATTATTAGCGTTTGAATT
Organism: Staphylococcus sp. acrmy; assembly: GCF_022690565.1. Classification (NCBI taxonomy): domain Bacteria; kingdom Bacillati; phylum Bacillota; class Bacilli; order Caryophanales; family Staphylococcaceae; genus Staphylococcus; species Staphylococcus sp. acrmy. Next base: position 258,526 of record NZ_JALCVE010000002.1, on the reverse strand, counting down.
AGCAGTTACCTCAGGTGTTTCTTGTGAAGAGGTAGTGTGATTTGAATTATTTAAATCATCTAACTTAGCATCATATGAATTCGTATTCGAAGCAACATTTGCTTTAACTTCTGAAGGGTGTTGATACGTTTGGACGCCAGAAACATTTTGAGCTGAGTTACTTACTTCTTTTTTTGCTTGTTCAGCAGTTTTCATACTTTCTTGATCGTCGATAATGTTCGTTGAATTGCTAGAGTTTTGGTTATTTTCTGCTGCGTGTGCTTGTTGAGTAGTAAATGCAGCTCCAAACAATGTTAATGCAATCATCGAAGGCAATTTAAAATTGAATTTTTTAGTCATATTGTTACTCCTCGCTAATATTATTACAATTTTATTATAGAGGTTAATACGAAATGAGTACTTAATTTAACTGTATTGTAAACTAACTTTAATTTTTTCTTACTAGAATTAAACAAATTCCACATATACTAAAGTTGTTAAAGTATAAAGTGTTTATATATATAATAAAGTTGGGTCACATATTTAAATTAATAATGATTTTTCTTCAAAGACAGAGCGTTAAATTACAAAAAGTTTATGCAAAAAGAATATATTTATGATTTAAATTGCTTTAAACATTTTGATGTGCTCTATATTTTCTTCTAAAAAAATCTCGCCAGTAGGGGTATATCCTAACTTGGTATAAAAACCTTGTGCCTGTACTTGAGCGTTTAAAATTAATTTTTGATAGCCTTTATCTTTAGCAAATTTTTCAATTTCTAACATAAGAGATTGACCATAGCCACCTTGTCTATGTGTTTTTAATATAGCCACACGTTCAACCTTTGCTCCATCTTCATAAGGGCGAAATCGTGCGCATGCAAAAGGAGTATGATGGTTATCATAGCCGATAATATGAATCGAATCTTCCTCATAAGAATCAAGCTCATTTTCAAGTGGTACACCTTGCTCTTTCACAAAAACTTCTTCTCGTATCTTAAAACATTCTGATAGCATATCTTTATTTTTAACTATTTCAAACATTTAATATCCCTCCTTAGTAAGTTTTAAAATTATAGCAAATTACTTTAATAAAAGCATGGAATTATAAATTTTTAATAGTGTAATCTGAAAAAAGGGATCAGTGACAGAAATCTAATGTAATTTCTAAGACTTCGTTGGTTGTATAAATTTTACATTAAAATACTTGAAAAAAATAAAAAATGGTAATTTCTATTTTATTTCAATAGAAATTACCATTTTTATTTAGTGAGACTGAGACATTAATCATTTGTGCGCTGGGAAACTAATATACGGTGTCCCAAAAGTAGGATTCTCGGCAGATACCGTCTCAATTCGACAAAATTTGAAAAGCAATTTTGCTCATCGCTCGGTTCTGCTCAAATCCTAAACACTTTTGTCCCAACCTCTTCTTCTAATAGAGCGAAAACGCTTGAATTTGAAATTAATTGTTTATTGCATTTTAAAATTATAGGGCTTCTTGTCTTACAATTGCACAATATTGCCAAAAGATTCTAAGTTGCGCTATATTCCAATTATTCATTCCCATTGTAAATCCTGATGGTCTGAATAAATTAACATCTGTAACTTCTAGTGCAGCAGCAATTAAATATTGTAGTGGAACACTAATATTTTGCATTGTCTCAGTAATACCATTTTCATCGTAAACCCAAGAGAAAGGTAAATCTGATTCAAAGACATCAACTTTATTAAAAATTTCTGGTAGTGCCACAATATAGCAGGCGCCACTTACAACTGGATTATTGGAATTTTCACCATAATATACTAATAATGCTTCATAATTCTCACGATGTTCATGGTTAACATAAAAGAACTCATTTCTAAATAACGCCATGTCTTGGCTATGAATGATTTGTTGCTCTAAAACGTTGAACATTCCATTAATGTTGGCAGCTTTTTCATATGTTTTACGTGACATTGAACGTGCTCCTTTCGCTTAGTATAACTGGTTAGGTTGATTTTGATTATTCATCATACTTGAATTGTTAAAGTCTTCGTTATTATTATATTGGTTATTTTGGTCGTTTTGATACTGCTCACTATTAGCATTTCCAGTACCATCTTGATTAGTTTGATCTTCAGATGTTGTACTTGCACCATTAGAGTTTGAAGCATTTTCATCCTCAGACTCGTCACCTTCATCTTCACTAGTTGAAGAATCGTTTTGATTATGTTTTAAAAGTGATTGGTCAAGTGGTGTTAATGGTACTAATGAACCATAGTGTTTAATCACTCGGTGATCTAGATATTCATTCTTATCTTTTATTTTAGATAGTCCTAAATCAGAACGCAATATATTTGAATATTTCATAATACTACTTACACTTGGATTATAGTAATAAATTTCATCTAAATAATCATTTTTACCTTTAAGCTGAGAAGTTTTAAACTCAATATCATCTGATAAATACATTGATGCTAATGATTTAATTTCATCAGTACTTAAGTTATGTTTGGCATTGTCGCCTACAATTTCTACTAGATTATCTAACTTATTATATGAATCTAAGCTTTTTGCTTTTTTGAAAAGTAGTTTAATTAAGTCCATTTGGCGTTCACCACGTTTAAGATCTGAGTCATGGTGACGTGTTCTTGCCACTGCTAATGCTTCATCTCCATTTAATTTTTGATAACCTTTTTTAATTTTAATTCTTCCGCTGTCATCCGTATTAGGTTCGTTTAAGTTATAAGGTACATCGTAATAAATGCCACCAAGTTCATCTACGGCTTTAACGAATGCTTCCATATTAACGCGCACATAGTAATCAACTGGCACATTAAGTGTAGCTTCTACAGAGTCCATAGCTGCAGTAGGGCCACCATAGGCATGAGCATGAGTAATCTTGTCGTAATAGCCAACCTTTGGAATATAGCTAATTGTATCTCGAGGAATACTTAGCAATCGTATTTGACGTTTCTCCGGGCTAAAGGTAGAAAGAATCATTGAATCAGTTCTTGAATGTTCTGTAGTTTGACCATTCTCACGACGGCCTTCATTGTCATCAATACCTAAAAATAAAATTGAAACTGCATCTTTAGAAGGGTCAACTTTGCCTTCTCTAATATTAGATTGACGCTTTGCATCAGATTTATCATATGATGCTTGCATCGCATTTTCAGAAGTATGGTATAAATTGATGATAAAAATTACAGGAATCACTATAAGAACTAGCGTTAATAACATCATAAAGTACTTTAAAAAACGGTTCATAGCTTGTGCTCCTATATTTAAAATATTGATTAGACTTTGAAATTTAAATAGAGTTTGAATTAAAATGTTTAGAATTTGAATATAAACGTTTAACGTTTCAAATACTTCTATTTTAAAATATCAGAATCGATTTTATCGTAATGTGCAGTATCTAATGGTTGTTGTAGTTAACTCTTAATTACAATTTGAAAGTACTATACTCTCATAGCCTTAAATTGTATTACTTTTTGTCGAAATACACAACTTTAATTCTAATACAAAGGGGCAGAGAATAAAATAGTACTAACTATGTATTTAAATGTTTTAAATTAATAAAATTATTCCCTTTATCGTACTAAAGGATGATGTATTATTTTTAAAATAGAGTATGATATTTAAAAGATGAATTCATTTATCATATATTATACAATATTAAATGAATAAAAATTATGAGTAGATAGAATAATAGGGAGATCAATAAACTTTCTATTATGAATTAAGAGGAAGCGCATGAAAAAAAGTAAATCTGAAATTTTAGTACTCGTACTAGTGCTAATTGTAATCATATTATCAATTATTTTAGTAGGTATTAAAGTTACTAATTATGTGAATAGAATAAACGGATATGAGAAGACAAATGTGAATAAAATCTATCTTGAAAAACGAAATAAAACGAATCATAAACCTAGTAACTTAAAAGAGGTTGAAGCTAATGATCTCAATATCAAAAATGTTGATACATATTTAAATAATATTCATTTTAACGGTTCAGTAACTATTCTTAAAAATGGTCAGTTAATGTTAGATAAAGGGTGGGGCTGTCAAAATATAAAGAGTGGTAAAAAGAATAGCCCAAACACTATGTATTTAATTGGATCGGCACAAAAATTTGCGACTGGACTCATATTGAAGAAACTTGAAATTGAACATAAGATCAACATTAATGATGATGTTACTAAATACTTGCCGTGGTTTAAAACATCCGAACCCATCACGCTAAAAGATTTAATGTTACATAGAAGCGGGTTATACAAATTTAAAGCTAATCCTAAAACTAAAAGTCTGAATGGGGCAGTTCATGATATTCAACATAAAGGTATAAATGATCAATACTATCATAAACATTTTTATAATGATGCGAATTATCTTGTACTTGCTCAAGTTATTGAAGTGGTTACACATAAATCTTATACGCAAAACTATTATGAACGAATTGGACAGCCTTATAAGCTAGAACATAGTGCTTTCTTTAATGAAAAAGCTTATAAACATAATATGGCTACAGGCTATAAAGTAGTTAAAAATAAAATTAAGCGAACAAAACCTAATATTTTAGATCAATATTATGGCGCTGGAAACTTATACATGACTACGCATGATATGGTTAAATTAGTAAATCATTTGCAACATAATAAAATATTTAAACAGAGTATCACTACACCATTACTTCAAGTGTTTGGAAGTACCGCTTATCCAGAAGCTTATCGTTACGGATTTTACGTTACACCACAATATGATCGTATTAACGGAGTGTTTTTCGGACAAACATTTACTGTGTATTTTAACCAACAATACGTAGTAGTAGTGGCATCAAATAAAGTCGATAGATCAAAAGGTTCAAATGAAAAAGTGATTTCCTATATTTATCATCATCTACTTGGCCAACACGTATATATTAATTATTAAATACAAAGTCGAGATTAGAACATATTTAACTACCTTTACAGAGCGTAAACGTACATGTTCTAGCCTCGACTTTATTTAGTTATCGCTCCCTTAATGCCTCTAAAAATACATTTTTATAGTTATCATTTAAACTAGCCATCACCACATTACAATTTGGCCTAGTAGATTTGAAATCAACTACTGAAGCACCACGTGTTAAGCTACCTTGTAATTCAATTTGAACGTTAGCTTCTTTAACTTCATAACTTGTTGGCTCTAGAAGATATAACATTGTAAACACATCATATAATTTCAGACCCTTGTCAAAATCTTCTTCTCGATAATGTTGGAAAATTTGAAATAACATTGCACTTGTGTCATTCAAATTTTCAAAAGTTGCAAGAAAATCATGGGTTAATAGGGATTGACGAGCTAAATCTAAGCCAATCATCATGATAGATAGTCCAGAGTTAAATACAATATGAGCTGCTTCTGGATCGCAATGAAAGTTAAATTCTGCAAGCGGTGTAACATTTCCACGGCCTGTACTGCCACCCATTAAAATAATGTCTTTAATGTACTGTTTGGTTTCAGGATAAGTGTTTAGAAGTAGAGCGAGATTAGTTAAAGGGCCTAAAGCAATTATAGTTATAGGTTTTTCAGCATTAATCAAGGTGTCACGCATGGCTTCTATAGCATGGGATGAAGATAAATGGTCATTAGAAATGGCAGGGAAATCATAACCATCCATGCCACTTTCTCCATGCACATGGCTAGCTCCTTTTATAGGAGAAAGTAATGGCTTAGAAGCGCCTTTATGCACAGGAACGTCGCTATTAAAGAAAGCCTTTAACTTTAAAGCGTTTGCTGTGGTTTTATCAATATCAACATTACCATTAACAGTTGATATCATACGCACATCAAAGTAGGGATGATTGAGGGCTACGCTAAGCGCAGCTGCATCGTCAATGCCAGGATCGGTATCAATTATAATAGGTAAAGTCATTTAATATCCTCCTTTAAGAGTGAAAGCTTGATTAGTTTACAGTTTATATCACTATAATAGCAAAATAAAAAACCTACATGAAACTGAACTCAGTTTCAATGCAGGTTTTTTTGATTAAGGTCTTTATTGAATTATAAGTGGTGAGAGTGTCCACCTTGCATAACCCAATAAGTACCGATAACAGTTATTAAAGTGATGATAATCGCGAAAATAACTTTGAATGATTGTAAGCGACCATCTTTACCTTCAGTTAAGTGCATGAACATTAATAATTGAACTGCAGCTTGAATGAATGCAAAACCAAAAATAATTGTTGTTTTAGCTTGGAATGTCATGTTTGTATATAGAGTTACGAAAACTGCTAATAGCGTCAAGACGATTGAGGCAATAAAGCCAACTGTATGTTTTACGATTGTATTCATCCGCTATACACCATCCCTATCATATATACGGCAGTGAAGATGAAGATCCAAACAACATCTAAGAAGTGCCAGTATAAGCTAACAATAAATAATTTTGGAGCATTAAATTTATTTAATCCACGTGTTGCAACTTGGATTAATAAACAAATAATCCATACAATACCTAATGATACGTGGGCACCGTGAGTACCTAATAGGATGAAGAAACTAGACCAATATGATCCAATTTTAGGTGTTACGCCTTCAGATGCATAGTGTGCGAACTCGTAAATTTCGAATCCTACGAACACTAAACCTAAAAGAACTGTAAGAATCATCCAAATCATCATTAAGTTTTGTTTTTCTTTACGCATGTAGTAAATTGCAATACCACAAGTGTAAGAACTAATTAATAAGGCAAATGTCATAATTAAAACAAGTGGTAACTCGAATAATTCTGTAGTCATTTTGCCAGCGTAGTCGCCACCATGTTGCAACGTTAATAACGTTGCGAACAGGGTACCGAATAACGCAAATTCGGCTGTAAGGAAAATCCAAAAGCCAAGTTTATTTAATTGACCTTCATGCGTACGTGAATCAACAGTATTTGTATCATGACTCATGACTTACAGCCTCCCTTTCTTTAATACGAGCTTCTCTTAAACGAGCTTCATTTTCAGCAACTTCAGAAGCAGGGATATGATAACCATGATCTTGAACGAAACTTTGATAAATTAATGATCCAAAGATGCCGGCTAGGCAAACTAAGAATGGAATAATTGATTCAAAGATTAAGAAGAAACCACCAAGTAACATGAATATACCCATGAACACACCAGTGTGTGTATTGTTAGGCATATGAATGTCTTTGTAATTGTGGTTGTCTAAGAAGTGACGACCATGTTCTTTCATATCAACAAATGTGTCGTAGTCATTCCAATCTGGTGTAATAGCGAAGTTGTATTTAGGTGGAATTGCTGAAGCAGTTGACCACTCTAAAGTACGTCCTAAGCCATCCCAGTTATCTCCAGTAGCTTCACGTGGAGCTTTGATATGACTGTAAACAATGCTTGCTACTAAGAATAGGAAGCCAAGTCCCATTAATAATGCACCGATAGTTGAGATAACGTTTAGTAACCACCAACCATCTGATGGCATGTAAGTGTATAAACGACGTGGCATACCGTCTAATCCAAGAACGAATTGTGGTAAGAAACATACGTTAAATCCGATCATGAATAACCAGAAACACCAAGCGTTTAATTTTTCATTTAACTTGTAACCCATCATCTTAGGATACCAGAAGATTAAACCTGCTAGACAGGCAAATACTACACCAGTAACCAATGTGTAGTGGAAGTGAGCTACTAAGAAATAAGTGTTGTGATATTGATAGTCAGCTGATGCCATCGCTAACATGACACCTGTAACCCCACCTAATAGGAAGTTAGGGATAAAGGCTAATGAGAATAGCATAGGTGACTCGAAAGTAATACGCCCTTTGTACAATGTTAATAACCAGTTAAATAATTTAACTCCGGTAGGAACACCGATTAACATAGTTGAGATAGAGAAGAATGAGTTAATTAATGCACCATTACCCATTGTGAAGAAATGGTGAACCCAAACTAAGAAACTTAAGAATGCGATACCAGCAGTTGCCCATACCATACTTTGGTGTCCGAATAGACGTTTACGAGCAAATGTTGGAATAATTTCTGAATAAATACCAAATGCAGGCAAGATAACGATATATACTTCAGGGTGCCCCCATACCCAGAAGAAGTTTGCCCATAACATTGGCATACCGCCGTCTGCTACTGTAAAGAAATGAGTTCCGAATACTCTATCAGCTGTCATTAAAGCAAGAACAACTGTGAATACTGGGAATGCAAGAATTACGATTAAAGTCGTAATAAATGTTGTTACAGTAAACATTGACATTTGCATAAATTTCATTGTCGGTGTTTTACATCTAAGTATTGTTACAAAGAAGTTGATACCAGTCATTAAGGTACCAATACCGGAAATCTGAATTGCGACTAAGTAATAGTTAACTCCTGGTCCAGGACTAAATTCACCAGCTAATGGTGCGTAGTTTGTCCAACCAGCTGCTGGTGATCCACCTATGATAAATGATAGGTTGAATAAAACCATACCAACAAAGAATAACCAGAAGCTAATGTTATTCATTACTGGGAATGCCACATCTCGAGCCCCAATTTGTAATGGAATAACTACGTTCCATAAACCAAAAACGAAAGGCATAGCCATAAAGATAATCATGATAACGCCGTGTGTACTAAATACTTCGTTATAGTGGTTTGCTTCTAAGAATGTATTATCTGGAATAGATAATTGAGTACGAAGCATTAATGCATCGATACCACCACGGACGAACATTAGTACCGCACAAATTAAGTACATTAAACCGATTTTTTTATGGTCTACGGATGTGAACCATTCTTTATAAAGATATTTCCATAATTTGAAATAAGAAATTGCTGCGATAAGACCGATAACTAAGAATGGAGCAGCAATTTGAGATGCTGTTATCATCCAGTTACCCTTAACGAGCAATTGATCCCATGGAAAATTCATTAATGTCCACCTCCATGATCATTATTTGCTTTGCTTTGAAGCTTAGACGCATTTTCGTCTTTTGCTTCTTTACTGATTTTTTGCATTTCCTCAGAATTGTGTTTTTCTTCTTTCTTGAATTCATTGTTGTAAGGATCGTTGTTGCCTAAAATCATTGGCTTCATACCGTGACGCTCGTAGTTAGCGTTAGTAATGTGAACCTTACGAGCTGGTTTCTGAGGTTTATCAGTAACATTTTTGTATAAATCTTTTTCAGCTACAAAGTTAGGATCTTTTTGAACATAATTGTAACGTTTGTAAGCGTAGAAGATATACTCTGGATCAGCTGCAGGGTCAACGAATGCCATGTGTGTACCACTAAATGTTAATTCTTTATTTGGTGTACTTGGTAAGAGTTGTTTATCAAACTCGTCTTGGCTAATAGTTTTTTTACTTTTAGCATCTTTAACCCAAGATTTGAAATCACTGTCACTTACAGAGTTAACTTTAAATGTTTGGCGAGCAAAACCTTCACCATTGAAGTTAGAGTTACGTCCTCTGAAAGTACCAGTTTCATTGGCTTGTAATGTCCAATTCATTGTCATGCCAGTCATGGCATATTTTTGACCACCTAATTGAGGAATCCAGAAACTTGTCATCGTATCCATAGATTGTAATTTAAATACAACTGGACGATTTTTTGGAATAGTTAAAGTATTAACTGTTTCAATTTTTTCATCTGGATAAGCGAAGAACCATTTGTACCCAGCACTTACTGCGTAGACAACGAGTGGATCTTCTTTACTTTCAGGCGGTTTTTCATAATCGTATAACGTTTTAACTGTTGGAATAGCTAAAGCGATAACGATGATGATTGGTACCACAAACCAAATAGTTTCTATTAAAGAATTGTGGTGCATCTTACCAGATTCACTGTTTTTATTGTAGCTATACTTGAAAATAAAAATAGTGAACATAGTAAGTACAACAGCAACAATAACAAGCATGAAGATGATTGAATAGATAATCAAGAACTTCTGACTGCTTGCTACTGGCCCTTTTGCATTGAATACTTCTACGTTAGAACAACCACTAAGTAAAATTAGTGTGCCGAACATTAGAAGCAAAGACTTGAATTTTGACACTTTTTTGACCTCCTAATACTACAAATGTAGGGCTTATCACTAATTTTAGTTTATTACGCGATATTTACAAGTACTTATCGAAAAAAAATTATATTAATAAATAGGAAAAAACTAATGACAATAGGAATGACGGGGAGTGTAAGATTTGTTAAGATTATGTGTCTATTTTGTGAAAAATGTCAAAATTAAAGGTAATAAGCATATAGTTGAGAAACGTTATCATTTTCACTGTTTTCAAGGGGTTTGAAAGCAAAAAAGGTAGGGAGGACAGAAATCTAGGGAGTGGGACAAAAATCTAGGGAGTGAGACAGAAATCTAGGGAGCGGGACAGAAATCTAGGGAGTGAGACAGAAATCTAGGGAGTGAGACAGAAATCTAGGGAGTGAGACAGAAATCTAGGGAGCGGGACAGAAATCTAATGCAATTTCTAAGATTTCGTAGTCCCGCCCCGGCAAGGTTGACTAGAAACGAAGGAAGTGAGGCTCGAATGAATCTTCATTTCAGACAACTACTGCCATAACTAAAGGCTAAACCATTTTTCATATTAATGGCTCAGCCTCTTTAAAAAGTTATTTTATTTGACTTCTATGTATCGAGTAGAAGTTTCTTTAGCTCCATCTGAATCAATAACGTTATATTTAACTTCATATTTACCAACTTTAGATGTATCTACGTGTCCATCCACGGTAATTTTATGTGTTAAATCGCCATCTTCTTTATCGAATGCACTAATTCCATTTAATAAATTGTAGTTTTGACCTTTTTCTATCACAATGTCATTTACACCTTTAAGTTCAGGAGTGTGGTTAGATGTAGCTTCTGCACTTAAGTTAGGGGTAACAAGAGTTGCGGAGACTCCGAGCGCTGAAAGAGACTGTATTAGTTTATTCATTACGTTAACCTCCGTAAATTTAAATCGTTAAATCGTTTAATTAAACTATACTTTATTCTTAAAATTTATACATCATACTATAGTCCTAATATATCGTATAACTTCAGAAAATTAAATGATATAAAGAAAAATATATATTAAGATTATGTAAATTGAACTTTTTGTGAAATTTTTAACAAAATGTATCTTGTTATTTAATGAGAGATTATAATGAAATAGTAGTTAATTTGAAAATTACAACTAACGGGAGTGGTTTAAGTGTTAAATGAACAAGAAAAAGGCATAATCAAAGAAACAGTGCCAGTATTACAGGAAAAAGGGACGGAAATTACTTCTTATTTTTATAAAAGAATGTTTCAACAACATCCAGAATTAAAAAATATGTTTAACCAAACAAACCAACAAAAAGGGTTTCAGTCAACTGCTTTAGCACAAAGTGTGTTAGCAGCAGCTGTAAATATTGATAATCTTGGCAATATCTTACCAGTAGTTAAAGAAATTGCTTATAAACACTGTGCGTTACAAGTACCACCAGCTGGTTATGACATAGTGGGGGAAAATTTAATCGAAGCAATTAAAGCGGTAGTAGGTCTAGAAGACGATCACCCAATTATTCAAACTTGGAAAAAAGCTTATCAAGAAATTGCTGATGTATTTATTCAAGTAGAAAAAGATATTTATAGCAATATGCTATGGGACGGTTTCCAAGCTTTTAAAATTGAAAAAATTGAAAAATTATCTTCAGATATTAAAGCATTTACGGTTACTTCAGATAAATATGATTTAAGCCAATTTACACCAGGTGAATATATTACTGTAGACGTAAGTAGTGAGAAAATGCCATATCGTGCTAAACGACACTATTCAATCGTAAGTGGCGATAAAACACATCTTACATTCGCTGTTAAAAGAGATGTAACTACTGATCACGAAGGTGAAGTATCAACTATTTTACATGATGAGTTGAAAGAAGGAGACGATATTAATTTATCTGCTCCAGTAGGTCCATTTGGCGGGGCTAATCTAGAACATCCTCAATTATTCATCGGTGCTGGAATAGGTGTCACTCCTCTTGTATCAATGTTTAATGAAGCAACAGAAGCAGGAAGTACTGCACAATTCATCCAAGTTATAGGAGATGTGAATGACACACCATTTACTTCACACTTAAAAGAAATTAACCAAAAAAATAATAACTCTGACTACAAATTATATGACAGAGAAACTAATGGCTACTTAACAAAAGAGTATCTAGCAGAATTCATTAAAAATGATACTGAAATATATGTTTGTGGCGGTGCAAAATTCTTACAATCAGTTATTGAAGTACTTAAAGAAATGGATATTGACCAAAGTCATATTCATTACGAAACATTTGTACCTAAATTAAGCGTAGCAGTTTAAAACAATTGATTATAAACAGTTAAAGTAGATAGGGACATTTAATGAACCTATACTTACGATTTAATATGTTTAAAGTTAAAGTTATGTAAAAAGAACCCAAGATGTTTATGTCTCGGGTTTGATGTGCACCACAAAAGTTGGACTAAAAATCTAACTTTATGGGGTGCTTTTTTATGGGTAAACATTATAATTTTGTATTTAAAGTACGATAATTTAGTTTAATAGTTTTTATTAAATTATAAGAAAATGTCTTATTTTTTAAGTGTTTTAATGTAAAATTACGCACATATATAACGTAGTATTGTAGGCGAGACTCCTAGGGAAACAAGACAAACTGAAGACTGGGGCCCAAACGTCAGTATGGGCTGGCTGAAGTTGTCTCCCAGGAACGGGAGCCAAACAATACGAAGTATTGATAAAAAGAGAAGCGTAGAGGTGATTCAATCATGAATTACCTCTACGCTATTGTTCTGAGATTTATGTCCTAGACTTTTTTAAAATTTAAATTCTAAAATTCGAATTGTTATTGATAATTAATCAATTATTCGATTCCACGACGCATTTTTTCAGCTAATAACGTATTGTTTAAGACCATTGTAATAGTTAATGGGCCTACGCCTCCTGGAACTGGAGTAATAGCGCCAGCAACTTCTTTTACTTCGTCAAATTCAACGTCGCCTTTTAATTTACCATTTTCATCTGGAGTATTACCAACGTCTACGATAACTGCGCCTTCTTTAACATCGTCTTTAGTAACAAGACCAGGTTGTCCTACTGCACTGACAATAACATCAGCATCTTTTAAATGGCTGTGCATATCTTTAGTACGTGAATGTAAAATAGTAACAGTAGCATTGGCTTGTAATAATAATTTAGATACTGGTTGACCAACAATATGGCTACGTCCAATAACTACAGCATTTTTTCCTTCTAAATCAATATCAGCATGTTTTAAGATTTCCATAATACCTAATGGCGTACATGGAACAAAAGTTTGTTCATCAATATATAATTTACCAATATTTGAAGGATGGAAACCGTCAACATCTTTTTCAGGATTGATAGCTTCTAAGATTTTTTGTTCACTTACTTGTTTAGGAAGTGGGACTTGAACGAGAATACCACTAACTGAATCATCATTATTTAAACGTTCTAATTCTTTTAGTACATCTTCTTCTGAAGTATCTCCATCTAAATGTACAATTTCAGAAATCATGCCGATTTTTTCAGCAGCTTTCTTTTTAGAGTTAACGTAACTTTGGCTAGCGCCATCGTTACCGACTAAAATAACAGATAATTTAGGCGTATAACCTTTTTCTTTTAAAGACTCAACTTGATCTTGTAATCCTTGTCTGTAGTCCTTAGAAATTTGTTTCCCATCTAAAATTTTTGCAACCACAAAAAATTCCTCCTTGTTTGTTTAACTCATAACTATAGCTTAACTTTAAACCTTTCAGCACGTCAATTATTTACCAAAAGACGTAAATTAGATTAAAAATTATCGATAAAGTTCGATTTTTAATTGAAAAAGTTTTTAAGGATTGTTATGCTATATCTGTAATATACAACTAATCATATCTAAATTTCAAACTTTTGAAAGGGTGTACAAAGTGAAAGTAGCGGTCATTATGGGCAGTTCCTCAGACTGGATGATAATGCAAGAGAGTTGCAAGATGTTAGAACAATTCGAAATTCCGTACGATAAGAAAGTCGTGTCGGCACATCGTACGCCAAAATTAATGTTCGACTTTGCAAGCGAAGCTCATGCTAATGGGTATGATGTCATTATTGCTGGAGCAGGTGGTGCAGCACACTTACCTGGTATGGTAGCTTCATTGACAACTTTACCTGTGATTGGTGTTCCAATTGAATCTAAAAGCTTAAAAGGACTGGATTCATTATTATCAATTGTTCAAATGCCTGGTGGTATCCCGGTTGCAACAACTGCGATTGGTACGGCAGGAGCTAAAAACGCAGGCATTCTAGCGGCTAGAATTTTAAGCATAAGTAATGAATCAGTTCGTAAAAATTTAGAAAATTATGAACAATCACTTTCAGATAAAGTAGGTGAAATGCAAAATGAACTTCAATAAGCTAAAGTTCGGTGACACAGTAGGTATTATTGGCGGAGGTCAATTAGGTAAGATGATGGCACAATCCGCTCAGAAAATGGGATTTAAAGTAATATGTTTAGATCCTAACCCTGATAGTCCATGTAGACCAGTAGCACATGACTTTATCGTTGCTAACTATGACGATGAACATGCGCTTCAAGAACTTGGCGAAAAGTCAGATGTAATTACGTATGAATTTGAAAACATTTCGGCAACTCAACTGGAACATTTAACGCAACAATATAATATTCCTCAAGGTTATCAAGCGATTCAATTATTGCAAGATCGTCTTACTGAAAAACAAACATTAGAACAAGCAGGTTCTAAAATCGTTCCATTTTTATCAGTGCAAAATGAAGACGATTTACATCAATCTATTCATCAACTTGGTTATCCTTTTATTATTAAAACACGCTTTGGTGGCTATGATGGTAAAGGACAAATCTTAGTTAAAGATGAAACTTTAATTGACGAAGCTAAAGAACTTATCGCACATCAAGAATGCGTAGCAGAACGCTATCTTGATATTGATAAAGAAGTTTCTTTAACAGTGACGATTGGTAATCATAATCAAATTACTTATTTCCCACTACAAGAAAACGAACATCGCAATCAAATCTTATTTAAAACGATTGTTCCTGCTAGAAGTGACAAGGAAGAAGAAGCAAGAGAAGAAGTGAATAAAATCATTGAGAAGGTCCACTTTGTAGGCACATTCACAGTAGAATTTTTCATTGATAAATCTAATCACTTATATGTGAATGAAATCGCACCAAGACCTCATAATTCTGGTCATTATTCAATAGAAGCATGTGATTATTCTCAATTCGATACACATATTCTTGCGGTAACTGGTCAAACATTGCCTAGCTCAATTGAAATATTAAAGCCAGCCGTTATGATGAATCTGCTTGGACGAGATTTAGATTTATTAGAAGAACAGTTTAGTGACCACCCTGAATGGCATGTCCACATATACGGTAAACCTGAGCGCAAGCCTGATCGCAAAATGGGTCATATGACGATTTTAACTGACGATGTTAATACAACTGAAGATGAAATGCTTAAGCAATTTGAAGGGAGAGAATAATCAATGTCTCTATTATATGAAGGTAAAGCTAAAAGAATCTTTTCAACTGATACACCACACCAATTAAGAGTTGAATATAAAGATGAAGTGACTGCAGGCAACGGTGCTAAAAAAGATAAAATGGAAGGTAAAGGGCGATTAAATAATCAAATTACATCCATAATATTTGGTTACTTAGCTAAAAATGACATAGATAGTCATTTTGTTAAACAACTTTCTGAAACAGAACAATTAGTTGAAGAAGTGAAGATTATTCCATTAGAGGTGGTAGTTAGAAATATTGCTACAGGTTCAATTACAAAACGCTTAGGTCTTGAAAAGGGCAAACAATTTGAAGAACCACTAGTAGAATTTTTCTATAAAAATGACGATTTAAATGACCCGTTAATTACTGATGATCATATAAAACTTTTGCATATTGCTAATGATGAAGAGATAGAAACATTAAAATTAATGGCTAAAGATATTAATCGAGTGTTGACTCAATTAATGGATGAAATGGAATTACGATTAGTTGATTTTAAAGTTGAATTTGGTAAAACACAAGATGGCAAAATCTTATTAGCAGATGAAATTTCACCTGATACATGTCGTATTTGGGATAAATATTCAGATACTAACTTCGATAAAGACGTCTACAGAAATGATACTGGTTCACTTATAGACACATATCAAACATTTTTAAATAAATTGGAGGATCTTAAATAATGAAAACGATTGAATTACACATCACTTTACAACCACAGGTGTTAGATACTCAAGGACAAGCGTTAAACCGTGCCGTACATGACTTAGGCTATAAACAAGTGAATGATATTCGTGTTGGAAAGGTGTTGTATATGACAGTAGACGAGCCAACCGACGAAGCGGTTAATAATATTGTGACTACACTAAGTGAAAAATTATTCGCTAATACAGTTATTGAAGAATATAGTTATAAAATCGTTGATGAAAAGGAGAATGCATAAAATGAAATTTGCAGTTCTCGTATTTCCAGGTTCCAATTGCGATAGGGATATGTATAATGCAGCAATTAAATCAGGTGCTGACGCAGAGTATGTAGATTATCGAGAAACGTCTTTAGAAGGTTTCGATGGTGTGTTAATTCCAGGTGGTTTCTCATTTGGAGATTACTTACGTTCAGGCGCAATGGCAAGCGTAGCTCCAATTATTAATGAAATGAAACGTCTTGCTAAGGAAGGTAAACCAGTATTGGGCGTATGTAATGGATTCCAAATTTTAACAGAAATAGGATTGTTACCAGGCGCTTTACTTCATAATGATACGCATTTATTTATTAGCAGAAATGAAAGTCTAAAAATTGCCAATAATCAAACTCCTTTCACTAATTTATATGGAGAAAATGAAATAGTTATCTATCCAGTGGCACATGGCGAAGGTCATTACTACTGTACTGACGAAGTTTATAACGAGTTAGTTGAAAATAACCAAATTATTTTAACGTATGAAGATAATCCGAACGGCTCACATGAACATATTGCCGGTATTGTAAACAAGGAAGGTAATGTGTGTGGCATGATGCCTCATCCTGAAAGAGCACTTGAAACAATTCTTGGCACAGATAGCGGCGTGAAATTATTCGAAGCAATGGTTAATAGTTGGAGGGAACAAAATGTCTAAGTTTATCGAACCTAGTATTGAAGAAATTAAACTTGAAAAATTATATCAAGATATGGGTTTAAGCGATGCAGAATATGAGAAAGTATGTACGATTTTGGGAAGAGAACCTAACTTTACAGAAGTCGGTATCTTCTCAGTAATGTGGAGCGAGCACTGTTCTTATAAACATTCTAAACCTTTCTTAAAGCAATTTCCTACAACTGGCGAACACGTCTTAATGGGCCCAGGTGAAGGTGCAGGTGTAGTTGATATTGGTGATGAACAAGCCGTTGTATTTAAAGTAGAATCACATAATCATCCTTCTGCAATCGAACCTTATCAAGGTGCTGCAACTGGTGTAGGTGGCATTATTAGAGATATCGTTTCAATCGGGGCAAGACCTATCAACTTATTAAATAGTCTTCGCTTTGGTGAATTATCGAAAAAACAAAATCAACGTTTACTTAGAGGTGTAGTCCGTGGTATCGGTGGCTATGGCAACTGTATCGGTATTCCAACCACTGCAGGTGAGATTGAATTTGATGATCGTTATGACGGTAATCCATTAGTTAATGCAATGTGTGTGGGTGTTATTGATCACGATATGATTCAAAAAGGGACGGCGAAAGGTGAAGGTAACTCAGTCATCTACGTAGGATTAAAAACAGGCCGTGACGGTATCCATGGTGCAACCTTTGCTTCGGAAGAATTAACTGAAGAAAGTGAAAGTAAACGTCCATCAGTTCAAATTGGTGACCCATTCGTTGGTAAGAAATTAATGGAGGCTACTTTAGAAGCAATTACTTTTGAAGAATTAGTTGGTATTCAAGATATGGGTGCTGCAGGTTTAACATCGTCTTCATCAGAAATGGCCGCTAAAGGTGGTAGTGGACTTGTCTTACATTTAGATCAAGTTCCAACACGTGAGCCAGGCATTTCTCCATATGAAATGATGCTTTCTGAAACACAAGAAAGAATGTTACTCGTTATTGAAAAAGGGACTGAGCAAAAATTCCTAGACTTATTTGAAAAACACGAATTAGATAGTGCCGTGATTGGTGAAGTTACGAATACTGACCGCTTCGTTCTTAAATATGAAGGCGAAGTTTTTGCGGATATTCCAGTACAATCTTTAGCAGATGAAGCCCCAGTCTATGTGCTTGAAGGCGAAGATAAAGAATATAATACTTCTAAGAATGACTACTCATCCATTGATGTTCAAGATGTATTTGAAAAGTTATTAGTCCACCCAACAATTGCTTCTAAACACTATCTATATGAACAATACGATCAACAAGTGGGTGCAAATACAATAATTAAACCAGGTTTACAATCATCAGTCGTACGTGTTGAAGGTACAAACAAAGCGATTGCCTCTACTATTGATGGTGAAGCACGTTACGTTTATAACCAACCATACGAAGGTGGAAAAATGGTCGTTGCTGAAGCATATCGTAATCTTATAGCAGTAGGTGCTACACCACTTGCGATGACTGACTGCTTAAACTATGGTTCTCCAGAGAAAAAAGAAATTTATCAACAGTTAATTGATTCGACTAAAGGAATGTCAGAAGCATGTGAAGTACTTAAAACACCAGTAGTTTCAGGTAACGTTTCACTCTATAACGAAACACGTGGCACATCAATCTTCCCAACGCCAGTTGTCGGCATGGTAGGACTAATTGAAGATATTAATTATTTAAATGATTTCCACCCTAAAGCAGGCCATAAGTTATATTTAGTTGGCGAAACTAAAGATGACTTTGGAGGAAGTCAAATAGAGAAATTATTGTATAACAATGTAAATCATGAGTTTGAAGCGATTGATTTAAGTGATGAAGTTGCTAAAGGTGAAGCGGTTAAAGCAGCTATCAGAAATGGCGTAGCTTCACATGTACAAACAGTAGGTAAAGGCGGTTTGTTAATCACATTAGCACGTATTAGTGCGCACTATAGCCTTGGTATAGAAGCTCAATTAAACCTTTCAAATGCCCAACTATTCAGTGAGACTCAAGGACGTTATATTATCGCAGTGAAAGAAGGACAAACTTTAGATATCGATAACGCGATTGAAATCGGTCAATTAACAGACGTCGATGAGTTTAAAGTTACCAATGCTCAAACTACTATTACTGAAAAAGTCTCAGACATTAAAGAACATTGGGAAGGAGCAATTGCGCAATGTTTAACTACAGTGGATTAAACGAAGAATGTGGCGTTTTTGGAATATGGAATCACGCTGAAGCAGCCCAACTCACTTATATGGGACTTCATAGCTTACAACATCGTGGCCAAGAAGGCGCGGGTATTGTCGTGTCAGAGGGTGAAACATTAAAAGGAGAACGCGGTCTTGGATTATTGACTGAAGCAATTAAAGAAGTTCAAATGGAACGTCTTAAAAGTGATCATAACGCTATTGGACATGTGCGTTACGCGACTTCAGGTAATAAAGGCATCGAGAATATTCAACCATTCTTTTATCATTTTTATGATATGAGTGTTGCCATTTGTCATAATGGAAACTTAATTAATGCTAAATCATTACGTCAATATTTGGAAAAACATGGAGCCATCTTCCACTCTTCTTCAGATACTGAAGTTATTATGCACTTAATTCGCCGTAGTAAAGCACCAACATTTGAAGAAGCTTTAAAAGAAAGCTTGAGACAAATTAGAGGTGGCTTCACATTTGCGATTTTAACAAAAGACGCATTATATGGCGCGGTAGATCCTAATGCTATTCGTCCATTAGTAGTTGGTAAGATGCAAAACGGCACTTACATCTTAGCAAGTGAAACATGCGCTATCGACGTCTTAGGTGCTGAGTATGTCCAAGATATCCATGCAGGTGAATACGTCATTATTAACAATGATGGAATAGAAGTTAAATCTTATACAAGCCATACAAATACAGCTATTTCAGCTATGGAATATATTTACTTTGCACGACCTGACTCTACTATTGCTGGGAAAAATGTTCACGCCGTACGTAAAGCCTCAGGTAAAAAATTAGCACAAGAAAGCCCAGCCAAAGCCGATATGGTTATTGGCGTTCCTAATTCTTCCTTATCTGCTGCTAGTGGCTATGCGGAAGAAATTAAACTACCTTATGAAATGGGATTAGTAAAAAATCAGTATGTAGCACGAACATTTATACAACCGACACAAGGATTACGTGAACAAGGGGTACGCGTGAAATTGTCTGCTGTTAAAGATATCGTGGACGGAAAAAATATTATCTTAGTGGATGATTCAATTGTACGTGGAACTACAAGTAAACGTATTGTCAGAATGTTAAAAGATTCTGGCGCTAAAGAAGTTCACGTACGTATCGCTTCACCAGAATTCATGTTCCCAAGTTTTTATGGTATAGACGTGTCCACGACTGCAGAACTCATTTCTGCAAGTAAATCACCAGAAGAAATTTGCGACTACATCGGAGCAGACTCATTAGCCTACTTAAGTGTAGAGGGTCTTATCGAATCAATCGGGTTAGATTATGACTCGCCTTATAGTGGCTTATGCGTAGAAAGCTTTACTGGTGACTATCCAGCAGGACTGTTTGATTATGAAGAAAATTATTATAAAAATTTAAGTCAACGTCAAAAAGATTATATCGAGAATCACAAACACTACTTTGATAGAGAGGGTAATATCCATGTCTAAAGCTTATGAACAATCAGGTGTTGATATTCACGCAGGTTACGAAGCAGTTGAAAGAATGTCTAGTCACGTACAACGCACAATGCGCAAAGAAGTATTAGGTGGGTTAGGTGGCTTTGGTGCGACATTTGATTTGTCACAACTTAACATGACTGCACCAGTCCTTGTTTCAGGAACAGATGGCGTCGGTACTAAATTAAAACTCGCTATCGATCATGATAAACATGACACTATTGGCATCGATGCCGTTGCCATGTGCGTTAACGATATTCTTACTACGGGTGCTGAACCATTATATTTCTTAGATTATATTGCTACTAATAAAGTAGTTCCAGAAGTTATTGAACAGATTGTTAAAGGCATTAGCGATGGTTGTGAAGAAACCAATACTGCTCTTATTGGTGGAGAAACGGCTGAAATGGGCGAAATGTATCATGAAGGCGAATACGACTTAGCTGGATTTGCGGTAGGAGCCGTTGAGAAAGCAGACTATATTGATGGCTCGGCTATCGAAGAAGGTCAAGCTATCATTGGTCTCGTTTCAAACGGTATCCATTCAAACGGTTACAGCCTCGTACGTAAATTGATTAAAGAATCAGGCATTAATTTAAATGAAACTTTCGATGGCCGTACTTATTTAGAGACATTTTTAGCTCCAACCCAATTATATGTTAAGCCTATTCTTGCTTTGAAAAAGGCTGTCCAAATTAAAGGCATGAACCATATTACTGGAGGCGGCTTCTACGAGAATATTCCACGTGGCTTACCTGAAGGGTTAACAGCGAAGATTGATACACAATCATTCCCTACACCAAAAGTATTCGATTGGTTACAACAACAAGCCCAAATACAAACAGATGAAATGTATAACGTCTTTAATATGGGTATTGGCTATACAGTTATCGTAGAACAGAAAGATGTTAAACAAGCAATTGAAATCTTGAAACAACAAGGCATCTCAGCTTATAAAATTGGTGACGTTATAGCTAACCAAGACACACCTATTATCTTAGAGGGGGTAGAATAGTGGCTAAAGTAGCTATCTTCGCTTCCGGTTCGGGTAGTAATTTTGAAAATATTGTACAACGTGCCGATAAAGGTGAACTTAATAATATTGAGATTACTGCATTATACACAGACCATCATGACGCATATTGTATTGAGCGTGCTAAAAAATTAAAGGTTGCGGTTCATGTAAATGAGCCAAAGAGCTTCGCATCTAAAGCTGAATATGAACGCCATTTAATTCAATTGTTAGAGCGTGATGAGGTTGAATGGATTATATTAGCTGGTTACATGAGATTAATTGGACCTGACTTACTTGATGCTTACGAAGGTAAAATTTTAAATATCCACCCATCATTATTGCCAAAATATAAGGGGAAAGATGCGATTGGACAAGCATTTAACAGTGGCGATAGTATCACTGGTTCAACAGTCCATTATGTTGATAGTGGGATGGATACGGGAGAAATAATTGAACAACGACAATGTGAAATTAAAAAGGACGATACCAAGGAAGATTTGGAAGACCGTGTAAAACATTTAGAATATGAACTTTATCCTAGTGTGATAGCTAAGATTATTAAATAAGGAGTTAAGTTAATCATGAAAAAAGCAATTTTAAGTGTCTCAAACAAAAGTGGAATAGTAGAATTTGCTAAGGCGTTAAGCAACTTAGATTATGAATTATATTCAACTGGTGGAACGAAACGTGCTTTAGAGGAAGCGGCTGTCCCAGTCAAATCTGTTTCTGATTTAACTCAATTTCCTGAAATTATGGACGGACGCGTAAAAACGTTACATCCTGCCGTACATGGTGGTATCTTGGCTGATCGTAGTAAACCTGAACATCTTGAGCAATTATCAGAACATCACATTGATTTAATCGATATGGTGGTCGTAAACTTATATCCTTTTCAAAAAACAGTGGCCAATCCAGATGTCACAGAAGAAGATGCCATTGAAAATATTGATATCGGTGGGCCTACCATGTTGCGTGCAGCAGCTAAAAACTTTAAACACGTCACTACAGTCGTACATCCGGCTGACTATAATGAAGTAATTGAACGTATTAAAGAAAATCGGTTAGATGAAGACTATCGCAAGGAATTAATGATTAAAGTCTTTGATCATACAAACGAATATGACCATGCGATTGTGAGCTTCTTTAAAGGAGATAGTGAACAATTAAGATATGGGGAGAATCCTCAACAATCAGCTCGTTTTGTCCGCACATCTACAAGTAAACATACGATTGCTGGGGCAAAACAGTTACATGGTAAAGCATTAAGTTATAACAATATTAAGGATGCCGATTCTGCGCTTGCCTTAGTGAAGAAGTTCGATGAAGCGGTCGCTGTGGCTGTTAAGCATATGAATCCATGTGGTGTAGGTATAGGTGAAAATATTGAAATCGCCTTTAAAAACGCTTATGACGCTGATAATCAATCAATATTTGGAGGCATTATTGCTTTAAATAGAACAGTCACACGTGAGCTAGCTGAGACGTTGCATTCAATCTTTTTAGAAGTGGTTATTGCCCCAAGATTTACTGATGAAGCATTAGATATTTTAACGAAAAAGAAAAATATTCGTTTATTAGAAATTGATATGACTGTTGATAAACGTGAAGAAGAATTTGTATCGGTATCAGGTGGTTATTTAGTTCAAGATAAAGATAATTATGAAGTTGCTAAAGAAGAGATGAAGGTAGTGACTGAAGTTGAACCGACCGATGATCAATGGGAAGCTATGTTATTAGGTTGGAAAGTTATTCCATCTGTAAAAAGTAATGCGGTCATCTTGAGTAATCATAAACAAACAGTAGGTATTGGCGCAGGACAAATGAATCGTGTAGGCGCTGCAAAAATTGCGTTAGAACGAGCAATTGAAATCAATGAAAACGTCGCATTAATCTCAGATGGATTTTTCCCAATGGGCGATACGGTTGAATTAGCTGCACAACATGGCATTAAAGCCATTATACAACCTGGTGGTTCTATTAAAGACCAAGAATCTATAGATATGGCAAATAAATATGGCATTGCTATGGTAACGACAGGCATGCGTCACTTTAAACACTAATTATTAAAACTATAGATATGGAAAGGGGTATTTCAAATGAAAGTATTAGTTATTGGTGCTGGTGGTCGAGAGCATGCATTAGTTTCTAAATTGAGTCAATCGCCTTTAGTTAAACAATTATATGCTATTCCTGGCAATGATGCGATGGTAACGCTAGCGGAAGTGCATTCAGACATCGCTGAAAATGATCATGAAAAGATATTGGATTTTGTAGCTCAACAGCAAATTGAGTGGGTTATCGTAGGGCCAGAGCAACCATTAATCGATGGACTACCTGATAAATTACGTGAAGCTGGTGTTAAAGTCTTTGGTCCTAATAAAGATGCTGCTCAAATAGAAGGATCTAAATTATTCGCTAAACAGCTTATGGCTAAATATCATATTCCGACTGCGGATTATAAAGAAACTAACAATAAAACAGAAGCATTAGATTTCGTTAATACATGTGAGTTACCTATCGTCGTGAAGAAAGACGGCCTCGCAGCAGGTAAAGGCGTTATCATCGCCCATACTCGTGAAGAAGCAATCGAAGCGGTCGAAGAAGTGTATCCTGAAGAACAAGGGAAAGTCGTTTTCGAACAATTCTTAGAAGGTGAAGAATTCTCGCTAATGACGTTTGTTAATGAAGAATACGCAGTGCCGTTCGATTGTATTGCACAAGATCATAAGCGTGCTTATGATAATGATGAAGGGACAAATACGGGTGGAATGGGTGCATATTGTCCAGTGCCACATATTAGTGAAGGGGTATTGAATCGCACGAATCAAGAGATTGCGCAACCAATTGCTAAAGCGTTGAAAGCAGAGGGTTATAACTATTTTGGTTTATTATATATTGGTGCGATTTTAACGTCAGAAGGACCTAAAGTCATTGAATTTAATGCCCGTTTTGGCGATCCGGAAGCACAAGTGCTATTAAGCCGTCTTGAAAGTGATTTAATGGCTCAAATCGTCGCTTTAGATCGTAAAGAGCCTATTCGTTTCCAATGGCATAATGATTTCGTCGTCGGCGTTATGTTAGCTTCTAAAGGCTATCCTGGATTATATAATAAAGGCGCCAAAGTCTCAGGCTTCAAGTTGAATGATGAGTACTTTGTGAGCGGGTTACGTAAAGAGAATGATGACTTTGTAACCTCAGGAGGAAGAGTACTTCTCGCTATTGGAAAAGGACAAACGATTGAAGCCGCACAAAAAGCCGCATACCAAAACGTTGAACGCGTAGAAAGCGACCAATTATTCTACCGTAAAGACATAGGAAATAAAGCATTGAAAAAATAAAAGTGATAGGTAAGAAAGGAAAGTTTACTTTCTCTCTAACTATAAAACTAGCTCTGAAAAATCTACGATTAGACTTTTTCAGAGCTAGTTTTTCTATATTCGCTTTTAACTTAGCCTACTTTTCCAGAAACACGAGCATCGGTAATGCCGGTAATTGGGAAGGTTTGTGATAGATAGAAAGCTAAAGCTAAAATACCAATTAAACAGATCACGAATAGTATATCTTTATATGAGAATGGAGCTTTATAATAATACGTTCTTGGTCCATCTTTAAATCCTTTAGATTCCATGGCTACTGATAATTGATGGGCACGACGTATATTTTGACTTAAAATCGGAATGATTAAGTGTTTGAAACGTTTTAACCCTCGATAATTCGAAGCATCAATCATTTGATAGCGCATTTTTAAAGAACGTCTAAGTTGGATCAGTGATGTAAAGATTAAAGGTACCATTCTGATTGCTGCCATAAAGGCATAGGCAATTTTAGGTTTGATTTTTAGATGTTGCATTAAACTATAGAATATCATGACGATTTGTGAAGTTAACGCAATTAAGATACCAAACATTGATACTGTAATTGTCCGTAAGGATAAATGTATACCACGTACGATACTTTCTATACTAATTTGGATAATTCCCCAAGTGAATAGCATGTGTGTACCGTCACCATACAGAATCATAAATAATGATGATAGTAGGGCAAAGAATACGGTAACTAGGAGAAAAGACCCAGTTATCTTAAGTTCAGTGCCATTAAATAACATTAAGAATATAAACATTAATAAAGTAATGTAAATCATGTAATCAAAGTTATGGACGAAAATGATAAAGAAGAATAAAGCGACGCCAAACAATAACTTAGTTATGATATTTACATCATCAACGAATGTGAATCGTTTTTTCCAACGCTCAAACATGTGCTTCACCTTCCATTTTCACGAGTTTTCCATTGTCCACGTTTAAGCGACGTGTAGGGTAACGGTGTATGATTTCTGGATCATGCGTAACCATGACAATCGTTTGCCCTTTAGCAACACGTTCTTGGAAAAGTTCAATTAATTGAAATGTATTATGACTATCTAGACCAAAAGTTGGTTCATCTAATAAAATAATTTCAGCTTTTGAACTTAACGCGGTCGCTACACTTAAGCGACGTTTTTGTCCCATTGATAATTCAAATGGGTGTTGGTTTTTAACATTTTCCAAATGCAATAAACTCAAAAGACGTTGCGTTTGTGCTTCGGCTTTTTTTGGTTCTTGATGGTTGTAATGAATATGTATTTCCTCATATACAGAGTTTGTAATGAATTGTAACTCTGGATTTTGATAAACGAGATACATATGTTGTGCTGCATCTTTAATTTTCTTCAATAAAGTATCTTCGTAATGCATTTGCCCTTTATATTTTATTAACTGCATTATAGATTCGAGAAGAGTAGTCTTTCCAGTACCATTTTTCCCAGTAACTGTAATCCATTCACCAGGATAAATAGATAATTCTGGTATTTGGAATAAGTCTTTCTTACCACGAGTAACTCGCCCATCTTTATATGAGAAAATTGTTTTATTGTAATCAGGAGAAAGAGCATAACGTTCTGGTGCATGATTCCACGCATGAGGATGCCAAACACCGAATTCAGTTAGTAACTCTTCGCAATTTTGTAAGATGTAATCAGGTGTATTATCGGCAATGATTTCTCCCTCATAGTTCATTAAGATAACGCGATCAACGTGTTGCCATATATGTTCAACTTTATGTTCAACGATAAGCACTGTTTGATCCGTCCATAAATGAATTAATCGTTTCCACAAATCCGCCGTAGCGTCTACATCTAACATTGCCGTAGGTTCGTCTAGGAAGAGCGTATCAGCTTCTTGTAAAATAGTTTCCACAATAGCTAATTTCTGTTTCATCCCGCCACTCAAGTGGTTAACATATGTAGTGTCAGTTACATTTAAATTCACAGAAGCAAGGGCTTGTTGAATTTGTTCGTCCATTTCACTACGTGGGACTTTCTTATTTTCTAAAACGAAAGCTAATTCTTCATAAACTTTCGGCATACAAAATTGAGTATCTGGATCTTGAAAGATAACCCCTGATTGTTGATTAATTTCTAATTCATCATATTTCATAGGTAGTTCTATTAAATTAGGAACAATACCACTTAGCACATTAAGCAATGTGCTTTTACCAGATCCAGAAGGACCTAGTAAAAGCACTTTTTCTTTATCTTTAATTTCAATATTTAAATTATCGAAAATTTTTCTTTCGCCATTTGGATATTTAAGACGTAAATTTTTTGCTTTTAACACAATGATTTCCCCTTATAGGTTGTCGTAGTCTTTTTGAGAAGCTGGACGGAATAGTTTGGTTACGCCAGTTTGATCCAACGCTTTGACAATATAATAAGATAGTAATCCGGCAACTACGATACCGCTAATCGCACGGAAAACAATGAATAATAGTAAGTTCCAACCTGCTACTTCATTTAAATAACCGTAGAAATAATCTACTGGGAATGAAATAAGCGCTGTAGTTAAACCAGCTAATGCCGCTACCATTAAAGATCTTGATTTATATTTAAAAATAGCGAAAATGATTTCACATGCTAAACCTTGTAAAATGGCATAAATAATCGTTGGAATATCAAATTTACCCATAACAATAGTTTCACCAGCACCAGCAGCAAATTCTGCAATTAAGGCGATACCTGGTTTAGGAATAATTAAATATGCGACGATAGCAGCCATAAACCAAACGCCGTATGTGAGTTGCTCAATATGAAGACCTGCAACTTGTGCTACGTTGTATGCAAACCACCATAAGTTATAAATAATTGCAAATACTACAGCAATCAGTACAGTTACTAATATTTCTGAAAGCTTTAAACCTTTTGACATAAAGTTTCCTCCTAAAAAAACGCACAACCCTCCGTAGAAAGTTGTGCGTCTCAAATAAAATACTTTATATAAAAGTTGAAATTATTTATGTTAGCAACACTTTCCTACGCTAGTCTTAGCTAGTTCAGGTTCGAAGGGTTTGAGGCTACACCTCATCTCAGCATACACACCCCTAGTGCGTTGTTATTTAATTTAGTTTAAATGTATGACTTTTCCTAATTAATGTCAAGGTCATTCAGGGATTTTGGTTAAAACTGATAGGAATTTATAGATTTTATATTTATTTATTTTAGAACATAAAAAAAACTACCAATCCACGTTAGGGGATTGGTAGCCACCATACTTATATGTCTAAATTAGTCTAAAGTGTCTTGAACATCTTTTTTAGTTTGTTCAGTGTCATTAGTTTTTTCTTCGTTTTGGTCTTTTAATTTTTCTTCTACTTCTTTAGCTTTTTCAGCTGATAATTTTTTAGCATCTTCGTTTGTCATAATGCAACACTCCTTATACGAATAATTATTACAGTTATAGTCTACCCATTAGAAATAAAGATAAACTTTTATAGGTCTCAAGTTGTATTTTATTCTTTAATAAAGACAAGAGTAACAACTTCATATATAATGAATTTTGAGGTGAACAGTATGTCTTTTCTTAAGAAACACACCGAGATAATTTATAGTTATCTTATCGGTCTCGTTTCACTCTTCACGGGTCTCATTATTTTAGTTAATTTACCTTTAATCAATGAATTAAAGGATAAAAATAAAGCTGAATTAAAAATTCATAATTTATGGGACTTCCTTAATGCATTCTTCAGTGAAATTATTAGAGTGATGAGTAGATTCATAGGCAACTTTCCTATTATAAGTGCAGTCATAATTATTTTATTTGGTATTATTGTAATGTTTATTGGTTATACATTATACCGTACTACTAAATATGATTACGACATCTCAATATTCTTTTTAATTATTGGTGTTTTATACTTCCTTATTACAATTACCTTAATGACTCAAGTATATGGCTTTTGGGCAGTGATTTTTGTTTTTCCATTTATTATTCATACTGGATATATCGTTTATAAAGATGAACTTAATCAGGAAAATAGAAAAAGTCATTATCTATGGATAATTATTTCATACGGAATAAGTTATTTAATTACCCAAATTTCGTTATACGGTAAAATTGATGCAAATGAAATTGCACCAATTGATATTTTAAGCGTAAATACATTCTTTTTAGTTATGTGGTTATTAGCGCAAGCTTCTATCTGGAATTTCTTATTCCTAAGACGCGCATTACCATTAACTAAGGAAGAACTTGGTGAAGAAGAACCTGAATTATCAAGAGCAAGTAAAGGAAATGTTTCGAATCAATCTAAAGTTCATTTTAAACAACTACAAGATAAAACATCCGAATATGCACATAAGACGAGAAGAAGTGTAGATTTAGATAAAATCAGATCTAAACGTGATAAGTTTAAAAACAAATTTAAAAATATCTTTAACATCGAAGAGGACGATATTCCAAGTTGGATGAGACGTCCTAAATGGATTAAACCTGCTTATGTAGAAATCTTCTGTGGTTTCATTTTATTCTTATTTACTTTTATAGAATTTAATAACAGAAATGCTTTATTTGTGTCTGGTGAATGGGAGTTATCACAAACTCAATATGTAATTGAATGGATAACATTATTATTGTTAATGTTCATCATTATTATCTATGTTGCTACCACATTGACACATTTCTTAAGAGGTAAGTTTTATTATTTACAACTCTTTATGATAAGCATTCTATTCTTTAAATTGTTAACAGAATTTATTAATATTATGATCCATGGTTTGCTTTTATCTGTGTTTATTACGCCAACTTTAATTTTAATGTTAATTGCAGTCATCGTCGCATTTACATTACAATTAAGAGAACGGCCATAATTGAATACGTTTCGCTAAGAGGCTGGGACATTTATATAAAATGTCTTGGCCTTTAGTTTTGCTGATTTGACGTTAATGTGTGTAATGAAAATTTCAAATTTGTTAAAATGGTAACGTGCCTAAATAAGAAACATTTTCAAAAAGTAAAAGTAAGTATAAATATGATTTAAATAGGAGAATTCGATAATGAAAATAGCAACGTTAAATAAAGGAAAAGAAACAAAATATTTAAATCAATATCCATTGGTAAACGAAGATGATATTTACCAACACGATCATTTAAAAGAAGGCGATTTATTTCAATTAGTCACTGAGGATAACCGATATGTTGCGACAGCTTATGTAGGTCGTCAACATAAAGGTTTAGGTTGGGTATTAAGTTATGATCAAAATGAAGACATTAATACGCCATTTTTCGTAAAATTATTTAAACAAGCCTTAGAAGAACGAGAATATTATCGTCACATCGAAGGCACTAATGCCTATAGATTATTTAATGCGGAAGGTGACGGCGTTGGTGGCTTAACGATTGATAATTATAACGGTCATTTACTGATTCAATGGTACTCAAGAGGCGTGTATAAATTCCGCTACAATGTTATTGAAGCAATTCAACAAGTATTTGAGTTTAGCTCTATTTATGAGAAGATGCGCTTTAAAGATTCAGAGTACACTGGTGGTCATGTGCTAGGTGACACACCTGAATTTCCAATTGTGATTGAAGAGAATTTCACGTTTTATAATGTAGATTTAGATGATGGGTTAATGACTGGCATATTTTTAGATCAAAAAGAGGTACGTAAAAAATTACGTGACCAATTTTCAGAAGGAAGAAAAATACTGAATTTATTCAGTTATACAGGTGCTTTCTCAGTAGTTGCTGCCAAACATGCTGAGCATACTACAAGTGTCGACTTAGCCAATCGTTCACGCGCGTTAACAGAAGAGAATTTCGGTTTAAATGCTATCGATCCTAAAAGTCAATACATCTATGTAATGGATACATTTGATTTCTATAATTATGCAGCACGACACGGTAAGGAATATGACACAATTGTGATTGATCCACCTAGTTTTGCGCGTAACAAGAAAAAAACATTCTCTGTACAAAAAAATTATGATGATTTAATTAACGGCGCTCTAGAAGTTTTAGCCCCTAATGGTTCATTATTATTATGTACCAATTCTAGTGTATTCCCATTGAAATCATTTAAAAATGTTATAAAAAGTACATTAGAAAATGCTGGCGTGGAATATGAAATTAAAGAAGTAATGGGCTTGCCGAAAGATTTTAAAACGCATCCTCACTACAAACCATCTAAGTATTTGAAAGCCGTTTTCTTAAATATTAAGCATTAAAACAATAAAATTGGGTATAACTGTTTAATAAATGATTAAAGGAAGGTGTGTGTCTAAGCATGAGTATAATGAATAGACTAACAAGCGGCGTTACTAATAAAGTAGGTAACAGAGTTTTAAATATTGAAGAAATTAAAGAAAAAAGCATTTTACCAACTACTAAAGAAGAAATAGCAGAACGTAGAGCTAAAGCTGAATCGATTGTTAAGAAAAAATCACTATTATCTTCAAGTATGACTGTAGTACCTATTCCTGGACTAGATTTTGGCGTAGATATCAAATTGACTAGAGATATTATTGAAGATATTAACAAAATTTATGGACTTGATCATAAGCAAGTGAACACGTTAGGCGATGATGCTAAAGAGCGAATTTTAGCCGCTGCAGCAATTCAAGGTAGTTCATTTATAGGTAGAAAAGTGACAAGTGCGATGCTAAAAATGATTATTAGAGATATGGCAAAACGTACAGCTGCAAAACAAACTAGATGGTTCCCAGTAGTAGGACAAGCCGTGTCAGCTTCAATTAGCTACTATTTCATGAATAAATTAGGACGAGATCATATCGAAAAATGCGAAAAAGTTCTTAATGATATTATTTAAAAGCAAAATGTTGTAGTATAATTGAAGTGAGCTTAATGTTAAAGCTATATTAAGATGGTTTTAAAGTTTGTCATTCTAGATATAATTTAACCTTAAATTGCTTAAACGATTTCAATAGAAACTAAAGTAAGTATAGATATTGAAGAATAGAAACATAATATAGTAATTTAGAACACTTTTCCATTAATATAATTAATGATTAGGATAGTATTTCAATAGTATTAGAATTGAATTAGTTATTATAATTTGGTAGTGTTATGGTATAAAATTATGTTAGATTATGACAAATTTGAATATTCTAACTTTTCGAAGGAGAAATCGATTATGGAACAAAAATCTTATGTAATTATCGACGAAACAGGTATTCATGCACGTCCAGCAACTATGTTAGTTCAAACTGCATCAAAATTTGATTCAGATATTCAATTAGAATATAACGGTAAAAAAGTTAATTTAAAATCAATCATGGGTGTTATGAGTTTAGGTGTAGGTAAAGATGCTGAAATCACTATCTATGCTGACGGAAGCGATGAAGCAGATGCAATTCAAGCAATCAGTGATGTCTTATCTAAAGAAGGTTTAACTGAATAATTATGTCTAAACTAATTAATGGTATTGCTGCATCAGATGGTGTAGCAATTGCTAAAGCTTATTTATTAGTAGAACCAGATTTATCGTTCGCTAATGAAAAAGTGACAGATACTGATGCTGAAATTCAAAAATTTAGAAATGCGTTAGAAGCTTCTAAAATCGAATTAACTAAAATTAGAAATAATGCGGAAAAACAATTAGGTCCTGATAAAGCTGCTATCTTTGATGCACATTTATTAGTTCTTGATGATCCTGAGTTAATTCAACCTATCGAAGAGAAGATTAAAAATGAACAAGTAAGTGCTCCAGAAGCTTTAAATGAAGTTACTACTCAATTCATTACTATCTTTGAATCAATGGATAATGAATACATGAGAGAGCGTGCAGCAGACATTAGAGACGTTTCTAAACGTGTGTTAGCACATCTTATCGGTGTGGATTTACCAAACCCAAGTATGATTGATGAAAGTGTAGTTGTAGTAGGTAATGATTTAACACCTTCTGATACTGCACAATTGAATAAAGAATTCGTTCAAGGTTTCGTAACTAATATTGGTGGACGTACAAGTCACTCAGCAATAATGAGTCGTTCATTAGAAATTGCAGCAGTAGTTGGTACTAAATCAATTACTAAAGAAGTTAAACAAGGTGACATGATTATTGTTGACGGTACAACTGGCGACGTAATTATCGACCCTACTGAAGACGAATTAATTGCTTACCAAAATAAACGTGAAAGATTCTTTGAAGATAAAAAAGAATTACAAAAATTACGTGATGCTGAAACAGTTACAATCGATGGAGAACATGCTGAATTAGCAGCAAACATTGGTACTCCAGACGATTTATATGGTGTTATGGAAAATGGCGCTGAAGGTATCGGTTTATATAGAACTGAATTCCTTTATATGGGCAGAGACCAAATGCCAACTGAAGAAGAGCAATTTGAAGCGTATAAAAAAGTACTTGAAACGATGAAAGATAAACGCGTTGTAGTGCGTACACTTGATATTGGTGGCGACAAAGAGCTACCATATCTAAATCTACCTAAAGAAATGAATCCTTTCTTAGGATATAGAGCAATTCGTTTATGTTTAGATCAACAAGACATTTTTAGAACTCAATTGCGTGCTTTATTACGTGCTTCAGCGTACGGTAAATTGAATATTATGTTCCCAATGGTAGCTACAATCAATGAATTCCGTGATGCGAAAGCTATTCTTTTAGAAGAAAAAGAAAAGCTTGTAAATGATGGTCATGATGTAGCAGATGATATCGAATTAGGTATCATGGTTGAAATTCCATCAACTGCAGCTTTAGCTGATATCTTCGCTAAAGAAGTTGATTTCTTCAGTATTGGTACAAATGATTTGATTCAATATACTATGGCTGCCGACCGTATGTCAGAACGCGTGTCATATTTATACCAACCATACAATCCAGCTATTTTACGCTTAGTAAAACAAGTGATTGAAGCTTCTCATAAAGAAGGTAAATGGACTGGTATGTGTGGCGAAATGGCTGGAGACGAAACAGCTATCCCATTACTATTAGGTTTAGGATTAGATGAATTCTCAATGAGTTCTACATCTATCTTAAAAGCTAGAAGACAAATTAATGGTTTAAGCAAAAATGAAATGGCAGAATTAGCTCATCGTGCAGTTAATTGTGCTACTCAAGACGAAGTTAAAGATTTAGTTAATAATATTTCTAAATAAAACATTGTATGCTTAAAATGTTAAGTTAAAATGATAGCCCTAAGGTGATTTCATATGAAGTCATCTTAGGGCTTTTTTGAATTTTAACCGTTACTAGTTAATGTTAAATGCATTATTAATTTTATCCATATCCACTTGGTACATTGGCTCATCGTTTAGAAGAATAAATGGTGTGGCAAACGCATCGTATTCCATCATTTCATTACGATAGGTATCATTTGTAATGTTTTTCTCTTCGTATTCTACGTTATGCTCGCTTAAATAATTTTTCACAAATGTACATGGTGGACAGTCATTCTGTGTATAGATAGTAATATGAGACATCTTATTTCACTCCTTATTTTAATTTTCCTGAAAATACTATAAAGAAATTATGACAGAATTGCAAACTGTGATAAATATGTGAATTCTATTTAATTTTTTTCGAAAAAAATAAGCAAAAGAATTTAGTTAGTATGTAGAAACTAATATAATTTAAGTCAATTGATTTTTAATCTAAAGATAAAGAAAAGGAGATTAAGATATGGATTCTGTTGAAATTAGTCGTTTCCTAACTGGTATGACATTAGCAGTGCACATCATTTTTGCAACGATCGGTGTCGGGATGCCTTTAATGTTTGCCATCGCAGAATTTTTAGGAATTAAAAATAAGGATCCTAAATATATAGCTTTAGCAAAACGTTGGTCGAGAGGTTATACAATTACTGTAGCAGTAGGTGTAGTAACAGGTACGATTATCGGTTTACAACTATCATTAATATGGCCTACATTTATGAAAATGGGCGGTCACGTTATTGCATTACCATTATTTATGGAAACATTTGCATTCTTCTTTGAAGCAATCTTCTTAAGTATTTATTTATATACTTGGGATCGTTTCAAAAATAAATGGATTCACTTTATCATCAGTATACCTGTGATTATTGGTGGTTCATTCTCAGCATTCTTTATTACAGCGGTTAACTCATTTATGAATACACCGGCTGGTTTTGAAATGAAAAATGGAAAAATGGTGAATGTACAACCATTTGAAGCCATGTTCAATCCTTCATTTTTAGTCAGAGCATTCCATGTTATTGCGACAGCAGGGATGACTATGGCATTTGTTTTAGCGTCAATTGCAGCCTTTAAGCTGTTGAAAAATAAATATAGTAAAGACACAGAGTATCATAAAAAAGCATTGAAAATGACAATGATCGTTGGTTTCCTATCAACATTATTATCTATGTTGGCAGGGGATTTATCAGCGAAGTTTCTTCATCAAGTTCAACCTGAAAAATTAGCAGCGTATGAATGGCACTTTGAATCAGGTTCAAAAGCAGATTTAGTATTCTTCGGTGTGTTAAACGAGAAAACTCAAGAAATTACTGGTGCTATTAAAATACCAGGTATGCTTAGTTTCTTAGCTGATAACAATGTAAATACCAAAGTGGAAGGTCTAAATGACTTTCCTAAGGACACACTTCCACCAATGATTGTCCATTACTTCTTTGATTTAATGGTTTCTATGGGAGTATTGTGTTTCATTATTTCAGGTGCATTTATATTAACTATGCTAATTAAGAAATTACGTAAATATACGACTCACAAAGGTTTACTTTATGCGGTTCTACTTACTGGTCCAGCTTCAATGTTAGCGATTGAATTTGGTTGGTTCTTAACTGAAATGGGCCGTCAACCATGGATCATCAGAGGATACATGCGTGTAAGTCAAGCTGCCACACAGGCTGGAGGTATCACACTCGTTACAATATTATTTGGACTATTATACTTTGTGTTACTAGTCACTTCAGCTTATGTATTATTACGTATGTTTAAAAATAAACCTGCGCAAGAGGATGTTGACAAGGTCATCGGTAAGGGAGGTCATGAATAATGGATTATACTAGTATTGGTATTACAGTATTATGGACATTCCTATTTCTCTATATTATCGTCGCTTTAATTGATTTTGGGGCTGGTTTCTTTACATTGCATTCTAAGCTGACAGGTGAAGAAAAGAAAATTAACCACTTAGTTGAACGATATCTTAACCCAGTTTGGGAAGTAACTAATGTCTTCTTTGTATTCTTCTTCGTAGGGTTTGTAGGGTTCTTCCCAGCTTCGGCGCTTTATTTAGGTACAGTATTACTAGTACCTGGGTCAATTGCGCTAATACTGATTTCAGTAAGAGGTAGTTTTTACGCCTTTGAACATTACGGTCAAGATACAAAATTACCATGGATATTTCTATATGGTTTAACCGGACTATTAATCCCAGCATCTTTAGCTACAGTATTAACTATTTCAGAAGGGGGCTATATTACTGAACATGGCTCTCATCTTGATTTAGATTGGCTTCAACTCTTATTAAGTCCCTATGCATGGGCCGTAGTTTTCTTAGCCATCGTTAGTGTACTCTATATTTCTTCGGGCTTTTTAACTTACTATGCTTCGAAGGCTAAAGATAAAGTTGCCTATCACTTTATGCGTCAGTGGTTCATGTTTTGGGGCCCGCCGATGATTATTATTTCATTATTTGTCTTCTTATCCTTAAGAATTCAAAACTCAGATCATTTCTATAATGCGGTAACTAATTATTGGTGGATGTTCGCCATTAGTTTTGTCTTCTTCTTAATTGCAGGCGTATTGAATTTGATGAAAAAATATCATGGATTAGCTTTTATAATGGTTATTTTACAGATGGGCTTTGCCTTTTACGGTTATGGCTTAAGTAAATTACCTTATCTGTTATATCCTTATATTAAATTATCTGATTCTAGTGTTAATGACTCTATGGGCTTAGCTCTAGTTATCGTATTTGTTTTAGGTTTACTTTTATTAATTCCATCGTTAATATTATTATTAAGATTATTCGTCTTCGATAAAGAGTACGTGGAAGGAAAGAAATAATTAACATATAGAAAGGAGCCGAGATAGTCATCATTGTATTGTTAGAATTGGCAATCAGTTTTACAATATAGAGGTGAACATTTCGGCTTTTAATTTGTTAATGATATGGATAGGGGTATCTGATAAATGGAGAAAGAATACGTTGTAATAGGATTAGGACGCTTTGGCGGTAGTATTGTAAGAGAACTCAATGCCTTAGACATGGATGTTATGGCTATTGATAGAGATGAAGCTAGAGTAAATGAATACAGTGATATAGCAACCCATGCAGTCGTTGCTGATACTACTGATGAAGCGGTTATGAAGAGCTTAGGTATACGTAACTTTGATCATGTTATAGTTGCGATTGGGGAAAATATCCAATCGAGTACGTTAACGACCTTAATTTTAAAAGAATTAGGGGTTAAAAAAGTTACGGCTAAAGCTCAAAATGATTATCATGCGAAGATTTTAAATAAAATTGGTGCGGATACGGTAGTGCATCCTGAGAGAGATATGGGTCGAAGAATCGCACATAACGTTGCTAGTGCGAGTGTGTTAGATTATCTTGAATTAGCAGATGAGCATTCCCTAGTTGAGTTAAAAGCAAGTGAGAAGATGACTGGACAGTCTATTATCGATTTAGATATTCGTGCACAGTTTGGTATCAATATTATTGCCATTAAGCGTGGCAAGGAGATTATTGTGTCGCCAGATCCAAGTATTAATATTGAATTTGGTGATATCTTAATCATGATTGGTCATGATAATGATTTAAATCGTTTCGAAAAGAAAATCGTCCGCTAAACATTTAAAATATAAACAAAAGAAGCGCTATGTATGTCTCAATGAGAAAAATCATACATAGCGCTTTTAATTTAATTAATTATCTTCATTAACTTTCATAATTACTGGTAAAATCATTGGACGACGTGCAGTTTTATCGAAAAGATAAGGTTGTAACGTCTCAATAATTGAAGATTTAATTTGATGCCATTGAATATCTTTATTAGAGTTCAATTTTGAAATAACATCCGTTTTAATTCTTCGTTGTGCATCATAAATAAGTTGACCTGATTCACGCATATACACAAATCCACGTGAGATAATATCTGGACCAGAAAGTAATTTGTTTGTACTAAAGTCGATGCTAACAACGACTATGACTAAACCTTCTTCAGATAATAACTTACGGTCACGGATAACTACATTACCTATGTCACCAATACCGCTACCATCAACTAGAACATTACCTGATGGTATACGTCCTGCTTTTCGAGCTGAATCATGAGTTAAAGCTAAGACGTCACCAATGTCAAAGATAAAGACGTTATCTTCATCAACGCCACAATCAACACCAGTTTGTCCATGGGCTTTTAACATACGATATTCACCATGGATTGGTAAGAAATATTTCGGTTGAATTAAACGTAACATTAATTGTTGATCACCTTGTGAACCGTGACCAGACGTATGAATGTTTGAAATTTTACTATGAATAACATCTGCACCAGCTTTATATAAAGCATTAATAGTACGATTAATGCTCTTAGTATTACCTGGAATAGGTGATGAGCTGAAGACTACAGTGTCATCTGGAATGATTTTGATTTGTTTATGAGTACCATTAGCGATACGTGATAGAGCTGCCATTGGCTCACCTTGAGAACCAGTACATAAAATTAATAATTCATGTTTAGGGATATTGTTAATTTTGTTAGGTTCTACAAAAGTTTCAGGTGGAGCTTTAATGTAGCCTAACTCCATTCCGATTTTAATGTTATTCTCCATTGAACGACCAAACGTTACAATTTTACGGTTATATTTAATTGCTGCTTCAACTGCTTGTTGAACACGATAAATATTTGACGCAAATGTTGCGAATATAATACGGCCTTTACAATTTCGGAAAATCTTATCAACGTTCTGACCTACTTCACGTTCACTTAACGTAAAATCAGGTACTAACGCATTTGTAGAGTCAGAAAGTAAACATAGTACGCCTTCTTTTCCTAGTTCAGCCATTTTAGCGATATTCGCTGGCTCACCAACAGGCGTGAAGTCGAATTTAAAATCTCCTGTATGGACAATTTTACCTTCAGGTGTATCAACTACTACACCATATGCTTCTGGAATACTATGAGTTGTTAAATAGAACGAAATTTCAAAGTGTTTAGATTTAATAACGCTATCTTCTGTTATTTCATTTAGAGTCGCGTTACGTAGTAAATTATGTTCATCTAGTTTGTTACGAATTAAACCTAAAGCTAATGGACCACCATAAATAGGTACATTAATTTGCTTTAATAGGTAGGGCACACCACCTATATGGTCTTCGTGTCCATGAGTTATAAACAGACCGACAATTTTATCTTGGTTCTGTTCGAGATAAGTGTAATCAGGAATGACATAGTCGATTCCTAGTAAATTATCATCAGGGAATTTAATTCCTGCATCGATAATTACGATTTCATTTTTATACTCTATAGCGTAAGTGTTTTTACCAACTTCGCCTAAACCACCTAGAGCATATACACCTACTTCGTTTGAATGTAGTTGTTTCATTATTGTGCATTCTCCACGTTAAAGTGATTAGAATGTTCTTTTTCATATTCTAAATGTGCGCCCTCTAATTTAGTAATAAATTCGATATTGTAATTGCGATCTTTTAAATAACGTCTTACTTGTTCTTCAGTTTCACCTTCAACATAAATAGAACTTGTATTTTCACGTACGATAACTTCGTCTTTATTATGTTGGAAAAATACTTTAAATACTGCCATAGTGGATAGTTCCTCCTAATATTAAACATTTAATTTGAATATATTAATCTCAGTCCCTAATAAAAAACTTGCTATAACCTAGCTTTATCTTACTGAATAGCTAATAGTTAATAAGCTTTACCTTGTTTAAAGGTTGTTGCCAGAACGTGAAAATCTAACAATTCATGTTCTTATTCTCAAGTTGATTTTAGGGTAGTCATTAATGTCGTTCATTATTTGAAATTAGTATAGTACTAAGATTTCAGTTATTATTCATTTTACATTATGTATTTGAATAAATAAAGCAGTTTATATCTGTAGCGAATTTCACTAAATAGAAGTTAAAGTTGATGGGGGAAAAGTGGAACAGAACATTAAAGGGTAATAAACAATTATTCGATGAATTAACTATAAGAAGATTTATATATAAAATAGAGTAGAACAGAAAATTTATATTTCATTTCAATTTCTGTCCTACTCTTCTAAATTGTATTTTTATACCTCAACTGAATCAGGTAATGGCATTAATGGATTGTCTTTATCAATATAATCATAAAACATTATGCCGTTTAAATGATCGATTTCATGTTGGAAGACGATAGCTGGATAACCTTTTAAACGTAATTTTATTTCTTTTCCATCAATATCATAGGCTTTAATAGTCACTCTATAATGACGATGAACTAAGCCAGGGATATTTTCATCTACACTTAAACAACCTTCACCAGTAGGT
Organism: Staphylococcus sp. acrmy; assembly: GCF_022690565.1. Lineage (NCBI taxonomy): Bacteria > Bacillati > Bacillota > Bacilli > Caryophanales > Staphylococcaceae > Staphylococcus > Staphylococcus sp. acrmy. The sequence goes on along the minus strand of NZ_JALCVE010000002.1, from coordinate 217,893 downwards.
AAATAAGCATGTTGTACACTATGACTCATTACTTTAGGGTTAACTAGCATATAGTCGTATGATTTACCTTCACCATCGTCTGGTAGGTATACAGCAATCATTCTTTTTGAAACGTTGTTTTGTGGTGCAGCTAATCCTACACCTGATCTTAAACCATATTTGTTAGCCGTTTCTTCATCTTGGCTATTAATTAGAAATTCACGCATTTCACGTAAAGTGTTTTTATCTTCATCAGAGAGAGGGACGTTTACATCTTCAGCCTTCGCACGTAATGTAGGATGACCGTCTCTGATAATGTCTTTCATTGTTAACATGTCATACACCTTCCTTATAATAAAATATAACAGATAATCTATCGCTAAGTACATTATCTGATTTCATTTGATTTATAATACACCTTTCTATAATATTACAAACAAAAGACTACGAGGAGGATAATTTTTAATGAAAATACGTAAATCAATTGCTATCGTAGCTGCTTCAAGCATCTTATTAGCTGGATGTACGACAGATAAAAAAGAAGTGAGCGCATATAATGACAATGTGCAAAAAGCTTTTGATAAAGAGCAACCTATAAACAGTATTGGTAAAAAATTAAATTCACTTGAAGAAAAGAAACAAGACTTATATAAAAAAGCAAACAGTGATAATGAAGATACACGTAAAAAAGCTGCTAACGATATTTTAGATAATATTAAACAGCGAGAAGAAACTTTCGATAAAGAAGTATCTACGTTAAATGATTCTGAAAAGCAATTTAAAAAAGGCGATTCACATATAGATGATATTAAAAGTGATGATAAGCAAAAAGAAGTAAAACAATTAAATGATGCTATCAAGGATAAATATAAAACACATGATGCATATGCTAAGGCTTATAGAAACGTCTTAAGTAAAGAAAAAGATTTGTTTGAATTAATCAAACAAGATGGTATAACACAATCACAAGTTGATGAAAAAAATGATGCATTAAATAAAGCGCAAAAGAATTTCCAAAGTAAATTCAAAGATTATTCTAAGGCGATGAATGCAGTTAATAAAGAAAAACAAGACGTAGATAATCTTACTTAAGCTAACCATTAACACAGTAGGGTGCGATAGACTGATACAGTTACTAAAACTGTATCTTTTTTTAGTAATACAGAACTTTATCAAAATGTTTAACAGTACAAAAAAATTGTGGTACACTATGGGAGGATAAAATGAATTTCTATTATATGGGAAAGGTATGGTGAATTGAATGGCTCCTAAGTTACAAGCCCAATTCGATGCAGTAAAAGTTTTAAACGAGACGCAGTCGAAATTTGAAATGGTTCAAATTTTGGACGAAGATGGTAATGTCGTAAATGAAGACTTAGTACCTGATTTAACTGATGAACAACTAGTAGAATTAATGGAAAGAATGGTATGGACACGTATTCTTGACCAACGTTCAATCTCATTAAACAGACAAGGACGTTTAGGTTTCTACGCTCCAACAGCAGGACAAGAAGCTTCACAATTAGCTTCACAATACGCTTTAGAAAAAGAAGACTTTATCTTACCTGGTTACCGTGATGTACCACAAATTATTTGGCACGGTTTACCTTTAACTGACGCTTTCTTATTCTCAAGAGGTCACTTCAAAGGTAACCAATTCCCTGAAGGCGTTAACGCATTCAGTCCACAAATCATTATCGGTGCACAATACATCCAAACTGCTGGTGTAGCATTCGGTATTAAAAAACGTGGTAAAAAAGCAGTTGCTATTACTTATACTGGTGACGGTGGTTCTTCACAAGGTGACTTCTATGAAGGTATCAACTTTGCTTCAGCTTATAAAGCACCAGCAATCTTTGTAATTCAAAACAATAACTATGCTATTTCAACTCCACGTAGTAAACAAACAGCAGCAACTACTTTAGCTCAAAAAGCTATCGCAGTAGGTATCCCTGGTATCCAAGTTGATGGTATGGATGCATTAGCTGTATATCAAGCTACAAAAGAAGCTCGTGATCGTGCTGTTAACGGTGAAGGTCCAACATTAATCGAAACTATGACTTATCGTTATGGTCCACATACAATGGCTGGAGATGACCCAACTCGTTACAGAACTTCTGATGAAGATGCTGATTGGGAGAAAAAAGACCCATTAGTTCGTTTCAGAAAATTCTTAGAAAACAAAGGATTATGGAGCGAAGATAAAGAAAACGAAGTTATCGAACGTGCAAAAGACGACATCAAGAAAGCAATTAAAGAGGCTGACAGTACTCCTAAACAAACAGTTACTGACTTAATGGAAATTATGTATGAAGAAATGCCTCAAAACTTAGCTGAACAATATGAAATTTACAAAGAGAAGGAGTCGAAATAAGCCATGGCACAAATGACAATGGTTCAAGCGATTAACAATGCGCTTAAAACTGAATTGCAAAATGACGAAAACGTATTAGTTTTCGGTGAAGACGTTGGTGTTAACGGCGGTGTATTCCGTGTTACTGAAGGTTTACAAAAAGAATTCGGTGAAGACCGTGTATTCGATACTCCATTAGCTGAATCAGGAATCGGCGGTTTAGCTCTTGGTTTAACAGTTGAAGGTTTCCGTCCAGTAATGGAAATCCAATTCCTTGGTTTCGTATTCGAAGTATTTGACGAAGTTGCTGGTCAAATCGCTCGTACACGTTTCCGTTCAGGTGGTTCTAAAGTAGCACCTGTAACTATTCGTACACCATTTGGTGGTGGGGTTCATACTCCTGAACTACACGCAGATAACTTAGAAGGTATCTTAGCTCAATCACCAGGTATCAAAGTAGTTATTCCTTCTGGTCCTTATGACGCTAAAGGTTTATTACTTTCTTCAATTAGATCAAATGATCCAGTTGTATTCTTAGAACATATGAAATTATATCGTTCATTCCGTGAAGAAGTTCCAGAAGAAGAATACACAATTGAACTTGGTAAAGCTAAAGTGACTAAAGAAGGTAATGACATTACTTTAATCGCTTATGGCGCAATGGTTCAAGAATCTGAAAAAGCTGCAGAAGAATTAGAAAAAGATGGTTATTCAGTAGAAGTTATCGACTTACGTACTGTTCAACCAATCGACATCGATACTTTAGTAGCTTCAGTTGAAAAAACTGGTCGTGCTGTAGTAGTTCAAGAAGCTCAACGTCAAGCTGGTGTTGGTGCTAACGTAGCTTCTGAATTAGCTGAACGTGCTATTCTTTCATTAGAAGCTCCAATCGCACGTGTAGCTGCTTCTGACACAGTATATCCATTCACTCAAGCTGAAAATGTTTGGTTACCAAACAAAAACGACATCATTGAACAAGCTAAAACTACTTTAGAATTCTAATAGTAGAAATAGAAAGAACTCAGCTTGATAAAAACTGACATGCGAGAGTTAAAAGATATTAAACTAAATGTTTACTTTTTACTCTACGTGTGAATAAGTAAGTGTAAACAAAGGGCATAGGACATAATAATTGAATGTTTTATCGACATTGCACATTATTTTGTCCTTGCTCTATGTTATAAATTTTTATTTTAAATAGATTAATATGAAAATCTTAGGAGGACAAGAACGTGGCATTTGAATTTAGATTACCCGACATTGGTGAAGGTATCCACGAAGGTGAAATTGTAAAGTGGTTTGTTAAATCCGGAGATACAATTGAAGAAGACGATGTATTAGCAGAGGTTCAAAATGATAAATCTGTAGTAGAAATCCCATCTCCTGTTAGTGGTACAGTAGAAGAAGTCTTAGTTGATGAAGGTACTGTAGCAGTTGTAGGTGACGTAATCGTTAAAATCGATGCACCTGATGCAGAAGAAATGGAATTTAAAGGTAGTCACGGCGACGATTCTTCTTCTAAAGAAGAACCAGCTCAAGAAGAAGCTAAAGCTGAAGAAGCTCCTGCAGCATCAACTTCTCAAGACGAAGAAGTAGATGAAAATAGACAAATTAAAGCTATGCCATCTGTTCGTAAATATGCTCGTGAAAAAGGCATCAACATTAAAGCAGTTGCTGGTTCAGGTAAAAACGGACGTATTACTAAAGAAGATATCGACAACCATATCAATGGTGGCGGTGCTCAAGTAGCATCAACTTCTGACGAAAGTGCGTCAGCTTCAACAATTGAAGAAGCAGCACCACAAACTCAATCAGTTCCAGAAGGCGACTACCCTGAAACAACTGAAAAAATCCCAGCAATGCGTAGAGCAATTGCGAAAGCAATGGTTAACTCTAAACACACTGCTCCACACGTAACATTAATGGACGAAATTGATGTTCAACAATTATGGGATCACCGTAAAAAATTCAAAGAAGTTGCAGCTGAACAAGGTACTAAATTAACATTCTTACCATATGTTGTTAAAGCACTTGTTTCTGCACTTAAAAAATACCCAGCACTTAATACTTCATTCAATGAAGAAGCTGGCGAAATCGTACACAAACACTATTGGAACATTGGTATCGCTGCTGATACTGATAGAGGTTTATTAGTACCTGTAGTTAAAAATGCAGATCGTAAATCTATCTTCCAAATTTCAGATGAAATTAACGAATTAGCTGTTAAAGCTCGTGACGGTAAATTAACATCTGACGAAATGAAAGGTGCTACATGCACAATCAGTAATATCGGTTCAGCTGGTGGACAATGGTTCACTCCAGTTATCAACCACCCAGAAGTAGCTATCTTAGGTATTGGCCGTATTGCTCAAAAACCTATCGTTAAAGACGGTGAAATTGTAGCAGCTCCAGTATTAGCATTATCATTAAGCTTTGACCACAGACAAATCGATGGAGCTACTGGTCAAAACGCTATGAATCACATTAAACGCTTATTAAATAATCCAGAATTATTATTAATGGAGGGGTAAAACATGGTAGTTGGAGATTTCCCAATTGAAACAGATACTATTGTTATCGGAGCAGGTCCTGGCGGATACGTTGCAGCAATTCGTGCAGCACAATTAGGACAAAAAGTTACAATCGTAGAGAAAGGTAACTTAGGCGGTGTATGCTTAAACGTTGGTTGTATTCCATCAAAAGCATTATTACACGCTTCACATCGCTTTGTAGAAGCTCAACACTCTGAAAACTTAGGTGTTATCGCTGAAAGCGTATCACTTAAATTTGACAAAGTTCAAGAATTCAAACAATCAGTTGTTAACAAATTAACTGGTGGTGTTGAAGGCTTATTAAAAGGTAATAAAGTTGAAATCGTTAAAGGTGAAGCATACTTCGTAGACAATAACAGCTTACGCGTTATGGACGAAAAAAGTGCTCAAACTTATAACTTCAAAAACGCTATTATCGCAACTGGTTCTAGACCAATTGAAATTCCTAACTTCGAATTTGGTAAACGTGTTATCGATTCAACTGGCGCGTTAAACTTACAAGAAGTTCCAGGTAAATTAGTCGTTGTAGGTGGCGGTTACATTGGTTCTGAACTTGGTACTGCATTTGCTAACTTTGGTTCAGAAGTTACAATTTTAGAAGGCGCTAAAGAAATTCTTGGCGGTTTCGAAAAACAAATGGTTCAACCAGTTAAAAAAGGCATGAAAGATAAAGGCGTTAACATTATTACTGAAGCTATGGCTAAAAATGCCGAAGAAACTGAAAATGGTGTTAAAGTTACTTACGAAGCAAAAGGTGAAGAACAAACTATCGATGCTGACTACGTATTAGTAACTGTTGGTCGTCGTCCAAATACAGACGAATTAGGCTTAGAAGAATTAGGTCTTAAATTCGCTGATCGTGGATTATTAGAAGTAGACAAACAAAGCCGTACTTCTGTTAACAACATCTATGCAATTGGTGATATCGTTCCTGGCTTACCACTTGCTCACAAAGCAAGCTACGAAGCTAAAGTTGCTGCTGAAGCAATTGCAGGACAAGCTTCTGAAGTTGATTACATTGGTATGCCTGCTGTATGTTTCACTGAACCAGAATTAGCTCAAGTTGGTTACACTGAAGCACAAGCGAAAGAAGAAGGTTTAGAATTCAAAGCTTCTAAATTCCCTTATGCAGCTAACGGCCGTGCGTTATCATTAGACGATACTACTGGTTTCGTTAAACTTATCACATTAAAAGAAGACAACACACTTATCGGTGCTCAAGTAGCTGGTAATGGTGCATCTGACATTATTTCTGAATTAGGTTTAGCTATTGAATCAGGTATGAACGCTGAAGATATCGCATTAACTGTACATGCTCACCCAACTTTAGGTGAAATGTCTATGGAAGCTGCTGAAAAAGCAATCGGCTTACCAATTCACACTATGTAATAACTAGTCATTTAGACTACTAATCATATTGTTAGTTGCACTTAAAGTCTTAAGCTCTAAGTACAACTCAACATCCATTAAGGGTGGGACTATATGTTCATTTTGAACTTAGTTCCACTCTTTTTTGGTTTTATTTTGTGAAATAGGGCAATACTAAAGAGATAAATTCAACTTAATGGAGGTCAAAATGGAATACCAATATCCGCTAGATTTAGACTGGACAAATGAAGAAATGGTCGATGTGACAGCTTTTTTTAATACAATTGAAAATTATTATGAAAAGTCTGTAAAAGGTTCTCAAGTCATGACCAAATACAAACGCTTTAAAGAGATAGTTCCAGGCAAAGCTGAAGAGAAACAATTGTTTAAAGAATTCGAAGATATAAGTGGCTACAATAGTTATAAAGTCGTGCAAGAAGTTAAGAAAAATCCTGAAAAAGAAACTTTTAGTGCACAGTAAGTAAGATTTTAAATACTAAAAAATATTTATTTTAAATAATTTGTTGATATCTATTGAAATTACAGCTGTATTTTGTTATTTTTATTAAGCATTAAACAAAATGTTTAATATTACTAAACAAGATACAGCTTTTTTAGGTGGTTAATTATGCAAATAGGTAGTAAATTACGTAATTTAAGACGTCAAAAGAACTTAACACAAGAAGAGTTAGCCGAACGCACAGATTTGTCAAAGGGATATATTTCACAGATTGAAAGTCAACATGCCTCACCTAGTATGGAAACATTTTTAAATATATTAAAAGTACTAGGCACGTCACCAAGTGATTTTTTCAAGGAAAAATCTAAAGAAAAAGTGTTATATACAAAAGAAGATAGAACTACATATGATGAGTATGATAGAGGGTACATATTAAATTGGTTAGTAATTAATTCAAATGAATTCGAAATGGAACCACTTATTCTTTCGTTGAAACCAGGGGCATCATACAAGCATTTTGAACCATCGGAATCAGATACCTTCATATATTGTTTAGAAGGCTGTGTAACATTAACACTTGGCAAAGAACAATATCAGGCAAATGAAGAAGATGTTTTATATTTTAGAGCTAACGAAATTCATCAACTACATAATGAAACATCTAATGAAGTGAAAATATTAATTGTTGCTACAGCATCATATTTATAAAGGAGTAAATGTAATGGAACCATTGTTATCATTTAAAAGTGTGACTAAAGGTTACGATGATGTAACTATTTTAGATCATATGGACTTAGAAATAGAATCAGGACACTTTTATACATTACTTGGACCTTCAGGTTGCGGTAAAACAACAATTTTGAAGTTAATTGCTGGATTTGAACAACCCGATGATGGGGAAATCATTTACTTGAATAAAACAATCGGTGATTTACCACCTAATAAACGTAAGGTGAACACGGTCTTTCAAGATTATGCACTTTTTCCTCATTTAAATGTGTATGACAATATAGCTTTTGGTTTGAAACTGAAAAAGCAATCTAAAGCTGAAGTAGAGCGAAAGGTAAAAGAGGCGTTAAGATTAGTAAAACTTTCAGGATATGAGCAGCGTCATATTAGTGAAATGAGTGGTGGTCAAAAACAACGTGTGGCTATCGCTCGAGCTATTGTTAATGAACCTGAAATTCTTCTGTTAGATGAATCCTTATCAGCCTTAGATTTAAAACTTCGTACTGAAATGCAGTATGAATTACGTGAATTACAAAAAAGATTGGGTATTACGTTTATATTTGTTACCCATGATCAAGAAGAAGCTTTAGCATTGAGTGACTATATCTTTGTAATGAAAGACGGTAAAATTCAACAATTTGGAACACCAACAGATATTTATGACGAGCCCGTTAACCGTTTTGTGGCAGACTTTATAGGAGAATCTAATATTGTTGAAGGTAAAATGGTCGAAGACTTTGTAGTGAATATTTATGGTCAAGATTTTGAATGTGTTGATGCCGGCATCCCTTCAGGCAAAAATGTCGAGGTCGTTATTAGACCAGAAGATATTTCATTAATTGAAGCTAAAAAAGGACTATTCAAAGCGACTGTTGATTCAATGTTATTTAGAGGCGTGCATTATGAAATTTGTTGTATAGATAGAAAAGGTTATGAGTGGGTCATCCAAAGTACTAAAAAAGCAGAAGTAGGTAGTGAGGTTGGATTATTTTTCGATCCTGAGGCTATTCATATTATGGTTCCTGGAGAAACAGAAGAAGAATTCGATAAACGTATTGAAAGTTATGAGGAGTTAGAAAATGAGTAATATAAATAAAATTTTATTAATCCCATATATTTTATGGATGGTTTTGTTTATTATTATTCCAGTTATCTTACTTATCTATTTCTCGTTTACTGATTTAGATGGGCATTTTAGTTTCACTAATTATGAACAAGTCTTATCGCTTAAGTATTTAAAGATGATGTGGGATTCTATTTTTTACGCTACGTTAATTACAATAATAACATTGGCGATTAGTTATCCAGCGGCATACTTTATTCGTTCGTCGAAAAACCAAAATTTGTGGTTACTTATTCTTATTATTCCGACATGGATTAATTTATTGTTAAAAACATATGCTTTTATAGGTATTTTAAGCCATGAAGGTATGATTAATAAGATTCTTAATTTCTTACACCTGCCTTCTGCTAATATGTTATTCACTCCTGGAGCGTTTTTAGTGGTGGCAAGTTATATTTACATCCCATTCATGATTCTCCCAATATTTAACAGTATGAAGGCAATTCCTAATAACTTGCTACAAGCTTCAAGTGATTTAGGAGCTAGTCCATTTACTACTTTTAGAAAAGTAATTATGCCTTTGACGAAAGAAGGCGTAATGACAGGGATTCAGGTCACTTTCATTCCAGCACTCTCACTCTTTATGATTACTCGTTTAATCGCTGGAAATAAAATTATTAATATTGGTACATCCATTGAAGAACAATTTTTAGTTATTCAAAACTATGGTATGGGTTCAACGATTGCCATTTTCTTAATCGTGTTTATGGCGTTTATTTTAATTATTACTAAATCTAAATCAACAGACGAAAGAAGGTGAATTAAGTGAAGTGGTATGGAAAGCTCTATATTGGAATACTATTAATGATTCTATATGTTCCAATATTCTTCCTTATGTTTTATTCATTTAATTCAGCGGGAAATATGATTCATTTTGAACATTTTACTTTAGAACACTATCAAAGTTTATTTCAAAATGATCGTTTGATGTCTGTCATTTTTAATACCATCGCTTTAGCGTTATTAGCAGCAGCGATTTCAACAATTATTGGCACATTTGGTGCTATATTTCTATATTATTTAAGAAACAAAAAATTCAAACTAACATTGTTAACGCTAAATAATGTGCTCATGGTGTCTTCAGATGTTGTTATTGGGGCATCATTCCTAATCATGTTTACTGCCCTAGGACATCTTACAGGCATGGGCTTAGGATTTGGTACAGTTTTAGCCTCACATATCGCTTTCTGTATACCAATTGTAGTGATTGTAGTGTTACCACAGTTATATGAAATGAATCACAATATTTTAAATGCCGCACGCGACTTAGGTGCAACAGAATCTCAATTATTGGGACGTGTACTTATTCCTAATTTAATGCCCGCAATTATTGGCGGATTCTTTATGGCATTAACATATTCATTAGATGATTTTACAGTTAGCTTTTTTGTAACCGGTAATGGCTTTAGTGTGTTGTCAGTAGAAGTGTACGCTATGGCACGTAAAGGAATAAGCATGGAAATTAATGCTATTTCGACGATTTTATTCGGTGCCATCGTAATAGGAATTATCGGATATTATGCCATACAACGCATGGTTAAACGTCGCCAGATTTCTAAGAGAGGTGTACAACAATGAAGCAATTTTTACAATTAATTATTGGCGCCATTGTTGTAGGCGTACTATGTTTAGGCATTAGTCAATGGTTTAAATCTCAAGACAATACTCAAACTGGTGAAAAGATTTATGTCTATAACTGGGGTGAGTACATCGACCCTGATTTAATCAAACAGTTTGAACTAGAAACGGGCATCCAAGTTGTATATGAAACGTTCGATTCAAATGAAGCGATGGAAGCTAAAATCAAAAATGGTGGCACCCATTATGATGTTGCTTTTCCAAGTGAATATACAGTGCAAAAATTAAAAAGAGAAGATTTATTAGAACCATTAGATCATAGCAAAATTCCAAACATAAAAAATTTAGATAAAGATTATATGAATATGGCATATGACCCTCATAACAAATATTCTTTACCTTACTTTTTTGGAACAGTTGGTATATTGTATAACCAAAAAGCCTATCCAAATGAAAAGTTTGATAGTTGGAGCGATTTATATCAACCAAAATTTAAAAATGATGTCTTACTCGTAGATGGCGCACGTGAAGTCATAGGACTAGCACTTAATAAATTAGGGTATAGTTTAAATGATAAGCATCCGGCTCATATAAAAGAAGCGGAAAAAGATTTACATCATCTTACACCTCAAGTTAGGGGAGTTGTGGGTGATGAAGTAACGATGATGCTTGAACAGAATGAAGGTAATATCGCAGTAGTATGGAGTGGTGTTGCAGCGCCATTAGTACAAGGTAGTGATAAGTATAATTACGTTATTCCTAAAGAAGGTTCTAATTTATGGTTCGATGACATGGTTATTCCTAAAACTGCGCAAAACAAAGAAGGTGCATATAAATTTATGAACTTCTTACTAGATGCTAAAAATAATAAGCAAAATACTGAATGGGTGGGCTATGCTACACCGAATAAAGCAGCACGTCAATTATTACCTAAAGAAGTCAGAAATGATCATCGTTTTTACCCAACTAAGAAAGAACAAAATCGACTAGAAGTATATAAAGATTTAGGACAGGAAACATTAGGAGAATATAACGAAAGTTTCTTAAACTTTAAAATGTCTTTAAAATAGACTATAAATGGTAGTTATTTTATAATAGATTAGATATAATAATTTGACAGTTAATTAAGGAGTTGTAATAAATGTCAGGAGAACGGTACACGCAAATCAAACGGCCTGTGAGCCGTCTGACTGAAAAACTTTTAGGTTGGTTTAGTTGGATTTTCTTATTATTATTGACGATTATTACAATGTTTATTGCACTTGTATCATTTAGTAATGATACTTCAATTCAAAATCTTGAAAATTCAATGAATAACAATGAACTCATTCAACAAATTTTAACGAATAATAGTTTGAATACTACACAATTTGTTATTTGGCTACAAAATGGTGTATGGGCGGTTATTGTTTACTTTATAGTATGTCTATTGATTTCATTTTTAGCTCTTATTTCTATGAATATGAGAATCTTGTCAGGAATTTTATTTTTAGTTGCATCGGTTATTACATTGCCGCTAGTATTATTATTTGTGACATTAATTATTCCGATTTTCTTCTTTATCATAGCAATCATGATGCTTGTCAGAAAGAGTAAGGTTGAAACGGTGCCGGCTTACGGCTATCAACCACCTTACTATCCAAGAGATGAATATGATCGTGATTCTCGTTATTATGATGACGATAGATATGATAGTGATGGTTATGAAGACTATGATGATTATGAAGAAGACTATGACGAACCGCCTCGTAAAACTAAAAAATCAGAACGTCGAACTCGTCGTAAACAACCTTATTATAATGATGAGGTAGATTACGATACACGTGATATTCACCACGAAGAAGATCAACACAGTCATTTTAATGAAGAAGAGAGAGCGCCTGAAACTGAGGAAGATAGATATAATCAGTATCCAAAACGTGCAGTAACTGGTGAGTATCAATCTCAAACTCCAGATGAAGAGTCTAATGAAGTACTGTCTAGACAAGCTAAATACAAGCAAAAATCTAACAGAAAACCTCAATATGAAGACAATCATGATGAGTCAGGTGATTTTGCAGATGATGTAGTTGAAACTGAGCCTAAGGTTGATAAAAAAGAGGAAAAAGCACAACGTAAAAAAGAAAAAGCTGAAATTAAAGCTAAAAAGAAAGAAAAACGTAAAGCTTATAATCAACGAATGAAAGAACGTCGTAAAAACCAACCTAGTGCAGTTAGTCAAAGACGTATGAATTATGAAGAGCGTAAACAAATCTTAAATAAAGATGATGAACAACCAGAAGTAAACTCAGAACATGATGACGACAAAAATGAATAATAAGTAAGCAACGGGATATAGATGTGCGTATGTTCATACTCGGCATCTATATCCTGTTTTTTGTATGATGAACTAATGTATGTTGAGTATTATGATTTATACTAAGTCGAAATTTATTCACTTTTTTAGTATGATTTAAGTAAGAAGAAATTGGAGGGTACAGAAATGAATAGGAAGGTAGAGTTAATATTAGCATGGGTTGCTAACGGTTTAAGCCTCATCTATTTAGCGATGTCATTGATATCTTTCTTGATAGTTAAGAATGGAAATAATACGGAACAGTATAACCAATTGATGAAACAATTTGGCAATCAGGATGTCAACGTAACGCCTGAAATGATTAATTTCGCAATGATGTTTTCAATTGGGACATTAGTATTTTCAACTATTTTAGGCATTATGGGGACATTAGTTATAAAAGGTAGACCTATTTTAGCAGGTTGCTTATTAATTGTAGCTGCATTAGTAGGCATATTTAATATGAGTTTAATAGCTGGCGTACTATGGTTTGTTGCAGCTATCATGCTTTTTGTGAAAAAAGGACCTGGTAGAAAGCAACCAACTTCTAAAAGAGATGGTAACCAGACTGAATGGCGCCCTGAGAAAGAATATAATGATCGTAAGAAAGATGACCCTTACATTTATTAGTTAGAGATAAGGGGAATTTTGAAATAATTAAAGTACATCCAAAAGTTAGAGGCTTATAGTTATCTAACATTTGGATGTACTTTTTTAGTAAAAAATTTATGCGAAGAATTCTTCCAAAGTCTCAATGATTAAATAAATATTTAATAAGCTTAGTATTACAATTAAACTCCAAGAACAAATATTAATCCAAGTTTTATTATAAAAAGGACCCATAATATGTTTATTACTTGTAGCCAATTGTAATGGAATTAAAGAAAATGGTAATGCAATGCTTAAAAATACTTGAGAAAAAACGAGTAATTGTTCGATTTTAGCTTCATTACCATGGAAAATTACAAGACTTACTAATACTGCAATCACTGCCAACCCACGTGTAATAAGACGACGCATCCAATTAGGAATAGATAGTTTTAAAAAGCCTTCCATCACAATTTGACCAGCTAAAGTGCCGGTAATAGTTGAGTTTTGTCCTGAGGCTAATAAGGCTACTGCAAATAAGGTACTCATAATACTACCCAATACGACACCTAGTATAGGCTGAGTTTTCAACGCATGGTATAAATCATAGAATTCGCCTAGAGTATCTGCATTTGCTCCATAGAATAATGCTGCTCCAAGTACTAATAATAAGCAATTGACAACAAAAGCAACACTCAATTGAATATTTGAATCGATAGTTGCATATTTAATTGCTTGTGCTTTATCTTTATTACTCTGACGATTATATTTACGTGATTGTACAATCGAAGAATGTAAGTATAAATTATGAGGCATGATAGTCGCGCCAATAATCCCTAACGCAATATATAATATACTTTGATTTGTCACAATTTCTTTATGTGGTACAAAGCCGTTTAAAACTTCAACAACGTGTGGTGAAGCTATGAAAACTTCGAAAATAAAAATAATCAGTACAGTGAAGATTAATGTACCTACGATGGCTTCAATCTTACGAAAACCAAATTTCATAATAAACAGTAATAAGAAAACGTCAAATACTGTAATTAACGCTCCAACAATAAGTGGAATATTAAATAATAAGTCTAATGCAATGGAACTACCAATAACTTCTGCAATATCAGTGGCAATAATTGCTAATTCGGCGATAATCCAAAATGCAATGGCAACAGGTTTATTTAAATAGTGTCGTGTCATTTGAACTAAGTCATTACCTGAAGCAATACCTAATCGAACGGTCATACTTTGAAGTAACATAGCTGCTAAACTTGAAACTAAAATTACAAATAATAATGTATAGCCAAATTGAGCCCCACCTTGCATAGAGGTAATCCAGTTACCTGGATCCATATAGCCTACTGCAACGAGTAACCCTGGGCCCAAAAAAGATAAAAATTTTTGACTTGCACTGTTGTCCCCGCTGAAATCAATAGTGTTGTTAATTTCATCTAAACTAAGGTGTGTTTGATTCTCTTTTAAATTCATGAAGGACCTCCTAAATTCTGATATTTTTATATTAACCAAATATAATATTTAGGTCAACCTAAACTTTTTAGAAGGCAAAAAAACCTCGAGGATAGAGAAGAAGCAAGACACTAGATCGAGCGCACTAGGATTTACGGGTTTCCCAAAGCGTAAACTATTCATGTCTTAGCTTCTCGTTATTATTCTAACCTCGAGATAGAAGTGAATTTATTGAATTTAATAGAATTTCAAGAATTCATCAAATGTTTCTTTAACAAAAGCAAGAAAAGCTTTGTCGGTTTTAAGACGCTCATCAGTCGGTTCAATGGCGCGAGCGACAAAGAATTCTCCTTTTTTAACATTTTTCACACGATCAATTGCTTGATGTAACTCTTCATCACTGAAATCTTTAATAAATGGTTTTTCAGCTTTCATATGGTCTAAATTCACGCGATAATCCTCAGGTAAATTTCTAAGTACATCGAAATGTTTATCAAACGTTTTAACGCGCTCAGCTTTATCTTTACCTTCGTGCATGACACCGTACATTAAGAATAATTGATTTCTAAATAATCCAATTTGAAAATGAGGCAACATCTTGTAACCACGTTTGTTTGGCGCAAATGCTACCCAAGTGTCAATAGGTGGATTAACGCTTCTACGCGCATGTTTCGCAACATGAGCATAAAATGTTTCGCCAGTTTGAGAAGTGAAATATTCACTAAAATAGTCACCTAATTGGTTTAATTGAGGTCGTACATATTTATTTAAAGCTTCCATTCGAGCGTCTAATCCTTCAACGTCAAATGCTTCAAAATCCTTAGGACTAAATGTATATTGCGTCATCTATGGCACTCCTTTCTGAACAATAAGTTAAGTATATTTTAGCATAAATTAAATTGCTCAAGCGAAGAACTGAATTTAATACAACAAGAGTTTAAATAAAACGTATTAAGGTATACAAAAATGTATGGATAGTAATAAATAAATTTCTGTATAATAGGAAGCAACAGGAGATGATGATATGTCATTATATGATTTTGCTAAAGGCTTAGTATTAGAAGCGGGAAATAATGTTAGAACGATGATGAAAGATGAATTAAATATTGAAACTAAATCTAGCCCTAATGATTTAGTGACTAATGTAGATAAAGCTACTGAGAACTATATTTATGATGCAATATTACGAAATTATCCGGACCATCAAGTGATTGGCGAAGAAGGCCATGGACATCACATCGAGAATATTGACGGCGTGGTATGGGTAGTTGATCCTATCGATGGGACTTTGAACTTTGTTCATCAAAAAGAAAACTTTGCTATCTCAATTGGAATATATCGAGATGGTCAACCTTATGCAGGACTCGTTTATGATGTTATGAAAGATGTACTGTATCACGCTAAGGTAGGAGAAGGCGCCTTTGAAAACAAGCATTCACTACAACCTATTGAAGATACAGTATTAAAACAAAGTCTTATAGGTATTAATCCTAACTGGGTAACTAAACCTAAAATTAGCCCCATTTTTTCAGAAATAGTTAATCAATCTAGAAGTTGTAGAGCGTACGGTAGTGCTGCATTAGAAATTATTAGCGTCGCCAAAGGGCAGTTAGCCACATACATGACGCCACGTTTACAACCGTGGGATTTTGCTGGTGGCCTAATTATTTTAGATGAAGTAGGGGGCGTAAGTAGTAATTTGTTAGGTGAAAAGTTAACAATTGCGAGTGCCAACTCAGTCATTATCGGTAATAAACAAGTCCATCAAGAAATACTTCAAAACTATCTTAAGCCTCACAGCGATGTATTAACCGAGCTACATCAACGTTTTAGAAAATAAAAAAAGTCTCAGTAAGTCGACAATTCTTCGGAAAGATATATTTCCAAGAAAAGGACTACTGAGACTCTTATTAATTATATTTATTAAAGCCAGTTGTTTTCACGATATTTCTTTTTAAGCGTGAATCCAGCGCCAAATGTTGCAATGAAAAGTATAAATGTTAAAATCATCATTGGAATACTACCAGCTCCAACGCTGAAACTAAATAAAACTAAGAGTATAACTGCTATAATAGATAGCACCCAAAATATGCCTTTAGCCTTTTGTTTTTCCATCCCAAACCCCACCTTTTTATTATCTTTGCTTAATAATATGATATAATAAAAAAGTTGTAATTAAAAGTGGGAGTTTATTCGAGAAAGGATATTTATAAAATGACTAATATAAGAGAAGATGTACGTAATATTGCAATTATTGCTCACGTCGACCATGGTAAAACTACGCTAGTTGACGAATTGCTTAAACAATCTGGTATTTTCAGAGAAAATGAACATGTTGATGAGAGAGCAATGGACTCTAATGATTTAGAAAGAGAACGTGGTATTACAATTCTTGCAAAAAATACTGCGGTTAACTATAAAGGTACAAGAATTAACATCTTGGATACACCAGGACATGCTGACTTCGGTGGCGAAGTAGAACGTATCATGAAAATGGTAGACGGCGTTGTTCTTGTAGTAGATGCTTACGAAGGCACGATGCCACAAACACGTTTTGTTCTTAAAAAAGCACTTGAACAAAATTTAAAACCTGTTGTAGTTGTAAATAAAATTGATAAACCAGCTGCTAGACCAGAAGATGTAGTAGATGAAGTATTAGATTTATTCATCGAATTAGAAGCCAATGATGAACAATTAGACTTCCCAGTAGTTTATGCATCAGCCGTTAACGGTACAGCAAGTCTTGATGCTGATAAACAAGATGAGAACATGCAATCATTATATGAAACAATTATTGATTACGTACCAGCACCAATTGATAACCATGATGAACCATTACAATTCCAAGTAGCGTTATTAGACTATAACGACTATGTTGGACGTATTGGTATCGGCCGTGTATTCAGAGGTAAAATGCGTGTAGGAGATAATGTGTCACTTATTAAATTAGACGGCACAGTTAAAAACTTCCGTGTAACTAAAATCTTCGGTTACTTTGGTTTAAAACGAGAAGAAATTGAAGAAGCACAAGCCGGCGACTTAATCGCAGTATCAGGAATGGAAGATATCAACGTTGGTGAAACAGTTACACCTACAGATAATCAAGAAGCATTACCTGTGTTACGTATTGACGAACCAACACTTGAAATGACATTTAAAGTAAATAACTCACCATTTGCTGGTCGTGAAGGTGACTATGTAACTGCACGTCAAATTCAAGAACGTTTAGATCAACAACTTGAAACTGATGTATCATTAAAAGTTACACCAACTGATTCTCCAGATACATGGATCGTAGCAGGCCGTGGTGAATTACATTTATCTATTTTAATCGAGAATATGAGACGTGAAGGTTTCGAACTTCAAGTATCTAAACCTCAAGTTATTTTACGTGAAATTGATGGCGTCTTAAGTGAACCATTTGAACGTGTACAATGTGAAGTACCATCTGAAAATGCTGGTGCAGTCATTGAATCATTAGGTGCACGTAAAGGTGAAATGTTAGACATGATTACAACTGATAATGGTTTAACTCGTTTAATCTTTATGGTTCCAGCACGTGGTATGATCGGTTATACTACTGAATTCATGTCTATGACACGTGGTTATGGTATTATTAACCATACATTTGAAGAGTTCAGACCTCGCGTAAAAGCACAAATTGGTGGTCGTCGTAACGGTGCCTTAATTTCTATGGACCAAGGCCAAGCAACAGCATACGCTATCATTAACTTAGAAGACCGTGGCGTTAACTTCATGGAACCAGGTACTGAAGTTTATGAAGGTATGATTGTTGGTGAGCATAATCGTGAAAATGATTTAACAGTCAACATCACAAAAGCGAAACATCAAACAAACGTGCGTTCAGCAACTAAAGACCAAACACAAACTATGAACCGTCCTAGAATTCTTACTTTAGAAGAAGCGCTAGAGTATGTAAATGATGATGAATTAGTAGAGGTAACACCTCAAAGTATTCGTTTAAGAAAGAAAATCTTAAACAAATCTGCACGTGAAAAAGAAGCAAAACGTGTTAAACAAATGATGCAAGACGAATAATATCGTTTAGCGTAAATTAAAATCAAAGGGCCTTAAATGATTTCATTAATAAATCATTTAAGGCCCTTTGGCTATATAATCATATTTTATAATAACTATTAATTCTTATCGTATGAGTTCTCAGAAGATAGCTCTTGATAGTTGCGTTGTTTTGGAGTATCTAAACGACTTTTACAATCGTCACACATAAAGGTCTTAATAGGATTATTGCGAATACGTTTAGCTTCAACAGTATTTTCATCAATTAACACCTTTGTATCGCAAATAATACATTGCACTTCACGCAAACTAAATCACCTCTATATGGGTTACGTACTTAAACTCGTGACTATAACTTTGAGACTCAGGATTATAAATAAAACTATCTACTGAGTTATCATCATATAATCGTTTACCATCTTTGGCGAATTGGAAGAATAAGTATGGTAATAATTCAATTGGAATTTCAATTGAGTCATTATCATTAAATAATCTAATTGTAGTTGCAGTCTCATAAGGTTCAGCATTTTTAAAGAAAGGTGTCATATTAATCGCAAATGAATCTTCTAACACTGAACGTTTACGATATTTAATTTCTGAATTTAATGTAGGCGGGCTAGTTTGTCCTTCTAAAATTGCTCTATTCCACTCACGGTTATCTTCAAAATTTACTGGTTTTGTGCCGTCGAAGACACCGTTCTCAATGTCTTCAATTTTTACTTTTCTGTCATCGAAAATCCAAGTCGTACTATCTAAAGTGATAGGAAACTTAACGGCTCCTTTGATTTGAATCATTGTGTCCCACTCCCTAATTTCGTTCTATTCATTATTTTATCATATTTAAAATATGCTATTCACTGAATAAACTTGCTTTTTAAAAGGTAGTAAGATAAACTTTTGATATGCAGATATTTAATGATAGGGGGAGTATGTGATGCCGAAGCAATCGAATATTAATAATGTGGCTTATGAACAATTAAACCAAGATGCTGATAGAATCTTACATTTAATTAAAGTTCAAATGGATAATTTAACGTTACCATCTTGCCCATTATATGAAGAAGTTCTCGACACACAAATGTTTGGTTTACAAAAAGAAGTAGATTTTGCGGTGAAACTTGGTTTAGTAGATAAAGAAGATGGCAAAAATTTAATGCTTCGTTTAGAAAAAGAACTTTCTAAATTGCATGAAGCATTTACAAATGTGTAATTTATTTTAATTAAATATATTAGCAACAATTTGCTATTTACGTTTATATATTATTAAAACTTGTGTGTATTTACATACAATATAACAAGCTAAAGTCAGTCTGGAACATGGGATCAATGTTCTGGACTGTTTTAAATTTGGCAGTGATTGTTTGTCATATAGGTTAGGGAATGCGTCATTTTCCAACATTATCTAATCGCATTGAACATTAATGAACTAGTATGACAATCGTTTATAGAATTGATTGTGTGATTGGTGTATTTCATGATCTAAAAAAGTATTAACCTTAAAAAAGTGATTGCAAATCAATAAAGTTACATTTATATTTGTGAAACAATAAGTGCAAAGTATATAATAGTTTAGACAGAATTTTAATATAAAAAGTAATTTCAATAAACATAGTTTTCTTAAAATTTTAGAATTGGATGATCATTTTTATGAATAACTTAAAAAATATATTTCGATACATAGGTAGAGCGTCTAAGTTTATCGATTATCCATTATTAATTACATATGTGATTTTATGTCTAATTGGTTTAGTCATGGTATATAGTGCGAGTATGGTTGCAGCCACGAAAGGGACTTTAACAGGTGGATTAGAAGTGGCAGGTACCCATTTCTACAATAGACAACTTATGTACGTGATTATGAGTTTTATTGTAGTATTCTTTATCGCTTTTATGATGAATATAAAGATACTCAAACAAGTAAAAGTACAAATGTGGATTATGGGTATTACGTTTATAGTTCTATGTTTGACGTTGGTAGTTGGTAAAAATATTAACGGATCAAAGAGTTGGATTAGCTTAGGTTTCATGAATTTACAGGCTTCAGAATTATTGAAGATTGCATTTATACTATACATATCTTATGTATTAAGTAAAAAATTACCTCAAGTGAGAACAGATTTAAAACTAATTGCTATGCCATTAATCTTAGTGGCTGTTTGCTTAAGTTTAGTACTCTTACAAGGTGATATTGGTCAGACGTTGCTTATTACTATAATAATAGTATCAATGTTTATCTATGCAGGAATCGGTGTCCAGAAATTAGTAAAAGGGCCTGTCCTTTTCGTAATATTAGGTTTATTACTGGTTGTAGGATTCTTCATTATAAGTGGTATGATGCCACATTATTTAAAAGCACGTTTTAGTACGCTTATGAATCCATTTAGTTCAGAAGCGGGGACAGGTTACCATTTATCTAACTCCCTTATTGCAATTGGTAATGGTGGATTGTTTGGACGTGGTTTAGGTAATGGAATCATGAAACTTGGTTATTTACCAGAAGCCCATACAGACTTTATTTTCGCAGTAATATGTGAAGAACTAGGTCTTATTGGTGGCTTGTTCGTTATTTGTTTATTATTTTTCATCGTCTATCGCGCATTTGTGCTAGCGACTAAAACACCTTCATATTTTTACAAATTAATATGTATTGGCGTAGCGAGTTATATCGGTAGCCAAACGTTTGTTAATTTAGGTGGTATCTCTGCGACGATTCCGCTAACTGGGGTGCCGTTACCGTTTATTAGTTTCGGTGGTTCTTCAATGTTAAGTTTGAGCATCGCTATGGGATTATTACTGTTAGTTGGTAAACAAATTAAAATGGACGAACGAAAAATGAAAAAAGCTAAAAAGCAAAAAGTTGATATTCCTAGACAATTTAATTAAGTATAGAACGAAAACCTTTATAAGAGTTAGTTAGCACATCCTAATTCTTGTAAAGGTTTTTTTATCATTTTTGTGAAATTTGTAGAGAATCTTTTATTTAAGTAGCGTGATATTACTATAAGTGATAATATAAAGTTATTGTTATCAATAACATTTAATAATGATTATAGTGTAGTAGTTTAATCAAGAAAGCACTTAAAATTCATGACTTATGATTATTATATAGTTAATTGATATAAAAAAATTATAGCTTTCTAAATTTATTTAAGATAAAATTTTTTTATCTAATTAGTTAGAATTTTCAAACTTTAAAAGGGGGTCCTTCTTTGAAACACATCAAAAAGTTATTAGTAGCCAATCGCGGTGAAATTGCGATTAGAATTTTCAGAGCGGCAACGGAATTAAATATACAAACAGTAGCGATTTATTCTAATGAGGATAAAAATTCATTACATCGATATAAAGCAGATGAATCGTACTTAGTAGGAAAAGATTTAGGACCTGCGGAAAGTTACTTGAATATTGAACGTATTATTGAGGTAGCTAAGCGTGCTGGTGTTGATGCGATACATCCAGGCTATGGTTTCTTAAGTGAGAATGAACAATTTGCGCAACGATGCGAAGAAGAAGGCATCAAATTCATTGGACCTCACTTAGAACATTTAGATATGTTTGGAGATAAGGTAAAAGCTAGAACAACTGCTATCAAAGCCAATTTACCAGTAATTCCTGGTACAGATGGTCCTATCGAAAGTTATGAAGCTGCTAAAACATTTGCTCATGAGGCTGGATTCCCACTAATGATTAAAGCGACAAGTGGTGGCGGCGGTAAAGGTATGCGTATTGTGCGCCGAGAAAGCGAATTAGAAGATGCCTTCTACAGAGCTAAATCAGAAGCTGAAAAATCATTTGGTAATAGTGAAGTTTATATTGAAAGATATATTGATAATCCAAAGCACATTGAAGTTCAAATTATCGGTGATGAATATGGTAATATCGTACATTTATATGAACGTGACTGTTCTGTACAACGACGTCATCAAAAAGTAGTAGAAGTTGCACCTTCAGTTGGATTATCTAGTGATTTAAGAGAACGTATTTGTGATGCCGCATTACAATTGATGCATGACATTAAATATGTCAACGCGGGTACTGTAGAATTCTTAGTATCCGGGGATGAGTTTTTCTTTATTGAAGTAAATCCACGTGTTCAAGTAGAACATACAATTACTGAAATGATTACTGGAATTGATATCGTCAAAACTCAAATTTTAGTGGCAGATGGAGCTAATTTATTTGATGAACGTATTGCGATGCCAAAACAAGAAGATATTCAATCATTAGGATATGCAATTCAATGTCGTATTACAACTGAAGATCCAACCAATGATTTTATGCCTGATTCAGGTACTATCATTGCATACCGTTCAAGTGGTGGCTTTGGAGTGCGTTTAGATGCTGGTGATGGATTCCAAGGTGCGGAAATCTCACCTTATTACGATTCTCTTTTAGTAAAATTATCTACGCATGCGGTTACGTTTAAACAAGCAGAAGAAAAAATGGAACGCTCACTACGTGAAATGCGAATTCGTGGTGTAAAAACAAATATTCCATTTTTAGTTAATGTTATGCGTAATGATAAGTTCCGTAGTGGCGATTATACAACGAAATTCATAGAAGAAACACCTGAACTATTTGATATCGCTCCAACACTTGACCGTGGTACTAAAACACTTGAATATATTGGAAACGTGACAATTAACGGTTTCCCTAATGTTGAAAAACGTGAAAAACCGGATTATGAAGCGATCTCTATCCCTCAAGTATCTAGCAGTAAAATTCAATCTTTAAGTGGTACTAAGCAATTATTAGATAATCAAGGGCCACAAGCAGTTGCCAAATGGGTTCGAGAACAACAAGACGTTTTAGTCACTGATACAACGTTCCGAGATGCGCATCAATCATTATTGGCGACACGTGTACGTACAAAAGATATGATGAATATTGCTTCAAAAACTGCCGAAGTGTTTAAAGATAGCTTTTCACTCGAAATGTGGGGCGGCGCAACGTTTGATGTAGCTTATAACTTCTTGAAAGAAAATCCATGGGAAAGATTAGAAAAGTTACGTAAAGCCATTCCAAATGTATTATTCCAAATGTTATTGCGTGCTTCAAATGCAGTTGGTTATAAAAATTATGCAGATAACGTTATTGAGAAGTTTGTTAAAGAAAGCGCCGACGCAGGAGTAGATGTTTTTCGTATTTTCGACTCATTAAACTGGGTAGATCAAATGAAAGTAGCCAATGAAGCGGTTCAAAATGCTGGAAAAATTTCTGAAGGGGCGATTTGTTATACAGGAGATATCTTAAATCCTGAACGTTCAAACGTCTTTACATTAGATTATTATGTGAAGCTAGCCAAAGAACTTGAAAGAGAAGGATTCCACATTTTAGCAATTAAAGATATGGCTGGACTCTTAAAACCGAAAGCGGCATATGAATTAGTAGGTGAATTGAAAGCGGCAGTAGATTTACCAATTCATCTTCATACTCACGATACAAGTGGAAATGGATTGTTAATTTATAAAGAGGCAATTGATGCTGGCGTAGATATTATTGATACAGCAGTAGCGTCAATGAGTGGTTTAACAAGTCAACCAAGTGCGAATTCTCTATATTATGCTCTCAATGGTTTTGAACGTAATATGCGTACGGATATAGAAGGCCTTGAAGAACTTAGTCACTATTGGGGTAATGTACGTCCATATTACAATGACTTTGAAAGTGATATTAAATCTCCTAATACTGAGATTTATCAACACGAAATGCCTGGTGGACAATATTCTAATTTAGGACAACAGGCTAAAAGTTTAGGCTTAGGCACACGTTTTAACGAAGTCAAAGATATGTACCGTCGTGTAAACTTCTTATTTGGAGATATTGTAAAAGTAACGCCTTCGTCTAAAGTTGTAGGCGATATGGCACTTTATATGGTCCAAAATGATTTAGATGAAAAAGCGGTTATCGAACAAGGTCATAAACTCGATTTCCCGGAATCTGTAGTCTCTTACTTTAAAGGAGATATAGGCCAACCTGTTAATGGATTTAATAAACAATTGCAAGACGTTATTTTAAAAGGGCAACGTCCTTTAACAGAACGCCCAGGTGAATATCTAGAGCCAGTAGATTTTGATGCCATTCGCCAAGAGTTGGTTGAAAAAGACTATGGAGAAGTAACTGAACAAGATATCATTAGTTATGTACTATATCCAAAAGTGTTTGATCAATATATTCAAACTAAGCAACAATATGGTGATTTATCATTATTAGATACTCCAACATTCTTCTTCGGTATGCGTAATGGAGAAACAGTAGAAATAGAAATTGATACTGGTAAACGTTTGATTATTAAACTAGAAACAATTAGTGAAGCTGATGAGAACGGCAATCGAACTATCTATTATGTAATGAATGGTCAGGCTCGCCGTATTACTATTAAAGATGAAAATGTAAAAACAAATGCCAATATTAAACCAAAAGCTGATAAAACAAACCCAAGTCATATTGGGGCGCAAATGCCTGGTTCTGTCACTGAGGTGAAAGTAGCTGTAGGAGACGAAGTTAAAGTAAATCAACCGTTGCTTATTACTGAAGCTATGAAAATGGAAACAACTATTCAAGCACCATTTAATGGTACGATTAAAAAGGTAACTGTAACAAATGGTGAGGCTATTGCTACAGGGGATTTATTAATTGAAATCGAAAAAGCTGAATAATTAAATAGATTATAAATAAAAGCGATCGGCACGTTTAAATAAAACGTTTCGGTCGCTTTTGTTTTCATCAAGATAATGAAATAACATCTTTTAATTTGCATTAACGTACTATTCACTTTCTTCGTTTATAAACAAACCGTGAACTTGAATGAAGATATGATGAAATAATAGAAAAACACACTGAAGTGACTTTGAAAGGTCAATCAGTGTGTTCTAGAATTAATCGCGTTTACTTCTAATTGAACGAAGCATTAGCATGATAAAATAAGCAATCATACCAAATAAAATGGTAATACATAGCGCATGTATTAAAGCAATAAATAAATTAACATGCGTGATTACTGATAAAGCGCCTGTAATAACTTGAATGATAATTAAAATAAATGCTGTAGTGTAACCGTATCGAATTGTACGGTTTTCAGAGTAATTCTTAACGGCATGAATAAACGTTATCATTATCCAAAAGAACGCAATACAAGCCATACCACGGTGTGCGAACTGTACCCAATCTTGTTCAGTATGTGGGATAATATCATCAAATGGTAGTGGCCAACCACCATAAGCTAAACTCGCTTTCGCATGTCGTACCAATGCACCGGTATAAATTGTTAAATATACAATACCAGTCATAATCCACGTAAGTGTTCTTAATGGCTTTTTAATAAATAATTCATCCGCTTCATATTTTTTATCTACTTCAAAAATAATGAGCATTAACACAAATACAGAAGAAAAACTTATAAGTGAGATGCCGAAATGAAGTGCTAAAACATAAGAATTTTGTTGCCATATAACAGCTGCCGCACCTATTAATGCTTGTACTAATAGAAATGCAACACTGATAATTGAAAGTGGTTTAACTTCTTTGATATACCCGATATTTTTCCAAGCAGTAATAGCTAACCACAATACGACAATTAAGGATAGCCCTGAAACAGCTCGGTGGCTTAGTTCGATAATTGTAGCAATTGGTAGATTCTGAGGTAATAGAGCGCCGTTACAGAGCGGCCAAGAAGCTCCACACCCGTCTTCCGAACCTGTCTTAGTTACTAGCGCTCCACCAAGTTGTACAAATGCCATTATGATTGTCGCTAATACTGATAACCATTTAAGGTTTCGTTTATTAAACAATGTTAAACACCCCATCATTAACTAAGAGTTCATAGAGATTGGAGATCGCTAATCGATTTCCAAGCGTAAACTATTAATGTTTCATTCTCGTTTTTTGCTCCTAATCAATGTCTATATTTTTATAAATTTTATTATTACAACAATTATACATCATAAGTGATGAACAACAAATAGTGATACAGAATGTCGTTAAAGTGTCACAATTTAATTTGTTATAAAACTAGTCAATTATTGATAATTGCTATATCATATTATTATATGGATAAATTAAGGAGGGGGACCATGAGCAAAGAACAAACTTTATCACAAGCATCAGGCCGTGTTTCTTTTAAAGAGTTGCAACAAATTATAAAAATGGGCTTGGTGCAAGGTAACTTAATCCCTGCGTTCGCTGGGGCTTGGTTAGCAGTTGTGATGACAAATCATTCCTTCCTATCGTCAATACCTCAAATTCTATTAATGTTGATTGGATCAACATTAATTATGGGTGGAGCTTGTGCATTAAATAATTATTACGATCAAGACATCGATAGTATTATGCCAAGTAAACAAAATAGACCGACAGTTAATGATAGAATTTCAGATAAAAATTTATTAATTTTAAGTTTTGGTATGATGTTAGTAGGAGAGGCTTGCTTATTCTTATTAAATGTACCATCAGGAGTATTAGGACTTATCGGCATCGTAGGTTACGTGTCTTATTACTCTATTTGGTCTAAAAGACATACAACTTGGAATACTGTAGTAGGTAGTTTTCCAGGAGCAGTACCACCATTAATCGGTTGGGTAGCCATCGATGGTAACATTAGTCTTGCGGCTATTGCACTATTTTTAGTTATCTTTTGTTGGCAACCCATTCATTTCTACGCGTTAGCGATTAAACGTAGTGATGAATATTCATTAGCTAATATCCCTATGTTGCCTTCAGTAAAAGGATTTAAACGTACTCGCGTAAGCATGTTTATTTGGTTAGTATTCTTACTACCATTACCGTTCTTACTATCAAGCCTAGGCACAACATTCGTAGTATTAGCGACATTATTAAATTTAGGTTGGATTTATGTTGGTTTAACGTCATTTAAAAAACATACAGATCAAACTAAATGGGCAACAAAAATGTTTATCTACTCATTAAATTACTTAGTAGTATTTTTCGTTTTAGTTGTTGTCGTTTCGTTAATTAAGATGATTTAAAAATACTTAAATTAAATAAGGATGAAACATATGAATTTACCAATTCTACCAACTATTAGTACAAGTTGTATTGTAATCAGTGCTATATTTGTGGCAATTGGCTGGTGGCAAATTTGGCATCGCCATATTGATAAACACAAAAAAACAATGTTATGGGCAGCGGTGTTCGCATTAACGTTCTTTATTATCTATGCATCAAGAACAGTCTTCATAGGTAATACAGACTTTGGGGGACCAGATTCAATTAGAACATATTATAAAATATTTTTAATTTTCCACATTAATCTTGCTACAATCGGGGGAATATTAGGATTAGTTCAAATTATTACTGCATTTAAAGATAAATTTAACTGGCATAGAAAAGCAGGCCCAGTCGCATCAATTATTTGGTTCTTTACAGCCATTACTGGTGTAGCGGTTTACTTACTTTTATACGTATTCTATCCAGGCGGGGAAACAACATCAGTAATTAAAGCTACGCTAGGTTTATAATGTGTTCTTTAAAACTACAAATAAATATTAAAATCATGTAATATTGAAGGCTAAGACATTAATTTGATTGTCTTAGCCTTCATTTTTTATTTTTTAGAGTATGTTTAATTTTTTCTTAAATAGGTATTAGTTAATTTGACTATAAAATGATTTAAGTGAAACATGGATATCTTGATTATTAAATTAGTTATTTTGTACAATAGATATAATTATTAATAGGTGGGTGAAAGATGGCAAAATTAATTGTTAAAGTATTAGGTGTAATATTTTTAATCATGTTTCTAATATATCTATTTTACTCACCAAGATTGAAATTTGATGTATTAGAAAATCCTAATAAATCAACTACGACAAATCGAACGGAACAGACACCTCATTCACAAACTAATACTGAGAATCCAGCACCTAAAAAGGGCGTAGGAACTTGGATAGGTAAAGATATAAGCTATTTAACAAGTAAATATGGACAAGCTACACGTACGTATCCTTTTAAAGGACATTATATGAATTACATATTTAAGAAAGACGACCAATATTATATCATTTCCACTCGAAATGATAAGATAAAATCTGTTTATGCAACTGGTCGAAAAGCCCAAATAGAACCGTTAGAGATTAATGAAAGTGCGTCACATATTTTCGAAAATACAAGCATTAATCCTGACCCATCGATTAAAGTAGATGGAAAACGTTACAATTTTGAATTGTCTGATGAAGATATTAAAACACAAACATTGATTAAATATGGTGACGTCTATGCTCAAGTATATGTAGATCAACAATCTAATCAAATTACGGGTATACGTTATTTAGATAAAGAAGCGTTAGTCTTCTTAAAACCATATCAACTCGCCAATGAAGAAAATAGCGACAACAACAATGAAGATGTGTTCACTAAGGATAAAAAAGACATATTACCTTATGAACAAAATCCTAATCAACTAATGACATTATATGAAATTACGAACGAAATGCGTAAGTTGAAAAATGTTAAGCCTCTTACTGTTAATTCGGATTTATCACACATTGCTTCTGTGAATTTATATGAAGCTACAGGTACTGAAGATGTAGAATTTACTGAGGATGCTTTAAAAAGCCAATTAGGAAATGAATCGATTTCATTTACTTCAACAAGCCAAAATGTGGGGTATGATTTCGACGATGTGCCAACACTTATCCATAGTTGGATGAATTCAGACATGCACCGTTCAAGAATGCTTAATAATAAATATAATGAAATGGGTGGAGAAGTAATGAGAAATTATTACTCACTTATTTTTGTAGAAAAATAGCATGGTTGTTAAGTAATGAGAAATGCTTTAAATAGTAAATTAAGCATATTTAATTTGATAAATAAGAAAGGAGTAGATTAAATGTATACTGAGGACACAGTAGCAATTTTAGATGGTATCGAGGGATTATCCGATATGATAGTTCAATCTGAACTTTATTATGATTATCGACAAGCACAAGAAAAGTTAGATAATGATGATGAAGCTCATCTTATGTATCAAGCATTTATGAAGTCTAAGACACGTTATGATGAAGTGATGCGTTTTGGTAAATATCATCCCGATTATCAAAACGTAATGATGGAAACACGACGTCGTAAACGCGCTTACGAAATGTTGCCAGTAGTGATGGACTATAAATCTAAAGAAGTAGCATTACAGAATTTAATTGACGAAGTAGTCACTAAGATTGCTTTTTCTGTTTCTGAAAATGTTAAAATTGAAGCGGGAAATCCTTTTTTTAAAACAAGTCATGATGGATGTGCCACAGGAGGCTCTTGTAATTGTAGCCTTTAATTTTGAAAGGTAATATCATTTGATTTCTTTAAAGCGTAAATGTTAAATAGTTTAATCAAAATGCACCTCTAAAGTTGAGCTAAAAATCAACTTTAGAGGTGCATATTAAGTTCCTTAATCTATGTTAGTGTTTGCAGTTAACGTTGCTTTAAATTGTTTTCCTAAATCTGGGCGGTCTGTCACTAATGTGTGAACACCTTTGGCATATAAATCCGTCATCATATCTATACTATTAATGCCATAGAAGCCTGGCACAACGTTTAACAGGTTAAGCCATTGAATAAACCGTTTAGATGTTAAAGGAATACCTTTGAATGAAGTTGGCATTTGGAAGGTATCCGCTACTGGGTGGTACGTGTTTCCTAAGCCGGTATTAAATTTAATAAATCCTTCTGCAACTTCTTGTTGACTAGCACCTATAGCGATATCGCCATTACTAAGCTCTCTAAAGCGATCATTTTGTTGTTTATGAAAGCTTGTTACAAGGACACGGTGTGTAGCGTTATTATTCATAATCACTTCATTCATTTTTTGTGGTGCCACTGTACCTTCATAACTATTAGGTTCGTCTTTTAAATCTACATTAATGTACATGTTAGGGTACAGTTTAAGAAGTTCTTCAAATGTTAGGATTTTAGCTTTTTCATGGTTTCTATACGGGTGGTCGCCATTAATATCAGTGAAATGGTATCCTGCATCAAGACGTTTTAATTCTGACACAGTATGCTCGCTTACTTTTCCAGAACCGTTCGTAGTACGATCAACAGTAGCATCATGAAAGACGACTAATTGTTCGTCTTTTGTTACACGCACGTCTGTTTCAAAGCCGTCTAAACCATGGGCCACAGCGTTATCAAATGCTAATTGTGTTTGTTCTGGTCGTACCACCATTCCACCTCTATGTGCGAAAATATAAGGCGCTGGACTATCGAAGAATTTAGGAATAGTTTTAGCATTCATTGTTTCTTTATTTTTATTTATGAAAAATAGGCTACCTAGTAAACTAGCACTTGCTATACTTATATTAAAAGCCCATCTCTTTTTATTTATCATTGGTCATACCTCCTCAATATTATTGTAAGCGTACCAAAATTTATCTCTTTTCAAAAGTAAAGTAGTATTTAGAGCCTAAATCATTTAAGTTTTTCAAAAAGAAATAATACATATAACAAAGTTGACGCCAAAATGTTGGCGCTCTAAACTTCAGTTTTAAATATTTTATAAAATTTGTAGTCATGGTATAGTTATTATGCATAATAAATGGAGTGAGTATATTATGGAATTAGTACCTAGAGTTAGTTTGATTGTTTATTTAAAACATATAAAACACGAACGTCAAATTCGTAAGTATGGTCATATTGTATATACAAATAAACAGCGAAAATACGTTGTATTATATATTAATGAACAAGATGCAGATACAATTATCCAAAAATTAATGAAGCTTAAATATGTGCTTGATATTGATGGTTCGCCATATAAATATCTCAAAAAAACATATGAGAAAGAAAAAAACGAAATGCTATAGTTGTAGAAAAGACGAGATACGAGCCGAGTTTATTGCATTGGCGGTATCCATTTCTGTAGTCGTAATACTCCAGTTAAATAGTTAAAATATTGTTCGCGTGTATGGAACGTTTCGGAAGGTTGTACATCAAGACCAAAGACTGGAACGTTATATTTTTCGGCCTGGTGATTAATGAGTTCGAATTTTTTATTTCCATCGGGATAAGGATATTTCAACGCATTAAGCATCATATACATTGCCTGAAAATGTTTGCCGGATGTAGGATGCATAATCATAACTACCGAAGAAAGCAGTTGTGTAGATTGTGGTGAATGTAAGTACACTATCTTATCTATGCGAGGATAATTGTATTCGATAAGTGTAGTAAATTCGAATAAATCAGTAAGTCCTTCGCCTAAGACGATAAACGATTGTTTCATATAATAATCATTCTCCTTTTTCACAACAAATTATATTAAATAACCTGATGAAATGGAAGTGTAAGTCAATATGAGAGTTATTGCAGGAAAGCATAAAAGTAAACCTTTAGAGAGTCTAGAAGGGCGAAATACGCGTCCTACTATGGATAAAGTAAAAGAAGGCATCTTTAATAGTTTACAAGAGGTGCATGGCCTAGGATTAGATTTGTTTGCTGGGAGTGGCTCATTAGGTATAGAGGCCCTTTCGCGTGGCATGGAGAAGGTCATCTTTGTAGACCAAAACTTTAAAGCTGTTAAAGTGATTCAAGCAAATTTAAAACAATTAGATCTACGCGATCATGCTGAAGTTTATAAGAATAATGCTGATCGTGCATTAAAAGCATTAAATAAACGTGAAATTCAATTTGACTTTATCTTCTTAGATCCTCCCTATAATAAAGGGTTGATTGATAAAGCTCTAGAGCAAATCGCTGAGTTTAATTTATTAAAAGAAAATGGTATCATCGTGTGTGAGTTTAGTAACCAAGAACAAATTGACACCAAAGGTTTCCAAGTGATTAAACAGTATCATTATGGATTAACCGATATTTTGTTACTAGAAAAAGGAGAACAAGATGGTTAAAACTAAAGCGGTCATTCCAGGCAGTTTCGACCCGATTACATATGGTCACATTGATATCATTGAACGAAGTGCTGGACGTTTTGATGAACTTCATGTATGTGTATTAAAAAATAGTAGTAAAGCAGGGACGTTTAGCATTGAAGAGCGCATTGATTTAATTCGTGAATCTGTGAAGCATCTCCCTAACGTAGAAGTGCATAATTACAACGGTCTGCTAGTCGATTTTTGTGATAAAATTGGCGCCCAAACGATTATTCGTGGGTTGAGAGCCGTAAGTGACTTTGAATATGAATTGCGTTTAACATCAATGAATAAAAAGTTAAATAGCAACGTTGAAACAATGTATATGATGACAAGTACCAATTATTCTTTTATCAGTTCAAGCGTTGTGAAAGAAGTTGCGCAATATAAAGCTGATATTTCAGATTTTGTACCTTTAAATGTACAAGAAGCATTAAAAGAAAAATTCAATAAAAAATAAAACGTGTTTAGATAATCATTCTTGTCTATAGAAAGCGAATAATAAAGAGGTGGAAACAGATTCATCGTGGTTCACTGACCGCAAAAGATTCATGTTTCAACCTCTTATAAATTAGACTATTTGCTAAGAATTTTTATCATAAACGCTTTTTTTATGTGAATTTATAAAGCGCTAATTTGAAGACCGGATGACAGGTGTATTGAAGTCATTAGCCGTTTGGTTCGATAACAGATTATAAATATTTGTCGCTTTAATTTCATTTTTAAATAACTCAGCGTTCTTTTTATTAACATTAGTGATAATTTGACGTTCGGGAAATTGAGTTTTTAAATATTTTAAATATTGTTGTCCAGTATTGTTCATCCCTAGAATGCGCACGCCTTCGATGTCGGTAGATAAGTCGTCTTTAGATATATGTAGCAAAGTTTGCATCAGTACACGTTGTAAATGTGTATATGTAAAACGCTTCGTTTTAATTAAAGACATATATTCTTCAAAACTATGAGCATTCTGAATAGATGCTTTCAACCGATTTTCCAAACCTTCAGTCATAGTATAAATATTTGATAATTCATCTTCAGAATGATTTAAAATTTCAAATTTAATAAAGTTAAATATCTGGTCCTTTAATAGATGCGGAGATTCATACAAGTTTTGAATATTTTGTGGCACAACAGCTTTCCACT
Organism: Staphylococcus sp. acrmy; assembly: GCF_022690565.1. Taxonomy (NCBI): domain Bacteria; kingdom Bacillati; phylum Bacillota; class Bacilli; order Caryophanales; family Staphylococcaceae; genus Staphylococcus; species Staphylococcus sp. acrmy. Next base: position 184,306 of record NZ_JALCVE010000002.1, on the reverse strand, counting down.
GATTTTCATTATTTGTCAGTGCTTTTCTTATTGCTGAACCACTTGCCAATGAGTGATGGTTGATAGATTCATCTTGGTGTTGTGTAGCTAAACGTTCAATTGTTAAACCTTGAATATTAGGGGCGTATAACGCCATTGCTTTTAAATAGGCCACGCTAAGAATGTTATTTGGTGATTGTAATATCTCTTTATCTTCAATCAATTCGTGCAAGATTGTGGCGTAACTTTTGCCTTCTTTTATTAATTTTTGAAAATGAGGTGAATGTTCTAAATTGATGATGTTATTTGCTACATTTTCAAGGCGAGAAATATTAGCAATTTCACTGCCAAAAGCAATCACATCTATATCAAGATATTGAGCCACTTTAACCGCTAATTCAGCGAAATAATCACTAGACGAAAGGCTAGCCATTAGTGGAAGTTCGACAACTAAATCAACGCCTGACAATGCCATTCTAGTGCGTAGAAATTTATTATATATAGCGGGCTCTCCGCGCATAACAAAGTTGCCACTCATTAATGCGATAGAAACGTGAGCATTAGACTTTAATTTCGCTTGCTGTGCATGATACAAATGTCCATTGTGGAATGGATTATACTCTGTAATGAGTCCAACACTTTTCATTTGCATTTCGTCCTTTCAGTATTCATTATTAGTATTGTAACAGAACGGAGTATGTTAAGAAAAAATCTTGACAACTTATACTTGTAAAGTTAAAATAAATTTTGTGTTTGTTAGAGGTGAAGCCATATGAAATGGTCAATAACGCAATTAAGAAAATATCAAGGTAAGCCATTTGAGTTCAATCAGACGGCTAATTTTGAAGATTTAATAGAACCATTAGGTTTGATTGATTTATCAGAGATTAATGTCGAAGGTGAATTAACTGTAAAATCAAATGAAGTCATTGCAGATATTCATTTAACTGGAACGTATACAATGCCTTGCGCACGTACATTAGTACCTGTAGATGTTCCTTTAGATGTTCGTACGTCTGAAGTATTTGATTTAGAAGGTTATGATAGTTATGCCGATGAGGAAATAGATGATGATGAACATTATCATCTTGCGACTGACGGTATGATTAATATCCGAGACATTGCTAAAGAATTGGTTATCATTGAGAAGCCAATGCGAGCTTTTTCTGAGAATAGCGATCAAATGCTTACAGAAGGTCATGGTTGGGAAGTTATTGACGAAGATCAGATGATCGAACTTGAAAAAGAAAAAGACAATGACGATTCCCAAACTCAACAAGTTGATCCTAGGCTTCAAAAATTACAACAATTATACGATAAAGAGCAATAGCAGGTTGTTTTAAATTGTAGTATAATGATTTAATGACCTAACACTTAAGATTACGTGTTTAAATATTAAGGAGGATATATCATGGCAGTACCAAAAAGAAGAACGTCTAAAACTAGAAAAAACAAACGTCGTACGCACTTCAAAATTTCAGTACCTGGTATGACTGAATGCCCAAGTTGTGGCGAATACAAATTATCTCACCGTGTATGTAAAAACTGTGGTTCTTACAATGGTGAAGAAGTCGTTTCTAAATAATCGACTAATCGAATAGGTAATAACTAAGAGGCTAAGTCATTTATAAAATGGCTTAGCCCTTTTTCGTTTGTCTCTACCTTATTCAGTTAAGATGTTATACTTTATAGTAATCAAGATGAATTGAGAAACTAAAGCATGGTGCTATTTTAAATAATATATCAATAATGGAGACAATATATGGAACAAATTACGTCAGCTCAAAATAATAAAATTAAAAATGCGAATAAATTAAAAAAGAAACGTGACCGTGATAAAACCGGCCAAGCACTTATAGAAGGTATTCATTTAATTGAAGAGGCTTATCAAAGTGGTATCGCAATTAAACAACTATTTGTTATAGAACCAGACAGAACAGAAGACGCACTCTTGAATTATGCCGAAGAAACATTTGAAATCAATATGAAAGTAGCTGAATCTTTATCAGGAACTATTACGCCTCAAGGATTCTTTGCTGTTATTGAGAAACCAACTTACGATATTAAGCAGGCTAAACAAGTGTTGCTCATCGATCGTATCCAAGACCCTGGTAATTTAGGAACGTTAATCCGTACTGCAGATGCTGCTGGTCTCGATTTAATTGTTATGGAAAAAGGAACAGCTGATGCATACCAAGATAAAGTATTAAGAGCTAGTCAAGGTAGCGTATTTCACATTCCTGTTATAACAACTGATTTAAATGAATTTATTTCACAATTCGAAGGGCCAGTGTATGGTACAGCACTTGAAAATGCAGTGTCATATAAAGAAGTGACTACGCAAGAATCATTTGCCTTACTTTTAGGTAACGAAGGTGAAGGCGTTAATAAAGAATTATTAGCACATACTTCTCAAAACCTTACAATTCCGATATATGGTAAGGCGGAAAGTTTAAATGTGGCAATTGCAGGAAGTATCTTACTTTACCATTTGAAAGGTTGACCCCTTTATTTAAAATCGGCTATACTTAGATGTACACATTTTCTATAAAAAATAAAACACAATATAAAAATTGAATGATTAACCTATAAAAAGACCTTAACTAATAAAAAGGGTTGTGCAGGGAGAGTAAGCGTGACTGAAACTTACTCCAATTCTAATTAGTTTCTTTCATCTTTTTGGTTGAGACCGGATAAAACGCTTAAAATGTAATTTAATTAATTACATGTATATGATTTAAAAGCTTAATGTCCTGTTCTCCGGAGTACGACTTCGTTAACAACGTATACAAGTGTATGTAAAGTAAAGGAACTAAGGCTTTAATCGCACGCTTTGGAACACTATCTAACGGTGTATCTATGGCAAGATTTTGTCTGAAGTCCTTTGCGCTAACATAAATTTGGGTGGTACCACGGAAGGCTTTCGTCCCAGTTTTAGGGAGGAGAGTCTTTTTTTCGTAAAAAATAAAATTAATTAATTATGAATACAATTGAGAGGTGTAAGTCAATGACTCAGAATGATTCAATGGCTGAATTAAAACAACAAGCACTTGTTGATATTAATGAAGCGCAAAATGAACGAGAATTACAAGATGTAAAAGTGAAATATTTAGGTAAAAAAGGTTCAGTAAGTGGCTTAATGAAAAATATGAAAGATTTACCTAATGAGGAAAAGCCTGCTTACGGCCAAAAGGTAAATGAATTAAGACAAACGATTCAAAATGAATTAGACGAAAAACAAACTTTGTTAAAAACAGAAAAATTAAATCAACAATTAGCTGAAGAAACAATTGACGTTACGTTACCTAGTCGTCAAATTAGCATCGGTTCAAAACATCCGTTAACTAGAACCGTTGAAGAAATTGAAGACTTATTCTTAGGACTTGGTTATGAAATAGTCGATGGTTATGAAGTTGAACAAGACTATTATAATTTTGAAGCATTAAATTTACCTAAATCACATCCTGCACGTGATATGCAAGATAGTTTCTACATTACCGATGAAATTTTAATGCGTACCCATACTTCTCCAGTACAAGCACGTACAATGGAGAAACGTAATGGGCAAGGACCTGTTAAGATTATTTGTCCTGGTAAAGTGTATCGTCGTGATTCAGATGATGCGACACACAGTCATCAATTTACGCAAATTGAAGGTTTAGTTGTCGATAAAAATATTAAAATGAGTGACCTAAAAGGTACATTAGAATTAGTAGCTAAGAAATTATTTGGTGCTGATCGTGAAATTCGTTTACGTCCAAGCTATTTCCCATTTACTGAACCATCAGTTGAAGTAGACGTATCTTGTTTCAAATGTAAAGGCCAAGGATGTAATGTATGTAAACATACAGGATGGATTGAAATCCTAGGTGCGGGCATGGTGCATCCAAACGTACTTGAAATGGCTGGCTTTGATTCTAATGAATATTCTGGTTTCGCATTTGGTATGGGACCAGACCGTATCGCGATGTTGAAATATGGTATTGAAGATATTCGTCATTTCTATACAAATGATGTTCGATTCCTTGACCAATTTAAAGCAGTTGAAGATAGAGGTGAATTATAATGTTGATTTCAAATGAATGGTTAAAAGATTACGTTGATGCAGGTGTAACAGTACAAGACTTAGCCGAACGTATTACACGTACAGGTATTGAAGTAGATGACATCATTGACTATACAAAAGATATTAAAAATTTAGTTGTTGGTTATGTACAATCTAAAGAAAAACATCCCGATGCAGATAAATTAAATATTTGCCAAGTCGATATTGGGGAGGAAGAACCTGTTCAAATCGTATGTGGTGCACCAAACGTAGATGCAGGGCAACATGTCATTGTTGCTAAAGTAGGAGGACGTTTACCTGGTGGCATTAAGATTAAACGAGCAAAATTACGTGGCGAACGTTCTGAAGGCATGATTTGTTCATTACAAGAAATTGGTATTTCTGGTAATGTCGTTCCTAAAGCATATGAAAATGGTATCTTCGTTTTCCCAACTGAAGTTGAACCAGGCACAGACGCTTTAACTGCACTTTATTTAAATGATCAAGTGATGGAATTTGATTTAACACCTAACCGTGCTGATGCATTAAGTATGGTAGGTACAGCTTATGAAGTAGCTGCGTTATATCAAACAGAAATGACTAAACCTGAAACTCAAAGCAACGAAAGCTCAGAATCTGCGACGAATGCATTATCTGTTTCAGTTAATAATCCTGAAAAAGTTCCATATTATAGCGCACGTATTGTGAAGAACGTAACGATTGCGTCATCTCCAATTTGGATGCAAGCACGTTTAATCAAAGCAAGTATTCGACCAATTAATAATGTAGTAGATATTTCAAATTACGTATTATTAGAATATGGTCAACCATTACACATGTTTGATCAAGACCAAATTGGTTCACAAGAAATTGTGGTTCGTCAAGCACAAACAGATGAAACAATGACGACATTAGATAATACAGAATGTACATTAGTCGATACTGATATTGTTATTTCAAATGGTAAAGAACCTATCGCACTAGCTGGTGTTATGGGCGGAGACTTTTCAGAAGTCACAGAACAAACTACAAACGTCGTAGTAGAAGGTGCAATATTCGACCCAGTATCAATTCGTCATACTTCACGCCGTTTAAATTTACGTAGTGAAGCTTCTAGTCGTTTTGAAAAGGGTATTGCCACAGAATTTGTCGATGAAGCGGTAGACAGAGCATGCTATTTATTACAAACGTATGCATCTGGTGAAGTATTGCAAGACAGAGTTTCAGCTGGCGATTTAGGCGACTTTGTAACTCCAATTGATATTACAGTAGATAAAGTAAACCAAACCATCGGCTTTGAACTATCAAGTGGTGAGATTAAAGCTATCTTTGAACAATTAGGATTTAAAACAACACAAGATGGCGAAACTTTAACAGTAGAGGTGCCATCACGTCGTAAAGATATTACAATCAAAGAAGATTTAATTGAAGAAGTCGCACGAATTTATGGCTATGATGATATTCCATCTTCGTTACCGATTTTCGGAGAAGTGACAAGTGGTGAGTTAACTGATCGTCAATATAAAACTCGTACAGTTAAAGAAACACTTGAAGGCGCTGGATTAAACCAAGCCATTACGTATTCATTAGTATCTAAAGACCATGCGAAAGACTTTGCGTTACAAGAACGTCCAACTATCAGCTTATTGATGCCTATGAGTGAGGCGCATTCTACATTACGTCAAAGCTTATTACCTCATTTAATTGAGGCTACTGCTTATAATGTCGCACGTAAAAATAAAGACGTACGTCTATATGAAGTAGGTCGTGTGTTCTTTGGTAATGGTGAAGGCGAATTACCTGACGAAGTAGAATACTTAAGTGGTATTTTAACTGGTGAATATATGGTGAATGCTTGGCAAGGTAAAAAAGAAGAAATAGATTTCTTTATTGCTAAAGGTGTAGTTGATCGTGTTGCTGAAAAATTAAATCTTGAGTTTAGTTACAAAGCTGGAGAAATTAGCGGTCTTCACCCTGGACGAACTGCTATCGTTTCATTGAACGGTACTGAGATTGGATTTATAGGGGAATTACATCCACAAGTTGCAGCTGATAATGATTTAAAACGCACATATGTATTTGAATTAAATTATGACGCAATGATGGAAGTGGCAGTAGGATATATTAACTATGCACCAATTCCTAAATTCCCAGGTGTAACACGAGATATCGCATTAGAAGTAAATCATGACGTACCATCATCAGAGTTACTTCAAACTATTCATGATAATGGCGAAGATATTCTTCAACATACTTTAGTATTCGATGTTTATGAAGGTGAACATTTAGAAGAAGGTAAAAAATCAGTAGCTATTCGTCTAAATTACTTAGATACTGAAGACACATTAACAGATGAACGCGTGTCTAAAGTGCATGATAAAGTATTAGAAGCTTTACAAGCTAAAGGTGCTGTCATTAGATAATATAAAGATATAAGGGAATAATCCTTAAAATATAAGCGTAGAGATGATTCTATAGTTGAATCACCTCTACGCTTCTTTTTTTAGCAATGCTACTTACTGCAAAGTTATTTATATTTTTGTTGGACTAGATGTTGAGCTTTTTCGCGGTTTTTAAAATGCTTTTTTGAAATACTATCTAGTTTAGCGATGCCGTGTTGTTCAATAATTCGGGCTGCGGCTAAATCTACTTTATTACTCGCACCTTTAGGAATGTCACAGCGCATTTGTTGTGCTATATGGTCCATATGTTTTACAAAGGCATATCTAGAAATAATACTAGCAGCTGCGATGGCTAATGATTTTGATTCGCCTTTAGTCTCAAACTTTGTTTTTTCGGAAAAAGGCAGTGCACTTAAGGCATAGCGTTGATATACGCCACGTACGGCAAATTGATCAATAACGATATAATCAAGTTCGTTTGTATCAATCTTCTGAGTAACATTTTTGATAGCTTCGTTATGTAAAACAGCTTTCATTTTTACTTGAGACCAACCGATTGACTGTCTATCGTTATATTTCACATTATCTAATGTTAGAAGTGAGTGGGGGATAAAAGTAACTAATTGTTCTGCTAGTTCTACAATTTTAGTATCTGCTAATTTTTTAGAATCATCGACGCCTAATGTTTTAAGAATCTCTACATGTTCTTTTGAAACGTAGGCTGCACAAACGGTTAATGGCCCAAAGTAATCGCCACTACCGGCTTCGTCGCTACCGATACAATTATACTGATTATATGATATAGTACTTTTACTTTCCTTAGATGGAGCAGTAGAACGTGTTGAAGATGAAGTACTATGATTGGGTAATAATTGTTGTGCTACAGTTTCGGCGTTTTTTCCTTGAAACATCACTTTTCCAGAATTATAAATATTGATGACTGCTTGGTTATGTTTAACACGCGCTTTCATACCAGCGGGCAATTGCGATGTTTCAAATTTGAGTTGTTGCATGAGTTGTTGAATTTCTTGTTCTGATAATTTATGAACGACATTAGCCATTAACTTACTTGACCTCACTTTTCAAAATACTATTAAAACAATGATAAGCATAACATAAATATTATTTAACGATAGATAAAGTATAAAGGTGTGCTTTGATTGTAGAAAGTATAAGGAATAGCTACTTACAAATATTAGTATCCTAATGTATAATAAATTGTGATATTCTACTATATAAAGAGGTTGAACAGTGGTTAGAATTTAAGCAAAAACGAACGACGAGCGAGATTGAAACTTGAATTTTATTATCATTTGAGTCTATGTTCAGTTTGCATATCATAGCGTATTTCATGATAAAATTCTCATGTTGCCCCCGTCAAGAATAATAAAAAAATGTCAGGAGTTAGTGCTATGGGAGAGTTTAAAAATCGTATTAATGTAACTATTAATGATCAAAATTATACAATAATCGGTGAAGAAAACCCGGAGCATATTCGTTATGTAGCACATTTAGTTGATGAAAAGTTAAAAGAATTAGGACGTAAATCAACTGGATTAGATACTACTAGAAAGTCTATTTTAACAGCGGTTAACATTATGCATGAAAAAGTGAAGTTAGAAGAGGAAAATCGCAAATTATTACAAGAAATCAAGCAATTAAAACAACGAGATGAATAAATGATTATCGATTTAATTGTACTACTTATCATCGCGTATTATTTAATCATTGGATTTAGAAGAGGCGCATGGCTAAACAGTTTACATTTGTTATCTTCTGTGGCCGCATTAGTCATTGCACATCAATTTTATCGTGCTATCGCTAAACAATTGATTGTTTTTATACCATTTCCTAAGACAATTGCATTTGATACTACCTATGCTTATCATTTTAATGAATTGCAACAACGTTTTGATTCAATTATTGCTTTTCTTTTAATTACTGTAGTGTGCAAGTTGCTTTTATATCTTATTATTGTAAGTTTTGATAATATAATGACGTATCAGAATCTGAGTCTAATAAGTAGAGTATGCGGAAGTGTGATTAGCGTTATTATGGCAATGCTTATGATTCAATTAATGATGTATGTTGTTGCACTGTATCCTATTGAGTGGGTGCAACAAAGTTTGAAACATTCATACCTTGGAAGCTTTATTTTATTTAATACACCGTTTTTCTCGTCTTACGTTCTAAATTTATAATACTAAAACTGATATGAGGTCAGGACAAGGCTACGTTATTAAATGTCCTGGTCTTCTTTTTATGGAGTGAGCATATTGACTAAAAAAGATATAATTCAACTATTAGAAAAGATAGCTATATATATGGAATTAAATGGAGAAAACACATTTAAAGTTTCTGCTTATAGAAAAGCAGCACAAAGTCTAGAAATTGACGAACGCCCTTTAGATGACATTGAAGATGTAACTGAATTAAAAGGTATTGGTAAAGGTGTAGGCGATGTTATTAATGAATATCGAACTACTGGTGAATCAGCGGTGTTAAATGAATTACAACAATTAGTGCCTGCTGGTTTAATTACTCTCATGAAAATTCAAGGATTAGGGAGTAAAAAAATAGCTAAACTTTATAAAGAACTCAATGTTACAGATAAAGAAAGTCTGCAAGCAGCCTGTGAAGCGGGAAAAGTGAGTGAGCTTAGTGGATTTGCTAAAAAAACGGAACAAAATATTTTAGAAGCAGTAAAAGCGTTAGGCGCTAAAAAGGAACGCTATCCAATTGATTTAATGCGTAATCTAAATAAAACGATTATACAGTATCTAGAAACACTTGAAGAAGTTGAAAAATATTCGGAAGCAGGCAGTTTCCGTCGTTACAAAGAAATGAGTAAAGACCTAGATTACATTATTAGTACAAATAACCCTGAAAAAGTTCAACAACAACTTCTCAACATCCCAAATAAAGTAAAAGAAGTGGCAGTAGGCCAAACAAAAGTATCTCTCGAATTAACTTATGATGACGAAACAATTGGTGTCGATTTCAGACTTATTGAACCGGCAGCTTTTTATCATACGCTTCAACATTTTACTGGTTCTAAAGATCACAATATTCGTATACGACAACTTGCAAAAGAACAACAAGAAAAAGTAAGTGAATACGGTATTGAACAACAAGACGGAACACTTCTACAATTTCAAAGTGAAGAAGAAATTTATCAACATTTTGGAAAGAAATGGATGGCTCCAACCATGCGAGAAGATGGTAGTGAGTTTGATCGTGACTTAAGTAATATCGTAACGTTAGATGATATCGATGGTGATATTCATATGCATACCACATATAGTGATGGTGCTTTTTCAATTAGAGATATGATAGAGGCAAATATTAAAAAAGGCTACCAATTTATGGTCATTACTGATCATTCTCAAAGCTTAAAAGTAGCAAATGGATTACAAGTTGAACGTTTATTAAGACAGAATGAAGAAATAAAACAACTCAACGAAGAGTATGATGAAATTGATATCTATTCAGGAACAGAAATGGACATTCTTCCTGATGGCTCTTTAGATTATGATGATGACGTGTTAGCGCAACTTGATTATGTTATAGCTGCAATTCACCAAAGTTTTAATCAAAGTGAAGAAGAAATTATGAAACGTTTAGAAAATGCATGCCGTAACCCATATGTAAGACATATCGCTCATCCAACAGGGCGAATTATAGGACGACGTGATGGGTATAAACCCAATATTGAACAATTAATGGCCTTAGCAGAAGAAACAAATACCATAATGGAAATTAATGCTAATCCAAAACGTTTAGATTTAAATGCTGAAACAGTAAGAAAGTATCCAAACGTTAAACTAACAATTAATACAGACGCGCATCATATTGATCATCTAGACTTTATGAAATATGGAATTGCGACAGCTCAAAAAGGATTTGTAGCTAAAGATAGAGTGATTAATACGATGTCTCGACAAGCGTTTAAAGACTTAGTAGAAAATAATATTAAATTGAAGAAATAGAGGGATTGTATGAGACAAAAAACATTAGACGTCTTAGAATTTGATAAAATCAAATCATTTGTAGCTTCTGAGGCTGTAAGTGATTTAGGACGTGAAAAAGTGTCTAAGATGTCTCCAGCAATAGATTTTGAAACTGTAGAATTTCAAATCAATGAGACTGATGAAATCTCACAAATTTATAATAAGCATCGTTTACCAAGCTTAAGTGGTTTGGCTAAAGTGTCGCCATTGATTCATCGAGCAACGATCGGTGGCGTATTGAATGTGTCCGAATTGAATCTAATCAAACGATTAATTCAAGTTCAGAACCAATTCAAAACGTTTTATAATCAATTAGTCGAAGAAGATGAGGGCGTGGTTAAGTATCCTATCTTGAATGATAAGATGAACCAATTGCCGGTATTAACAGACCTTTTTCAAGAAATAAATGAAAAATGCGACGCATATGATTTATATGATAGCGCAAGTTATGAGCTACAAGGTATACGAAGTAAGATTTCGAGCACCAACCAACGTATCAGACAAAATTTAGACCGCATTGTTAAAAGTCAAGCTAATCAAAAGAAACTTTCAGATGCGATTATAACACTGCGTAATGACCGTAATGTTATTCCAGTTAAAGCTGAATACCGACAAGACTTTAAAGGGATTGTGCACGATCAATCAGCTTCAGGTCAGACATTATATATTGAACCTTCATCAATCGTAGAAATGAATAACCAAATTAGTCGTTTACGCAATGACGAAGCAGTAGAACGTGAACGTATCCTAACTGAATTAACTGGAATGGTAGCTGCAGAATCAGACGGTTATTTAATAGCAGAATCCGTGATGGGTCAAATTGATTTCCTAACTGCGAAAGCACGCTATGCACGTTCAATTAAAGGGACTAAACCAACTTTCCATAAAGAAAGAACAGTGTATCTCCCTAACGCCTATCATCCATTATTAAATAAAGAAACAGTGGTAGCGAACACAATTGAATTTATTGATGATGTTGAAACGGTAATCATCACTGGACCAAACACAGGTGGTAAAACGGTAACACTAAAAACGCTAGGCCTCATTATAGTCATGGCACAGTCTGGGTTACTCATTCCTACATTAGATGGAAGTCAGTTAAGCGTCTTTGAAAATGTATATTGCGACATTGGTGATGAACAATCTATCGAACAGTCGTTATCAACGTTTTCATCTCATATGAAAAACATTGTCGAAATTCTACAAGAGACAGATAAGAATAGTTTAGTGTTATTTGATGAACTTGGAGCAGGAACGGATCCAAGTGAAGGTGCTGCACTCGCTATGAGTATTCTAGATAATGTCCGAAATATCGGATCTTTAGTCATGGCAACGACTCATTATCCGGAACTTAAAGCATATAGTTATAATCGTGAAGGTGTTATGAACGCGAGTGTAGAATTTGATGTCAACACATTAAGTCCTACGTATAAACTTTTAATGGGTGTACCAGGTCGTTCTAATGCATTTGATATTTCTAGAAAATTAGGACTCAGCCTTAGTATCATAAATAAAGCGAAGACAATGATTGGTACTGATGAACAAGAAATCAATTCTATGATAGAATCCTTAGAAAAAAATTCTAAACGTGTAGATGAACAACGTATTGAATTAGACAGACTGTTACGTGAAGCTAAAACAACACATGATGATTTAGAAAAACAATACGAACAATATAAAAATTATGAACAAAAATTAATGGATGAGGCTAAAGAAAAAGCTAATCGACGTGTTAAATCTGCTACTAAAGAGGCGGATGAAATCTTAAAAGAATTAAGAGAACTACGCGACCAAAAAGGCGCTGACGTTAAAGAACATGAACTAATTGATAAGAAAAAACAATTAGATGATCAATATGAAGCTAAATCCATTAAACAAAAGATTCAAAAACAAAAACATGATGCGATTCATGCTGGTGATGAAGTTAAAGTGTTATCTTATGGCCAAAAAGGTGAGGTTCTGGAATTAGTAGGCGATGATGAAGCGGTCGTTCAAATGGGTATCATTAAAATGAAATTACCTATTGAAGATTTAGAAAAAACGAAGAAAAAACAAGAAAAACCAGCTAAAATGGTTACGCGACAAAATCGTCAAACGATTAAAACAGAACTGGATTTACGAGGTTATCGCTATGAAGAAGCAATAGGCGAACTCGATCAATACATTGACCAAGCAGTATTGAGTAATTATGAGCAAGTTTATATTATTCATGGTAAAGGAACAGGTGCCCTTCAAAAAGGGGTACAAAATCACTTGAAAAAGCATAAAAGTGTACGTTCATACCGCGGAGGAATGCCAAGTGAAGGTGGCTTTGGCGTGACTGTTGCGGAACTTAAATAATTGAAATAATAATTATTAAGCATGAATGTTGATTTTTTGGGTATATAACGTACAATAAAGCAAGTGAATGAAACAAGATGACAACTCACTTGATGAATAAAATGATACAAATTTTTAAATGAGCAAGAGCAATGCAGACGATATGAAAGTCTGTTATAATTTGCTCATCATTCAAAATTTAAGGAGGATTGGCATTTATGGCAATCGTAAAAGTAACGGATTCAAACTTTGATGAAAACATTCAATCAGGCGTTAAATTAGTAGACTTTTGGGCAACTTGGTGTGGACCTTGTAAAATGATCGCGCCAGTTTTAGAAGAATTAGCTGGAGACTATGATGGTAAAGCTGATATCTTAAAATTAGACGTTGATGAAAATCCATCAACAGCTGCTAAATTTGAAGTAATGAGTATTCCAACTTTAATCGTCTTTAAAGATGGAGAACCAGTTGATAAAGTAGTAGGTTTCCAACCTAAAGAAAACTTAGCTGAAGTATTAGATAAACATCTATAAGAATGAAAAGAACTAAATTGAGACTGGGGCATTACATTAAATGTAATCGCTCCGTCTTTTTTATGTGTGACTAAAAGATAAAGAAGGGAGGACAACAATGGCAGATTATAAAGAAAAGATTAAAGACAAATTGAGCGTCGTTCCTTTCGAGCCAGGATGTTATTTAATGAAAGATCGTAACGATCAAATTATTTATGTTGGTAAAGCTAAACGTTTACGCAATAGATTACGTTCTTACTTTACCGGTGCACATGACGCTAAAACGACTCGACTCGTAAGTGAAATCCGTAATTTTGAATATATCGTAACTTCCAGTGAAACAGAGTCGTTATTATTAGAATTAAATCTGATTAAGCAATACCAACCTCGTTACAATATCTTATTAAAAGATGATAAAAGCTATCCATTTATAAAAATCACTAAAGAAAAACATCCAAAACTTATCGTAACCCGTACTGTAAAAAAAGGGACTGGCAAATATTTTGGTCCTTATCCAAATGCGTATTCGGCGCAAGAGACTAAAAAGTTATTGGACCGTATTTATCCGTTTAGAAAATGTGATACTATGCCGGATAAATTATGTCTCTATTACCATATCGGGCAATGCATGGGCCCATGTGTTTATGACGTAGATCAACAGAAATATGCGCAAATGACACGTGAAATTAGTGATTTTCTAAATGGAGAAGATAAAACCATTTTGAAAAATTTAGAAGATCGTATGATGGATGCCAGTGAAAAGTTAGATTTTGAACGTGCTAAAGAATATAGAGATTTGATTCAACATATTCATAATTTAACTAAAAAGCAAAAAATTATGTCCTCTGATAATACAATAAGAGATGTTTTTGGCTATAGTGTGTCAAAAGGCTGGATGTGTATTCAAGTTTTCTTTATACGTCAAGGTAATATGATTCAACGTGATGCGACAATGATTCCATTACAACAAACTGAAGAAGAAGAGTTTTATACATTTATAGGTCAGTTTTATAGCTTAAATCAACATATTTTACCTAAAGAAGTGCATATTCCTAAAAATTTAGATAAAGAGATGATTAATTCAGTTGTAGATACTAAAATTGTCCAACCTGCGCGTGGAACTAAAAAAGAAATGATTGATTTAGCTAATCATAACGCTGAAGTGGCACTTGAAAATAAATTTGAACTTATTGCTAGAGATGAGTCACGTACGGTAAAAGCTATTGAAGAACTGGGAGAAAGAATGGGCATTCAAACACCTATACGCATAGAAGCCTTCGATAACTCTAATATTCAAGGTGTAGATCCAGTTTCGGCAATGGTAACATTTGTTGACGGTAAACCTGATAAAAAAGGGTATCGTAAATATAAAATTAAAACTGTAGATGGACCAGATGATTACAAATCAATGCGCGAAGTTGTGCGTAGACGTTATACACGTGTGTTAAATGAAGGCCTTCCATTACCAGATCTTATCATTGTAGATGGTGGTAAAAGTCATATGAGCGGCGTTCTAGATGTTCTTGAAAATGAGCTAGGCCTGGATATTCCAGTGGCGGGGCTAAGAAAAAACGACAAACACCAAACCTCCGAATTATTATATGGAGCGAACGCAGAAGTAGTTCCTATGAAAAAGAATAGCCAAGCCTTTTATTTACTACACAGAATTCAAGATGAAGTCCATCGTTTTGCGATTACCTTCCATCGACAAACACGTCAAAAGACTGGTTTACAATCAGTATTAGACACGGTAGATGGTATAGGAAGTAAACGTAAGACTAAATTATTAAGAACATTCGGTTCAATTAAAAAAATGAAAGAAGCTAGCGTCAAAGATTTACAAGGTGCTGGCCTTCCTGAAAAGGTCGCTAAGAACTTGCAAGAAGCATTGAATAATAGCTAAATTAAAAAAAGGGGTATGAGAATTATTCTCATACCCCAAAAATATATAAAAAATGTTACAATATAGTTAACAAAAAGCTTATTTTTTTAAGAAAGTATGAAAGCGTTTTCTAATTGAGAAACATTATCATTTCGGTGTTTTAAGGTATTTGATTTTAAAATTGAAATCTTAATTAAAATTCAACTCCGAGGAGCATTTACTTTTTTAAGCCGTACTCGTGAACATAGCTAATTTAACGCTTTATGAAGTCAAGATATGAACTATTGCATGTCTATTTCAACTTCAAACTTGTTTTATTACTACGTTTATAACGAGTATTAAATAAAATAGTAAATACTTTGAGCGATAATTGTTGTTTCAATTGATAAAGACTTTCTTAGGGAAAAGCTATTTAAATTAATAGTTTTACAGGGGGACTCCTTTTGGCAAAGTCTAAAAACGAATTTTATCTTAGACGAATTCACTCGTTACTAGGTATTATTCCAATTGGTGCATTCTTAATCGTTCACTTAATGGTGAATCATCAAGCAACACAAGGGGCAGAAGCTTTTAATAAGGCATCTGCTTTCATGGAATCATTACCATTTTTAATCGCAGTTGAATTAATCTTGATTTACATTCCAATTTTATATCATGGTTTATACGGTATACACATAGCATTTACAGCGAAAGAGAATATTGGTCACTATTCATTATTTAGAAACTGGATGTTCGCTTTACAAAGATTAACTGGTATTATCACATTTGTTTTTGTATTCGTACATTTATGGCAAACACATTTACAAAAAGTATTCTTTGGTAAAGAAATCAATTATGAATTAATGCATGAAACATTACAAAGTCCTTTATGGGTTGTAATTTATATTATTTGCATTATTGCAGTAGTGTTCCATTTCTCAAATGGTCTATGGTCATTCTTAGTAACATGGGGTATTTTACAATCTAAGAAATCACAACGTGTATTTACATGGGTATCATTAGCAGTATTCTTAGTTCTTTCATACATCGGTGTTACTGCAATCTTAGCATTTACGTAAATATTGTATTGATGCATTTAAATGCAATTTAACCTTAACTCATGGATTAACGAAACATTAACTTGAAAACTGTAGTTAAACAATTGAATGACTATTTAGACATTCTAAATATAAAGTTTATTCAAAATAGCTATATGTCTGATTAATTATCTGAAAATTCCATCCGTCTTAATATTAACGCGATGATAGATAATGATGAGGCATATAGTATCTACAGTTAGGTCTTAGATATATTTTAGGGGAGTGACAATTTTATGGCAGAGAAAAAAATTATTGTTGTCGGTGGAGGACTTGCCGGTCTAATGTCAACAATTAAAGCTGCAGAACAAGGTGCGCATGTAGATTTATTCTCAATCGTACCTGTTAAACGTTCGCACTCTGTATGTGCCCAAGGCGGTATTAACGGTGCGGTAAATACTAAAGGTGAAGGGGATTCACCTTGGATCCATTTTGATGACACAGTATATGGTGGAGACTTCTTAGCGAACCAACCACCTGTAAAAGCAATGACTGAAGCTGCACCATCAATTATCCATTTATTAGACCGTATGGGCGTTATGTTTAGTAGAACTAAAGAAGGTTTACTAGACTTCAGACGTTTTGGTGGTACTTTATACAACAGAACAGCATTCGCAGGAGCTACAACTGGACAACAACTATTATATGCACTTGATGAACAAGTTCGTTCATTCGAAGTTGACGGCTTAGTTACTAAATATGAAGGTTGGGAATTCCTAGGCATAGTTAAAGATGATGAAAATGCCGCAAGAGGTATTGTTGCTCAAAATATGACGACGTCTGAAATTAAATCATTTGGTTCAGATGCTGTAATTATGGCAACAGGTGGCCCTGGTATTATCTTCGGTAAAACAACGAACTCTATGATTAATACAGGTTCAGCAGCCTCAATCGTTTATCAACAAGGCGCTAAATATGCAAATGGTGAATTTATTCAAATCCATCCAACAGCTATACCAGGTGACGATAAACTCCGATTAATGAGTGAATCGGCTCGTGGTGAAGGTGGACGTATTTGGACTTATAAAGATGGTAAACCTTGGTATTTCTTAGAAGAAAAATATCCTGACTATGGTAACTTAGTTCCACGTGACATTGCAACACGTGAAATCTTCGACGTATGTATTAACCAAAAATTAGGTATTAACGGTGAAAACATGGTCTACCTTGATTTATCTCATAAAGATCCACATGAATTAGACGTTAAATTAGGTGGTATCATTGAAATTTATGAAAAATTCACAGGCGACGACCCACGTAAAGTACCAATGAAGATCTTCCCAGCCGTGCATTATTCAATGGGGGGTTTATACGTTGACTATGATCAAATGACAAATATCAAAGGTTTATTTGCAGCTGGAGAATGTGACTTCTCTCAACATGGTGGTAACCGTTTAGGCGCTAACTCATTATTATCCGCTATTTATGGTGGTACAGTGGCTGGACCTAATGCGATTAAATATATTGAAAATGTTGAAACAACATACACTGACTTAGATGAAAGTCTATATCAAAAACGTGTAGATGAAGAACAAGAACGTTTCGACAAACTTTTAAATATGCGTGGTACTGAAAATGCTTATAAACTTCACCGAGAATTAGGTGAAATTATGACAGCTAATGTAACAGTAGTACGTGAAAATGATAAATTACTTGAAACTGATAAGAAAATTGTTGAATTAATGAAACGTTATCAAGACATTGATATGGAAGATACGCAAACTTGGAGTAACCAAGCAGTATTCTTCACTCGTCAGTTATGGAACATGTTAGTTTTAGCACGAGTAATTACAATTGGGGCTTACAACCGTAACGAATCACGTGGTGCCCACTACAAACCAGAATTCCCAGATCGTAACGATGAAGAATGGTTAAAAACAACATTAGCTGAGTATCAAGGTAAAGAAGAAGCACCTAAATTCACTTACGAACCAGTTGATGTAAGTTTAATTCCACCACGTAAACGTGACTATACAAGTAAGTCTAAAGGAGGTAAAAAATAATGGCTGACACTCAATCAGTAAAAGACACTCCAGAAGAACTACGTAATAATGAATCTCAAAGTACTGAAGATAACCAAGGTAATCAAAACAATCAAGAACAACAAAAAGATAAACCAAAAACAATTAAACTAATCATTAAACGACAAGACAACCAAGACTCTAAACCTTATGAAGAATCATTCGAAATTCCTTACAAAGAGAATATGAATGTGATTGCTTGTTTAATGGAAATTAGACGTAACCCTGTAAATAGTAAAGGTGAAAAAACAACGCCTATTACATGGGATATGAACTGTTTAGAAGAAGTTTGTGGTGCTTGTTCAATGGTTATTAACGGCCGTGCTAGACAATCATGTTCAGCAATTGTCGACCAATTAGAACAACCTATACGTCTAGAACCAATGAATACGTTCCCAGTTATTCGTGACTTACAAGTTGACCGTACTAGAATGTTCGATAACTTAAAACGTATGAAAGCCTGGATTCCAATCGATGGTACGTATGACTTAGGACCAGGACCTCGTATGCCAGAGAAAAAACGTCAAACCGCTTACGAATTATCTAAATGTATGACTTGCGGTGTATGCTTAGAAGTTTGTCCGAACGTTACTCAAAACAATAAATTCGTTGGTGCGCAAGCTATCTCACAAGTACGTCTTTTCGACTTACACCCAACAGGTGCAATGACGAAAGATGAACGTTTAGATGCTTTAATGGGTAGTGGTGGTTTACAAGAATGTGGTAACTCTCAAAACTGTGTAAATGCTTGTCCTAAAGGTATTCCTTTAACAACTTCAATTGCAGCTTTAAATAGAGAAACTACATTCCATATGTTTAAATCATTCTTGGGTTCAGATCATAAAGTAGATTAAGATACGTAATTAAAGAAGTATTGATATAACATTTAAAGGGTTGAGACATTTTCAGAGAATGTCTTAGCCCTTTTAGTTTTAGTTTTAAAAGTGTGTAATCACATTAGTCAAACTCATTTAGCGACTATGGTAAAATAAAATGACTATATAGTATAAGGATGAATTTAAATGAATAAACCAATAGGCGTTATAGATTCAGGCGTAGGAGGTTTGACGGTTGCTAAAGAGATTATGCGCCAACTTCCCAATGAAACGATTTATTATTTAGGAGATATAGCAAGATGCCCTTATGGCCCTAGATCGGGAGAAGAGGTTAAAGAATTCACTACACAAATAGCGAATAAACTTATGTTATTTGATATAAAAATGTTAGTTATCGCATGTAATACCGCTACTGCAGTCGCGTTAGAACACTTACAGAAATTATTACCCATTCCAGTCATAGGTGTCATTGAACCTGGCGCAAGAACTGCTATTATGACAACTAAAAATCAAAATGTTTTAATATTAGGCACAGAAGGTACGATTAAATCAGAAGCGTACCGTCATCATATTAAACGCATCAATCCAAACGTTAATGTCTATGGAGTAGCTTGTCCTGGCTTTGTACCTTTAGTTGAACAAATGCGCTATGATGATCCCACAATCACAAGTATTGTGATTCATCAAACGTTGAAACAATGGCGTAATACGGATGCTGACACGATTATATTAGGATGTACGCACTATCCACTTCTCTATAAACCTATTAATGATTATTTCGGAAGAGAAAAGAAAGTGATTTCTTCTGGACTTGAAACGGCACGTGAGGTCAGTGCTTTATTAACATTTAGTAATGAACATGCTAGCTATACGCGCCATCCTCATCATCGTTTCTTTGCGACAGGAGATACGGTACATATTAAAAATATCATCGCACAATGGTTGAAATTAGAAGTTGAAGTTGAACGAATAGAAGTTAATTAATGGAAACAAGGAGAGAGTACTATGGCAGATATTATTATTGCATCGAACAACAAAGGTAAAATAAATGATTTCAAGTCGATTTTTCCAAATGATAATGTAATTGGAATTTCTGAAGTGATTCAAGATTTTGATGTCGAAGAAACTGGTACTACTTTTGAAGAAAATGCACGATTAAAATCAGAGGCAGCGGCTAAAGTATTAAATAAACGTGTGATTGCCGATGATAGTGGGCTAGAAGTCTTTGCATTAAATGGTGAACCTGGCGTTTATTCTGCACGCTATGCAGGCTTAGATAAAAATGATGAAGATAATATTGATAAATTACTTGAGAATCTGGGAGAAGAAACGAATAGAGACGCACAATTCGTATGTGTGATTAGTATGAGTGCACCTGGTGAACCAACACGTACATTTAAAGGAACTGTTCCAGGGGTAATAACAACTGAAAGACAAGGCGATCATGGTTTTGGTTATGATCCAATCTTCTATCTTCCTGAAAAGGGTAAAACCATGGCAGAGCTTACAACAGAAGAAAAAGGCGAAATCAGTCATCGAGGCAATGCAATTAAGCAATTAAATGCGTATTTGGAGAGTGAGCAGTCATGACAAAATGGCTTATTGTAAGTGACAATCATACTGAAGCGGGCATTTTATACCACCTTTATGAACAACATAAAGATGCCGATGTGCTATTACATTTAGGTGATTCAGAGTTTGAATATAACGATACAGAACTAAGTCTTTATTCGCGTGTGAAAGGCAATTGTGACTTTTATCCAGAATTCTCAAATGAAGAAGTTACTGAAATTAAAGGGGTTAAAGCTTTTTATACACATGGGCACTTATATCAAGTCAATCAGACTCGTATGAGATTAGCAGAAAAAGCTCAATCTTTAGGATGTCAGTTGGCATTTTACGGTCACACCCACGTAGCTAAATATGAAAATTTAGGAGACGTGCATGTGATCAATCCAGGTAGTATTTCCCAATCAAGAAGTTCAGTTGAAGAAACATTTGCTGAATTATTAATTGATGATGATAGCAACCATGCTACGTTAAATTTTAGAAATCGAGATAATAGTATTATCGATACAGTAGAGTTTGATATTTAGTAAGCGTAAGAGTTAGATGATGAAGAGTGGGATGTAGGATAATTCATCAGAAAAGAATAAACAACTTACCCCTTTATTTGCTTTTTCGACTATTGTAATAATACGTTTTAGGAGAGGTGTCAAAAATGAATATATATTTATTTACAGTACTATTAATATTGATTTTATTACTCCCTGAATTCATTCGTTTAGCAAGAATATTATACTTGAAGCATTTAGGAATAAAATATATTGGTAATGGGAAGTATGAAGAAATTAAAGGTAAAAAATATAAATGGTATGAATGGTTGAAATAACATGAGTAAATATAAAATAAAATACTTAAATTAAATAAAAGTGACATAACAGGCTGCAAAATTTTTAAAAAGGTTTGAAAACATGCCACAAACTTTTATTAAATACGTATTAATACTCTAAACCGTGTCGATTTCGATACGGTTATTTTTATGTATACGTCTCAAACACGTGTCCTAATAGTTCTACTTTCTTCTGTTTAGTTCCAAAATAAAATAACCGAAACGCACTATATCAAGGCGTTTCGGTTATTTTTAACGTTTTACTAACGTCCTGGGAGGGATTCGAACCCCCGACCGATGGCTTAGAAGGCCATTGCTCTATCCAGCTGAGCTACCAGGACATGATTTTTTAACACAAGAATTATTATAGCTAAAGAAAACTTATTTAGCAATAGTTATCATATAAAAAAAGTTTATATTTTTCACTAATTACGTGTAATTGTAACTTACATTTCTATCTATAGGGCGACGTTTCAATATATCAGAGTTTAAATCATAATAAAAATAATTAATAAACTACAATTAATGAACGCTGTTAAGAAAGGCCCAAAAGTTTTAAATTTATTTTTCGAAATTAACCCTATAAAGCCAAAAAAAAACTGTATAAGTATCATTAATATTGAAACAATAATTAAGAAATTACTATTAATAAAAATTAACGTAATAATAGAAAGAACAGTTGCTGAAAGGCTGCGTGAAAGGGCGTAGTAAGAAATGGTTGATCGACTAATATAGCTAGATTGTATAGAAAAACTCATACTTACAATAGCGCTAATAAAAATAAATATAGCTAAAATTAAATACATAAAATACCTCTTTTTATAAATGAATTGAAAATATATTACTTACTATACTACAAAAACACCTTATCTCCCGTATTTATCATAATTTCCAATGATTAATCAGTATAAGTAGTAAATACATGTACTTATATTAATGAAAAGTAAATGTTAACAAGCTTTGTAAAGCTAATGTAAAAGCGTTGTAAACGTTTACAGAATTGTCAGATTTTGCAAAACATATTTGAATTCCTAAGTGTATGATTTGCAATCTTTGTTTTACAGTTTTGATGATTAATGTCCAAGTTGAGAAAAAAGAGCCAATAGATGAGAAAAGAGCTATATAGTATAAGTATCAAAACGATAGTTAAACACAACAACCTAACAATCGTTTTAAGAATTTTACCAATTAAATTTAAGGAGTGTATAAAATGGAAGGTTTATTCAACTCAATTAAAGATACAGTAACAGCTGGCATTAATGGTGATTGGACTAAATTAGGTACAAGCATTGTTGGTATTGTAGAAAACGGTGTAGGTTTATTAAGCAAATATTTAGGTTTCTAATATAAAAAATTAAAAAAGGAATGGAGAATTTAATATGAAAATAGTACAAGCAATTTCAGATGCAGTTCAAGCAGGCCAAAACCAAGATTGGGCTAAATTAGGTACAAGTATCGTAGGTATTTTAGAAAATGGTATTAGTTTCTTAGGAAAAATTTTCGGTTTCTAATAAAGCAATAATTAAAAATATAATTTTACTAAATAAATAAACAAAGAAATGGAGAGATTATAATGCAAAAAATCGCAGAAGCAATCGCAAACGCAGTACAAGCAGGTCAAAACCAAGATTGGGCTAAATTAGGTACAAGCATCGTGGGTATCGTAGAAAACGGAGTAAGCGTTCTAGGAAAAATCTTCGGCTTCTAAATTAAGCAATAATACAAATACAAAGTTACTAAATTAAAAAATAAAGAAATGGAGAGATTATAATGCAAAAAATCGCAGAAGCAATCGCAAACGCAGTACAAGCAGGACAAGACAAAGACTGGACTAAATTAGGTACAAGCATCGTAGGAATTGTAGAAAACGGTGTAAGTGCATTAGGAAAAATCTTCGGTTTCTAATAACTATCGTAATAGTTGACCAGGGCAAACGCTCTGGTCTTTTTTTATTGCTAATACATTTTCTGTTAAACTGTATACATAAATATAATTAAGGATGTACAGGTATGAAATACAATACAATTTTACTGGATTTTGATGATACTATTGTGGATTTTTATGATGCTGAGGATAAAGCGTTTCATAATATGGCGAAACGTTATAATCATTATCCTACGGCGAAGGATTTTCAGTTTTTCAAACAAGTAAATCAAGCGCATTGGGAAGCTTTTCAAAAGAATGAGTTAACGAAAGAAGAAGTATTATCTCATCGTTTTATAGAATATTTTAACCATTATAATATTGAGGTTGATGGGAAGGAAGCGGATGTAATATTCAGAGATGAATTGGCTAAAGCCCCGCTTAAACATTTTGATACAACGTTAGAAACGCTTGATCGTTTATCGCAAGCGTGTGAATTATATATCGTGACAAATGGCGTGACAGATACGCAACAACGCCGTATTGCTCAACTAGAAGATAAAGATATGTTTGATGATGTATTTATATCTGAGGAAACAGGTTATCAAAAGCCAATGACTGAGTTTTTTGATTTTATTTTCAAAAAGATTGGTAATGAGAAACGTGCAAATTCAATAATAGTTGGAGACTCTTTAACTTCTGATATATTGGGAGGAAAGAATGCTAATATTGCTACATGTTGGTTTAACATCAGAGGGAAAGAGAATAATACAGGTATTCATCCAGATTATGAAATAACAACGTTAACTGAGTTAGTGGATTTAATTGAAAAGGGTTAAATAGTTAACAACCTGAGACGTAGGATAACAATGTTTATACCTCGTGCGACTGATTATGCTTCGAAGTCTAAACGCTATTATCTTCATCTCAGGTTGTGATATTTATTAAAAGCTATTTGTTGTTTGGTGCCCAGATTAATACATCGTGACCTTCTGGATTCTTTGCTTGAACGTCTTCAAATCCGTGACTAATTAAAAATTCTTTAGAGTCTTGACGTGCAATGGCTTTGATAGGCATATTGTAAGATTTTGCATAGTCAATTAAATCTTTGCCATAACCTCGATTATTATATTGTTCTAAAACTTCTAATTTCCATAATAATAGGTAGTCATCATACTTTGGAAAATACTTTTCCTCTACGTCACCTTTTTTTAATAGTGCCATACGGGCAGCTAAATTTTCCCCATTGAAGATGCCATAGAATGGTGAGTCTGAACTCGCATCAATCATTTGTCCATTAAATTCTTCTACCATATATAAATCTTGATTGCCGAATGCTCTGAATGCCTCAAATAATTCATCAGTTTTATAATTAATCTCAAGATGTTTCACTTCACTCATATTGCAATTCCCCCTTATTTATTTTATATTATTATAACGCAAAAAGTAGGTAAATTTCATTTAATTGAATAATGGAAGAAGCGTTAAAGTCACAAATGAAAAATATTTCTTTCATATATAAGCCGTAAAATTGTCAGATAGTGCTATAATCTTTATACTATATGAGTAATAGCAATGTCGAAGGAGTATGGGTATGGACTGTCAAGTAACATATTTTAAAGAAAAAGATGCGTTTATTACTAAATTGGAAAATAGTGACGAACAACTATTAAAATTTTATCAATATAATCCGGTTGAACAATCAAGCTTTATTAATAGAATGAATAGTTCTAATAATGGAAGAGAACAACAGTTAGCGCAAATTATCGAAGCATATATGTCTGATTTAGATATAACTGCGCCTCAACAATCAAACTTAAAAGCATTAGAAAATGGCGCGAAGGTAGTCATAGGTGGGCAACAAGCTGGAATGTTTGGTGGGCCTTTATACACATTTCATAAAATACTTTCTATTGTAACGTTAAGCAATCAATTAACAGAAGAACACAATAAACCGGTTGTGCCTGTATTCTGGATTGCTGGTGAAGATCATGACTTTGACGAAGTAAACCATACATACGTTTACAATTCGAAAGAAGCGCAATTGCATAAAGTGAAATACCATACTATGGCACCACCTGAAACGAATGTGTCGCGTTATTCACCAGATAAAGAAGCGCTTACTGAGGCTTTAAAACAATTTTTCAAAGAATTAAAAGAAACTGAAAATACCAAAACCCTTTATAATAAATGTTTAAATATCATAAATCGATTTGATACATGGACTGATATATTTAAAGGGTTATTACATGAAGTTTTCAAAGACCATGGCGTTTTATTTATTGATGCGCAATTTGAACAATTACGCCAACTTGAAAAGCCATTTTTAAAAGAAATCATTGAAAAGCATCATGAAATTGATGAAGCGTTTAGATCTACTCAACAACAAACAAAGGCGTCAGGGTTAGAGCAAATGATTCAAACGGATACGAATGTGCATTTATTCTTACATGAAGATAATATGCGCCAACTCTTAACTAAAGAGGGAGACACATTCAAATTAAGTAAATCAGATGCTGAATTTTCAAAAGAAGAAATATTAAATTTAATTGAGTCGGAACCAGAACGTTTTTCTAATAATGTAGTAACAAGACCAGTAATGGAAGAGTGGCTCTTTAATACAGTGGCATTTGTTGGAGGCCCGAGTGAAATTAAATATTGGGCAGAATTAAACGACGTATTTAAGCTCTTAAACGTTGAGATGCCTATTGTCTTACCACGAATGAAAATGACTTATATCACTGAAAGAACTGATAAGTTATTAGAACAATACCAGTTGAAAGCGGATAAAGTGATTCAATTAGGTATTGAAGACGATAGAACAAAGTTTGTTCGTGAACAAGCTTCAGAAGACTTTATTCAAAAAGTCAAAGAACTTAAAGCGGAGCAAGCTAAAATTTATCAACATTTGTTAGCTGAAGTAGAGGGTAATCAAGATAACGTAAATTTAGTAAACAAGAATAATGAAATTCATAATGAGCAATTTGATTACTTGTTAAAACGCTATTTGCTTAATATCGAAATAGAGAATGATATTAGCATGAAACATTTTAGAGAGTTAGAACATGTGTTACGCCCACTCCACGGCTTGCAAGAAAGAATATGGAATCCACTACAAATCATGAATGATTTTGGGATAGATGTGTTCAGTCCCTCCACCTATCCACCACTTGAATATACATTTGAACAAATTATTATAAAGCCTTGATTTAATAAGCATTTGACCCATTTTATCAATAAGATAAAATGGGTCTTTTTATATAAATATAAAGAATTTTAATATATCTTACAGAATTAGTGGAGGATAGTGGTGAGATGTGGTAAATTATAAATAAGGTGAGGTGATAATAATGTTCATGGGAGAATACGAGCATCAACTTGATGCTAAAGGTCGTATGATTATTCCATCTAAGTTTAGATATGACTTAAATGAACGATTTATTATCACGCGAGGCCTTGATAAATGTTTATTTGGTTACACACTTGAAGAATGGCAACAAATTGAAGATAAAATGAAAACCTTACCGATGACAAAAAAAGATGCACGTAAGTTTATGCGTATGTTCTTCTCTGGTGCCATTGAAGTTGAACTTGATAAACAAGGGCGTATCAACATCCCTCAAAATTTGAGAAAGTACGCTAACCTAACTAAAGAATGTACAGTAATAGGCGTTTCAAATCGAATTGAGATTTGGGATAGAGAAACATGGAATGATTTTTATGATGAATCTGAAGAAAGTTTCGAAGATATTGCTGAAGATTTGATAGATTTTGATTTTTAATGGAGGAATTAACCGTGTTTCATCATATAAGCGTCATGCTCAAAGAAACAATTGATTATCTTGACATCAAAGAAGATGGTATTTACGTAGACTGTACGCTTGGTGGTGCGGGACATGCACTCTATTTATTAAATCAATTGAACGATGACGGTAGATTAATTGCAATCGATCAAGATACTTCTGCTATTGAAAATGCTAAAGAAGTACTAAAAGATCATCTACACAAAGTCACGTTTGTACACAGTAACTTTAGAGAATTAACTGACATTTTAAAAAAATTAGAAATTGAAAAAGTGGATGGTATTTACTATGACTTAGGGGTTTCGAGTCCGCAACTAGATATCCCTGAAAGAGGATTTAGTTATCATCACGATGCAAAATTAGATATGAGAATGGATCAGACCCAAGAGTTAAGCGCTTACGAAGTAGTGAATAACTGGTCGTTTGAAGCACTAGTTAAGACATTTTATCGTTATGGCGAAGAATCATTTTCAAAACAAATTGCTCGACGAATTGAAGCACATCGTGAACGACAACCAATCGAAACAACATTAGAACTTGTAGATATCATTAAAGAAGGTATTCCGGCTAAAGCTCGCCGCAAAGGTGGTCATCCTGCCAAACGAGTTTTTCAAGCTATACGTATTGCGGTTAATGATGAATTATCTGCATTTGAAGATTCAATTGAACAAGCAATTGAATTAGTTAAAGTAGGTGGCAGAATATCAGTGATTACTTTCCATTCATTGGAAGATCGATTATGTAAGCAAATTTTCCAAGAATATGAAAAAGGTCCTGATGTGCCTAGAGGGTTACCAATTATTCCTGAAGCGTATACACCTAAGTTAAAAAGGGTGAATCGCAAGCCTATCACAGCAACTGATTCAGATTTAGACGAGAATAATAGAGCGCGTAGTGCTAAATTACGTGTCGCAGAAATACTAAAATAAGGAGTAATTGAAAAAGATGGCTGTAGAAAAAATATATGAACCATATAATGAAGTCCAGCACAACAGCATACCGAAGCAACAACCGCAAACTGAACCACAGACCCGTACAGTTACTAAGAAGGTTGTAGTTCAACTTACAAGATTTGAGAAGTTCTTATACATAACGCTTGTCACTGCAATTGCTGTCATCGCTATCTATATGCTATCTTTAAAAATGGATGCGTATGATACTAATGGAAAAATTGCAGATTTAGAAACAAAAATAGAACAACAATCGAGTGAAAACAGCGCAATTCAATCTGAAATTAAGAAAAATTCTTCTTACGAACGCATTTACGATAAGGCAAAAGAACAAGGAATGAGCCTAAAGAACGATAATGTAAAGGTAGTGCGTACTAATGGCGAAGCGAAAAATTAAAATTAGAAAAAATAAATTAGGAGCAGTCCTCCTTGTTGGTATATTCGGACTGCTCTTTTTTATATTGGTTCTAAGATATTCATATATTATGCTAACGGGTCATTCGGATGGTCAAGACTTGATTATGCGAGCTAATGAAAAATATTTAGTTCAAAATAATGAACAAGCTGAACGAGGAAAAATATATGATAGGAAAGGAAAGGTCCTAGCGGAAGACGTTGAAAGGTTTAAAGTGGTAGCAGTCATTGATAAAAGTGCGAGTGATAACAGTGACAAACCACGTCACGTGGTCGATAAAAAGAAAACTGCTAAACAATTAGCAAAAGTTATCGATATGAAACCTGAAGAAATTGAAAAACGTCTTAACCAAAAGAAAGCATTCCAAGTTGAATTTGGTCAAAAAGGATCGAACTTAACATATCAAGATAAAGAAAAGCTTGAAAAAATGAAATTACCTGGTATCACGTTATACCCAGAAACTGAACGTTTCTATCCTAATGGTAACTTTGCTTCGCATTTAATCGGGATGGCACAAAAAAATCCTGATACAGGTGAATTAAAAGGTGCTTTAGGTGTAGAAAAAATCTTCGATAGTTATTTAAGTGGTAAAAAAGGTGCCTTATCTTATGTCCAAGATATTTGGGGATATATAGCACCAAACACTAAAAACGAAAAAGCGCCTAAGCGTGGGGATGACGTTCATTTAACAATTGATTCCAACATTCAAGTATTTGTTGAAGAAGCATTAGATGACATGGTTAAGAGATATCAACCAAAAGATTTATTTGCAGTAGTTATGGATGCCAAAACTGGAGAAATTTTAGCTTTCAGTCAACGACCAACGTTTAATCCAGAAACGGGTAAAGATTTTGGTAAGAAATGGGCAAACGATTTATATCAAAATACCTATGAACCTGGTTCTACATTTAAAACGTATGGATTAGCAGCAGCGATTCAAGAAGGTAAATTTGATCCAAAGAAAAAGTTTGAATCAGGACATCGTGACATTATGGGTTCACGTATTTCAGACTGGAATAAATCTGGATGGGGCGAAATTCCAATGTCACTTGGTTTCACATATTCATCTAATACATTAATGATGCATTTACAAGACTTAGTAGGTGCAGATAAGATGAAATCTTGGTACGAACGTTTTGGATTTGGTAAAACGACTAACGGTCTATTTGACGGTGAAGCATCAGGTAACATTGCTTGGACCAACGAGTTACAACAAAAAACATCTGCATTCGGACAATCAACAACAGTTACACCAGTTCAAATGATACAAGCACAATCTGCATTCTTTAATAAAGGTAATATGTTGCAACCATGGTTCGTGCAAAGTATTAACAACCCAATTTCTAATAAAACCTTCTATAAAGGTGAAAAGACTATCGCAGGTAAACCAATCACTGCGTCTACCGCAGATAAAGTTGAAAATGAATTGGACAAAGTAGTTAACAGCAAGAAAAGTCATGCGATGAACTACCGCGTAGATGGCTATGATATTGAAGGTAAAACGGGAACTGCTCAGGTTGCTGATGAAAACGGTGGAGGCTACGTTAAAGGCAAGAATCCATATTTTGTAAGCTTCATTGGTGATGCACCTAAGAAAGATCCTGAAGTCATTGTCTATGCCGGTATGAGTTTAGCTCAGAAAAATGATCAAGAAGCGTATGAATATGGCGTAAGTAAAGCCTTTAAACCTATTATGGAAAATACGCTTAAATATCTCAATGTAGGCTCTAAAAAAGATGAAACTAAGACTGCTCAGTATACTAAAGCACCGAATGTCGTAGGACAGACTTCAGATAAAGCACAAGATAGTCTTAAATCTGAAAACCTACAGCCAATTGTAATTGGTAGTGGTGATAATATTAAATCTCAATCAGTAAAAGCTGATAAAAAATTATTACCGAACAGTAAAGTATTATTACTAACAGACGGAGATATCACTATGCCAGATATGAAAGGTTGGACTAAAGATGATGTCCTTGCATTCCAAGAGTTAACTGGCATCAATGTGACTACAAAAGGAAGCGGTTATGTCACGAAACAATCTATCTTTAATGGTACGACATTAAAAGATAGTAGTAAGATAGAAGTTGAATTATCTACGGATGACCCAGATGCTACATCTGACAATTCGAATAATAGTTCATCTGCAACAAGTGATGCTTCTTCTAAAGAGGATGATTCAAGTAGTGAAGGTGAAAGTGATTCTTCTTCAAGCAATGACGATGAATCTAACTCAAATAGTGATTCGAATAGCGACTCAAAAAGCGATTCGAATTAACCTTTGAGTTACTATTTGAACCTACTTAAGAAAATAATGAGTATAGAGTTGCGAGATGAGGGAGAGGCATAATAAAAAGTAAAGCCTTATCCCTCACCTCGCTAACATACTCAAATCTATATAATGTTATCTAAAAAATTGATAAACTGAATACAGTAAAATACAACTTACAATTATTAATTTAAAAATTTAATATACATAAAGGAGAATATTATGCTTTTTATACTTGCGCTTATCGCATTAGGTATCACTTTCATTTTAGTGCCTATATTAATTCCAACACTTAAACGAATGAAATTTGGCCAAAGTATTCGGGAAGAGGGGCCACAAAGTCACATGAAAAAAACAGGTACGCCTACCATGGGTGGCCTTACGTTTTTAATTAGTATTATCATCACATCGATTATAGCGATTTTCTTTATCGATAATTCTAATCCTATTATCCTCTTGTTATTTGTAACTATTGGATTTGGATTAATTGGATTTATTGATGATTACATTATTGTAGTTAAGAAGAATAACCAAGGTTTAACAAGTAAACAAAAGTTTTTAGCTCAAATTGGTATTGCAGTTATTTTCTTTGTTCTTAGTGACGTGTTTCACTTAGTTGAATTTTCAACTGATTTAAATATACCTTTTACTAATGTAAGCATACCGTTATCATTTGCGTATGTTATCTTTATTGTTTTTTGGCAAGTAGGATTTTCAAACGCTGTGAATTTAACAGATGGTTTAGATGGACTAGCAACTGGATTATCAATTATTGGTTTTACCATGTTTGCCATCATGAGCTTTGTCTTAGATTCACCAGCAATTGGTGCATTTTGTATTATCATGATTTTCGCGCTACTAGGATTTTTACCTTATAACCTTAACCCAGCCAAAGTTTTCATGGGTGATACAGGAAGCTTGGCATTAGGTGGGATTTTCGCAACTATCTCAATAATGTTGAACCAAGAGCTATCTTTATTACTTATTGGCTTAGTGTTTGTAGTAGAAACTTTATCAGTAATGCTACAAGTTGCATCTTACAAGTTAACTAAAAAACGTATCTTCAAGATGAGTCCAATACATCACCACTTTGAGTTAAGTGGATGGGGTGAATGGAAGGTTGTTACAGTATTCTGGACAGTAGGTCTAATTTCAGGATTAATCGGATTATGGATAGGAGTGCATTAACATGCTGAATTATACAGGATTAGAAAATAAAGAAGTTCTTGTAGTAGGGTTAGCAAAGAGTGGATATGAAGCGGCTAAGTTATTAACTAAGTTAGGCGCTAATGTAACAGTTAATGATGGTAAAGACTTATCGCAAGATCCACATGCTAAAGATTTAGAAACTTTAGGTGTGAACATTGTTGACGGAGGACATCCACTATCTTTATTAGATAACAATCCGATTATTGTTAAAAATCCAGGCATACCTTATACAGTTCCAATTATTAAAGCAGCAGAAGAACGTGGATTGAAAATTTTAACTGAAGTTGAGTTAAGTTATTTAGTATCAGAAGCACCTATTATTGCGGTAACGGGTACAAATGGTAAAACGACGACGACGTCTTTAATTGGAGATATGTTCCAAAAAAGTAGATTGAGTGGTCGTTTATCAGGTAATATTGGTTTCGTAGCTTCTAAAGTAGCACAAGAGACGTCACCAGAAGAGTATTTAATTACTGAGTTATCTTCATTCCAATTGTTAGGGATTGAAGCATATCGCCCACATATTGCTATTATTACTAATATTTACTCTGCACACCTAGATTATCACGAAACATTAGAAAATTATCAAAATGCTAAGAAACAAATTTATAAGAACCAATTAGAAAGTGATTATTTAATTTGTAATTATCATCAAAGACATTTAATTGAATCTGAAACGTTAAAAGCTAAAACATTATACTTCTCTACACAACAAGAAGCTGAAGGCATTTACATTAAAGACAATTTCATCATTTATAAAGGAATTAGAATCATTAATATTGATGACCTTGTTTTACCAGGAGAACACAACCTAGAAAACATTTTAGCAGCTGTATTAGCAGCAATTTTAGCTGGGGTACCAATTAAAGCAATTATTAATAGTTTAACTACATTTTCAGGAATTGATCATAGATTGCAATATATTGGAACTAATAGAACGAATAAGTATTACAACGATTCAAAGGCTACAAATACATTAGCGACACAATTTGCATTGAATTCATTCAAGCAACCAATTATCTGGCTATGCGGAGGATTAGATCGTGGTAATGACTTTGACGAACTAATACCTTACATGAAAAATGTTAGAGTCATGGTTGTCTTTGGGGAAACTCAAGAAAAGTTTGCTAAACTAGGTAATAGTCAAGGTAAAGTAGTTGTGAAAGCAACAGATATTGAAGATGCAGTCGAAAAAGTTCAAGGCGTCATCGAGCCAAATGAAGTAGTGTTATTATCTCCTGCATGTGCAAGTTGGGATCAATACGGTACATTCGAGGAACGTGGAGAACGATTTATTGAGAGCTTCCGTGCACACTTGCCATCTTACTAAAGGGTGTGAAACCAAATGGATGATAATAAAAGGAAAAGCGATCGCAAGTTAAGAGCTATTAAAAGAGCTGAGAAAAGAAGGAATCGTGGCCTAGAATCAACAGATGATCATACATTCAATGAAAATGACTTAAGTGATGATTTAACATACGATGATGAAGAAAGATATAAAATTCATCGAAAACAGGATGAAGTAAACGACAACCAAGAAGATAGAAAAGAAAAAAATGATCCAAAGACGCCATATTCCATTAACGATAAAGAATCAGATACACAAGCAACAAAGGCATCTAAAAATCATACTGAATCAGACTCTAAGAAACATCGCAAAAAGAATAATAACAAGCTTTCGTTTAACAGCCTTAAAGATTTCAACAACCAACGGAAGACTCGAAAACAAGAAAAACAAGATAAATACGAAGGCATGTCGCTTCAAGAAAAACGAGAGCAACAAAGAATTGAAAGGCGAAAGCGACAGAAACAAATTCAATATACAGTTATAACTATTTTAGTACTATTAATCTTATTATTTTTAATTTATATGTTTACACCACTAAGTAGAATTTCTCATATAAATATAACCGGTAATAAAAATGTAAGTAATAGTC
Source organism: Staphylococcus sp. acrmy (assembly GCF_022690565.1). Taxonomy (NCBI): domain Bacteria; kingdom Bacillati; phylum Bacillota; class Bacilli; order Caryophanales; family Staphylococcaceae; genus Staphylococcus; species Staphylococcus sp. acrmy. Next base: position 150,386 of record NZ_JALCVE010000002.1, on the reverse strand, counting down.
AAATTGAGAAAGCTTTAGATATTAAAGATAACTCTCGCATGTATACCTATAGTAAGAAAAAGGGTATCAATAATTTAGAAAAAAATGACCTTATTAAAAATGTGGAAATAGACAAGCAATTGCCTAATACTGTCAATGTAAAAGTGACTGAAAATGACGTTGTAGGTATTGTTAAAGAGAAAAACAAGTATGTTCCCATTATAGAAGGTAATAAAGAATTGAAAAATTATGATGGTGACATTGCTGGAAGCGGACCAATTTTAGACGACTTTAAAGGCGATGACAAAGATAGCATCATTAAAGCATTATCTAATATGTCGTCTGATATAAGAGATATGATTTCTGAAATCAAATACGCTCCAGAACAAAATAATCAAAATAGAATTTTGATGTTTATGAAAGATGACATGCAAGTGGTAGGGAATATGGATACAATTGCTAAAAAAATTCAATACTACCCACAAATGTCACAATCACTATCTAGAGATGATTCAGGAAATCTTAAAACTCAAGGGTATATTGATTTGTCAGTAGGCGCATCATTCATTCCTTATGGTGATAACGGCGGCTCCGATTCTAAATCAGATCAAAATGTTCGTCAAAAATCACAAGAAGAAACAGTTGCAAAAGATGAATTACAGAGCGCTTTAAATAAAATTAACGAACAATCAGATTCAAATAATTAAAAAATTTCGATATTAATATGTGTTTATAGTTCACAAGCCAAACATCGTATTGTAAACTAAACATAGTGTATTTTAATAGTAATTTGTCAGGAGGTGCCTATCTATGGAGGAACATTACTATGTAAGCATAGATATTGGTTCATCAAGCGTAAAAACAATAGTAGGCGAAAAATTTCACAATGGAATAAATGTGATAGGTACAGGACAAACCTACACTAGCGGTATAAAGAACGGATTGATTGATGATTTTGACATTGCTAAACAAGCAATTAAAGATACAATTAAAAAAGCTTCTATCGCTTCTGGTGTAGACATTAAAGAAGTTTTCTTAAAATTACCTATCATAGGTACTGAAGTATACGATGAAGTTAATGAAATTGATTTTTATGAAGATACTGAAATAAACGGGACACATATTGAAGATGTGTTAGAAGGCATTCGTCAAAAAAATGACGTTCCAGATACAGACGTTATTGATGTCTTCCCTCTTCGATTCATTGTTGATGGCGATAATGAAGTTTCAGATCCGAAAGAACTTATTGCTAGACATTCATTAAAAGTAGAAGCTGGCGTCATTGCTATCCATAAATCTATTTTAATTAATATGATTAAATGTGTAGAATCATGTGGCGTTGATGTATTAGATGTATATTCTGATGCATATAACTATGGCTCAATTCTTTCTGCAACTGAAAAAGAATTAGGTGCTTGTGTTATTGACATTGGTGAAGATTTAACACAAATCGCATTTTATGAACGCGGTGAATTAGTAGACGCAGACTCAATCGAACTTGCAGGACGAGACATCACAGATGATATTGCGGAAGAATTAAATACTACATATGAAACTGCTGAGAAGATTAAACATCAATATGGACATGCATTTACTAACTCAGCTTCAGATCAGGACGTATTCAGCGTAGATCAAGTTGATAGTGATGAATTAGTAGAGTATACGCAAAAAGATTTAAGTGCGGTTATTGAACGTACAATGCAAGATATTATTGATGAAGTCTTTGATGTATTAGTTGACTTAGGTTTAACTAAAGTTAACGGTGGTTTCATCATCACTGGTGGCTCATCTAATTTACTAGGTGTTAAAGAATTATTGAACACTATGGTTAATGAAAAAATTAGAATTCATACGCCATCACAAATGGGTATTAGAAAGCCTGAGTTCACTTCAGCGATTTCTACTATATCTAGTAGTATCGCTTTTGATGAGTTGTTAGATTATGTTACAATAAATTATCACGATAATGATGAATTTGAAGAAGAAGTTATTGAAGAAGATGAAAAAGATAACGCTTCTAAATCTGGTGGATTTGATTGGTTTAAACGTAAATCAAATAAAAATGAAGATACTTATGAAGAAAACTACAATGAACCACATGACAGAGTTGAAAAAGTAGAAGATCATGATAAGTATGAAACTCCAGAAGAACATCAAGAAACTGAACATCACTATGATGATGAGCAAGAAAGACCTCAAAAAGAAGAGGGTAAATTTAAAAAACTTATGAAATCTCTATTTGAATGATTGGCCATTAAGACTAGGAGGAAATATAAATGTTAGAATTTGAACAAGGATTTAATCATTTAGCGACATTAAAAGTCATCGGTGTAGGTGGCGGCGGTAATAACGCTGTTAACCGCATGATTGACCACGGTATGAATAACGTAGAATTTATTGCAATTAATACAGATGGACAAGCTTTAAACTTATCTAAAGCTGAATCTAAAATCCAAATTGGTGAAAAATTAACTCGTGGACTTGGTGCAGGTGCTAACCCTGAAATTGGTAAAAAAGCTGCAGAAGAATCACGTGAACAAATTGAAGATGCTATCCAAGGCGCAGACATGGTGTTTGTTACAGCTGGTATGGGTGGCGGTACTGGTACAGGTGCTGCACCAGTTGTAGCTAAAATTGCTAAAGAAATGGGCGCATTGACTGTTGGTGTTGTTACTCGTCCATTCGGTTTCGAAGGACGTAAACGTTCTACTCAAGCAGCTGCTGGTGTTGAAGCTATGAAAGCAGCGGTAGATACATTAATCGTCATTCCTAACGACCGTTTATTAGACATCGTTGATAAATCTACTCCAATGATGGAAGCATTTAAAGAAGCAGATAACGTATTACGTCAAGGTGTTCAAGGTATCTCTGACTTAATCGCAGTTTCTGGTGAAGTAAACTTAGACTTTGCAGACGTTAAAACAATTATGTCTAACCAAGGTTCAGCATTAATGGGTATCGGTGTTTCTTCAGGCGAAAACAGAGCTGTAGAAGCTGCTAAAAAAGCCATTTCATCACCATTACTTGAAACATCAATCGTTGGTGCACAAGGCGTATTAATGAACATTACTGGTGGAGAATCACTTTCATTATTCGAAGCTCAAGAAGCAGCAGACATCGTACAAGATGCTGCAGATGAAGATGTAAACATGATCTTTGGTACAGTAATTAACCCAGAATTACAAGATGAAATCGTTGTAACAGTTATTGCTACAGGTTTCGAAGATAAACCAACATCACAAGGGCGTAAAGCTTCTAGCACTGGCTTTGGTACAAGCGCTACATCAAGTGCGTCAACTCAAACAAGTGCACCTAAAGAAGATTCATTTGGCCAAGGAACTACAAGCTCACGTTCTTCTGAAAGTGTAAGTGAAAGAAGTCATTCTACTAAAGACGATGATATTCCTAGCTTTATCAGAAATAGAGAAGAAAGACGTTCTAGAAGAACTAGACGTTAATTGATAAATAAGTTTTAACTAATATTTGATAATACATGACTTAGCGGTTCGAATGGTTATTTCATGTATGAATAGTCTTTCCTTGTGGGGGTATGGAACTTTGAATTCGTTTATGAATTCTGTTCCGCCCCTTTTTTATTTACTTTAAAACAAAGTGAATATTGTTATATAATAAAAGCATGTTCATGTTTAGAGTAAAGATTACATTTTTAAATTTTTAAATAGAGAAATTTTTAGAAGGTGGTTTTGTTTACGTGTCAGAGAAGTTTATTAAGTATCCTCATTATTTAAAATATGAATCTAACGATATCGAAACTGTAACACTTGGATTTACTACGCGTGAAGGTGGCTACAGCTTATATCCAGAAGGTTCTTTCAATATGGCACGTTACATTGATGATGATCCGACCAATGTTACAAAGCATCAACATATGTTAGCTGAGGCTATTGATTTTCAACCTAACCAATGGGTCTTTCCAATACAAACTCATGAAAATAAAATAGCCCACGTTACTCAACGTGATCAGGGTAAAAATATTGATGAATTAACCAACCAATTACATGGTATTGATGGAATGTATACGTACGATTCTAATATATTATTAACCATGTGCTATGCAGACTGTGTGTCTGTTTATTTCTATAGTGAAAAGCACCATTTTATAGGATTAGCACATGCAGGTTGGAGAGGTACTTACGGACAAATTGTAGTTAAAATGTTGGACAATATCGATTTTAACTTTGAAGATTTAAAGGTTGTTATCGGACCGTCCACATCTATGAGTTACGAAATCAACGATGATATAAAATCAAAATTTGAAACATTACCTATCGATGCATCTAAATATATTGAAACGAGAGACGCAAATCGTCATGGCATTGATTTAAAACGTGCCAATGCATTATTGCTTACTCAACACGGTGTTCCTTCAGACAATATCTATATTACCGATTATGCAACTTCAGAGGATTTGTCTCTTTTCTTCTCATATCGCATTGAAAAGGGACAAACTGGCAGAATGCTAGCATTTATAGGACAAAAATAATATTATTTATAAAAAGAAATCCGCATTAAGAGGTTGATACTCAAATGAAAGTACAAGATAACTTAGAAACAATTGAAAAAGAAATTAATACACATTTTGAAAAAAGTGAGTCAACGTTCCCACCAAACGTGATAGCAGTTACAAAATATGTTACAATAGACCGAGCTAAAGAAGCTTATGAAGCAGGCTTAAGACACTTTGGTGAGAACCGTTTAGAAGGTTTTCTAGAGAAGAAAGAAGCTTTGCCTAATGATGTTACAATGCATTTCATCGGCTCTTTACAATCGAGAAAAGTAAAAGAAGTTATTAACGAGATTGATTACCTTCATGCTTTAGACCGTTTAAGTCTTGCAAAGGAAATTAATAAGAGAGCTAATTATCCTATTTCTTGTTTCGTACAAGTCAATGTTTCTGGTGAAGAAAGTAAACATGGGATTGCATTAGATGAAGTTAATGATTTTATTGAACAAATCAAGCAATATGAAAATATTAAAATTGTCGGATTAATGACTATGGCACCATATACTGACGACACGAATTACATTCGTCAAGTATTTAAACAATTGAGAGAAAAACGTGATGAAATTAAAAACCTTACTTTAGAGTATGCGCCTTGTGAGTATTTATCTATGGGAATGAGCAATGATTATCAAGTTGCTGTAGAAGAAGGTGCTTCATTTATAAGAATAGGAACTAAACTTGTAGGAGAATAGGAGTGAATGCCGTGGCTATAAAAGATTTATTTAACAATTTTTTTCTAATGGATGATGAAGAAGAAGTAGTTGAAGGCCCAGAAGAATATCAACAACGAGCGGTTCAAAATGAAGCGTCTCAAAATAATAATGTACAACAACAGCCAGAACGCCAACAACAAACCAATCAAACAAAGCAAAATAATATAAAATCTGTGCCATCTAAGAAAACATCAAGAGCGTATAACTCAGAAGAAAGGAACAATCGTATGAATCACACACCTTCAAAGTCGAACACTAAGAACGTAGTAACGATGAATCAATCTTCACAAGGGTATAGTACATATGAAAGTTCAAAAATGTGCTTATTTGAACCACGTGTCTTTTCAGATACACAAGATATTGCAGATGAATTGAAAAATCGTCGTGCGACATTGGTTAACTTACAACGTATCGACAAAGTTTCAGCTAAACGTATCATCGACTTTTTAAGTGGTACTGTTTATGCAATTGGTGGAGATATTCAACGTGTTGGTACAGATATATTCCTTTGTACGCCTGATAATGTCGAAGTTGCGGGTAGTATTACCGATCATATCGAACAAATGGAATCGCAACATTACGAATAAGGAGCTTAATATATGGATCTCGGCATGTTAAGTAGTATTTTTTCATTTATTTTAATTTTAGTCCAAATTTATTATTTTGGAATGATTATCTATTTCTTTACTTCTTGGGTGCCAAGCATAAGAGAATCTAAATTTGGTGAAATTTTAGGAAAGCTTTATGAACCTTATTTAGAACCTTTTAGAAAGATTATCCCACCTATTGGAATGATTGATATTTCATCACTTGTCGCACTATTTGTGCTTATACTCTTCCAAGCAGGTTTGAGAAGTATTTTTAGTATGATTTTAAATTATTTAATGCTACATTAATTTTATATTTTAATGATAGTCTGGAACGGTAAATGTGTTCTAGACTATTTTTATGTTTTATTTACGATATATGGTTTAAATAACATTAAGATTCTATTTATTTGGAAAAAGGAGGTTACAGCCATCGACATATATCAACACTTTAGAACTGAAGAACAAACTTTAATTGATCAATTTATTGATAAATGTGCTCAAGTAGAACAACAATATGCGCCTGTGTTAACTCATTTTCTAGATCCAAGAGGACAATATATCCTTGGAGTAATCGTAGGAAGCTATGAAGATATGCATGTGAGTTTCTTTGGTGGGGAAAATGCAGAAAGAAAACGAGCAATCATCGCGCCAAATTATTATGAACCGTCTGAAGAAGACTTTGAAGAGGCGCTTATTCAAATCAATTATCCTGAGAAATTTGTTACATTACGACATCAACATGTATTAGGCACACTAATGTCCTTAGGAATAGAAAGAGAACAAGTAGGAGATATTATTGTCGGCGAAACAATTCAATTTGTTTTGACAAAGCGATTAGAATCATATATTCTGTTGGAATTAACAAAGATAAAAGGTGCATCAGTGAAACTTAATTCTATTCCATTTAAAGATATGATACAATCAGTAGAGAATTGGAAAATTCAAGGTAGCACAGTTAGCGCTTTAAGATTAGATGTTGTTTTAAAAGAAATGATTCACAAATCAAGATCAATTGCGAAACAACTTATCGAAAAGAAACGCGTGAAAGTTAACCATACAATTATTGATTCACCTGATTTTCAAATACAAACCAATGATTTACTATCCATTCAAGGTTTTGGGCGTGCTCAAATTACCGAAGTGGGTGGTAAAACGAAAAAAGACAAAACACACATAACTTATCGAACATTATTCAAGTAAAAATGAATTATAAATCATAGTCTGATTTGAGGAGGATATGGAATGCCTTTTACACCTAGTGAAATTAAGAATAAAGAATTTACTAAAGTTAAAAATGGTTTAGAACCTGCAGAGGTTAGTGATTATTTAACTCAATTAAGCAATGAAATTGAGCGTTTAAAAGAAGAAAAAAAACAACTTGAAAAAGTTGTTGAAGAGAGAGATACTAATATTAAATCTTACCAACAAGTTCATCAATCAGTTAGTGATGCGCTTGTACAAGCTCAACAAGCAGGGGAAGAAACTAAGTTAGCTGCTACTAAAGAAGCTGAAGCGACAATTAGCAAAGCACAAGCTCAAGCAGATTTAATTGTAAATGATGCTATTGAAAAAGCACGTCATTTATCATTCCAAACTGAAGATATGAAACGCCAATCTAAAATATTTAGATCACGTTTCCGTATGTTAGTTGAAGCACAATTAGACTTACTTAAAAATGACGATTGGGATTATTTGCTTAATTATGACATTGATGCTGAACAAGTTACTCAAGAGAACTTCCAACATTTAAACAGTCAAGATATTACTCCAGAAGAGCAACAACAAGCTCAAACACAACAATCTGCCAATAATGCTAATAATAGCGAAAGTACAAGTAACAGTGCTAATTCACAAAGTGTGACAGGTTCAACTAGTAATGCAGCTAGTACGAGCGAGTCTACATCACTTGAATCAAGTGATGCGCAAAGCCAATCAACATCAAATAAATAATATCTAAATTTAAAAGTCAGACGCGTAAGAAATAGTAAACTTTTCACAGCGAGCTAGGGTGGGTGTAAGCCTAGCAAAAGTGTATTTCTTATATCACTGGCTTATCACATTATAAAATTTTCTAAGAGAGAACTCTAAGTTGAGTTAACAAGGGTGGTACCGCGGTAATTCCGTCCCTTTTTAGTTGAACTTAGAGTTCTTTTTATATTTAAGGAGTGAAAAACAATTATGAACTACAAAGGTACTTTATTAATGCCTAAAACTGATTTTCCTATGCGAGGTGGCTTACCAAATAAAGAACCTCAAATCCAAGAAAAATGGGATAGCGAAGATCATTATCAAAAATCATTAGACAAAAACAAAGGAAACCAAACATATATCTTACATGATGGTCCACCGTATGCGAATGGTAACCTTCATATGGGTCATGCCTTAAACAAAATTATCAAAGACTTCATCGTACGTTATAAAACGATGCAAGGATTTTATGCGCCTTATGTTCCAGGTTGGGATACGCATGGTTTACCAATTGAACAAGCTTTAACAAAAAAAGGTGTAGACCGCAAGAAAATGTCTGTAGCCGAATTTAGAGAGAAATGTAAAGAATTCGCATTAAAACAAGTTGAATTACAAAAACAAGATTTCAAACGCTTAGGTGTGCGTGGTGACTTTAGTGATCCATACATCACTTTAAAACCTGAATACGAAGCAGCTCAAATTCGTCTATTTGGTGAAATGGCTGATAAAGGTTTAATTTATAAAGGTAAAAAACCTGTTTACTGGTCACCATCAAGTGAATCATCACTTGCTGAAGCAGAAATTGAATATCATGATAAACGTTCTGCATCTATTTATGTTGCTTTCGACGTAAAAGATACTAAAGGCGTAGTTGATGAAGACGCGCAATTTATCATTTGGACAACTACACCTTGGACAATTCCCTCAAACGTTGCCATTACTGTTCATCCAGAACTTAAATATGGTCAATATAATGTAAATGGTAAAAAATATATTATCGCTCAAGCTTTAGCAGAAACAGTTTCAGAAGCGCTAGGATGGGATAAAGAAGCTGTTAAATTAGAAAAAGAATTTACAGGTAAAGAATTAGAATACGTAGAAGCACAACATCCATTCTTAGACCGCGTATCATTAGTAATTAACGGTGACCATGTTACTACAGATGCTGGTACAGGTTGTGTTCATACTGCTCCTGGACACGGGGAAGATGACTATATCGTAGGACAAAAATATGATTTACCAGTAATTAGTCCATTAGATGATAAAGGTGTCTTCACTGAAGAAGGTGGACAATTTGAAGGTATGTTCTATGACAAAGCTAATAAAGCCGTAACTGATCTTTTAACTGAAAAAGAAGCGTTACTAAAATTAGACTTTATTACACATAGTTACCCACACGACTGGCGTACTAAGAAACCAGTTATCTTCCGTGCTACACCTCAATGGTTTGCTTCAATCAATAAAGTTAGACAAGATATCTTAGATGCTATCGAAGAAACTAATTTCAAAGTAGACTGGGGTAAAACACGTATCTATAATATGATTCGTGATCGTGGCGAATGGGTAATTTCTCGTCAACGTGTATGGGGTGTTCCACTTCCAGTATTTTATGCTGAAAATGGCGACATCATCATGACAAAAGAAACAGTTAATCATGTGGCTGATTTATTCGCAGAACATGGTTCAAATGTATGGTTTGAAAGAGAAGCTAAAGATTTATTACCTGAAGGATTTAGTCATCCAGGTAGTCCTAATGGTGAATTTACTAAAGAAACAGATATTATGGATGTATGGTTCGATTCTGGTTCATCTCACAGAGGCGTATTAGAACAACGCCCAGAATTAAGTTTCCCAGCTGACTTATACTTCGAAGGTAGTGACCAATATCGTGGTTGGTTTAACTCATCAATCACTACTGCTGTAGCTACAAGAGGACAAGCACCATATAAATTCTTACTATCTCATGGTTTCGTTATGGACGGAGAAGGTAAGAAAATGAGTAAATCACTTGGTAATGTTATCGTTCCAGACCAAGTAGTAAAACAAAAAGGTGCAGATATTGCACGTTTATGGGTAAGTAGTACAGATTATCTTGCAGATGTACGTATTTCTGATGAAATCTTAAAACAAACATCTGATGTTTATCGTAAAATTAGAAATACCTTAAGATTTATGTTAGGTAATATTAGTGACTTTAATCCAAATACAGATGCAGTACCAGAAGCTGAATTATTAGAAGTAGATCGCTACTTATTAAATCGTCTTCGTGAGTTCACTGCAAGTACAATCGAACATTATGATAACTTCGATTATTTAAATATTTATCAAGAAGTTCAAAACTTTATTAACGTTGAATTAAGTAACTTCTATTTAGATTACGGTAAAGACATTCTTTACATTGAACAAAAAGACGCGCATAAACGTCGCAGTATGCAAACAGTGTTATATCAAATCTTAGTAGATATGACTAAATTATTAGCACCAATCTTAGTTCACACTGCTGAAGAAGTTTGGTCACATACTCCACATGTACAAGAAGAAAGCGTACATTTAGCTGATATGCCAAAAGTTGTAGAAGTAGATCAGGAATTATTAGATAAATGGAATCAACTTATGTCACTTCGCGATGATGTTAATCGTGCATTAGAAGTTGCACGTAACAATAAAGTCATTGGTAAATCATTAGAAGCTAAAGTCGTGATCAGTAGTAACGATAACTTTAATGCGACAGAGTTCTTACAACAATTTGAAGACTTACAACAATTATTCATTGTATCTCAAGTAGAAGTTGTTGATAGTGTTGACAATGCTGAATCATACCAACACGGTGATATTCGTATTGATCATGCTGATGGCGAAAAATGTGAAAGATGTTGGAACTATAGTGAAGAATTAGGCCAAGTTGGCGAACTTGATCACTTATGTCCACGTTGCCAAGAAGTCATCAAAATATTAGTATAAAATTTAAATATAAAAGATATTAATCTTTAATCCCGAATCCCTCAAATGATTTAATAAAATGATTTGAGGGATTTTTCTAATTATAAAATATAGTGGTAATTAAAATTTCAAATAGTAAAAATAAAAAATTATACAATGTTTGATTAGCATTTAGAAAGGCTAATGAGAATAATAAATAGTTCAAAACCTTTTTGATTTTAATAGTAAGGTAATAAAAGGAGTGTTAGCATGGGTAAAGTATTATTAACTGGGGCTTCCGGTTACATTGGAGGCCACTTAAAAGAACAGTTGAAAGATAATCATGAAATCATCGCTATATCTAGAAATGCCGATAATAAAGAAAATGAGCATAACGTAACATGGAAAGCAGCAGATTTATTTGATATAGATGAAATTACTGAAGTAATGGAAGGCATCGATACCGCTATATATCTTGTTCATTCAATGATGCCAAATGCTAAATTAACTCAAGCTAGTTTCGAAGATATGGACGCTTTACTTGCAGATAATTTCGCACGTGCTGCTAAAGCACAAGGTGTTAAACATATTGTGTTTATGAGTGGTCTTATTCCTAGTGAGAATCATCTGTTAGCCCATTTACGAAGTCGTTTAGAATGTGAAAAAATATTAGGTTCTTATGGCGTTCCAGTGAGTACCTTACGTGCAGGATTAATCATTGGGGCGAAAGGTAGCTCATATCCAATTTTAAAACGATTAGTAGAGCGTTTGCCTGCTATGGTGCTTCCAAGTTGGGCTTACAATATGATTGCGCCAGTTGCCATTGAAGACGTCATCGATAAATTAGCAGGTTTAGTAGACCGTTCTCCTGATGAAAATGAAGCATTTGATATTACAGGTCCAGAAATTATGAATTATAAAGAATTAATTGGACGTACAGCAAAAGTATTAGATAAAAAACTTCCAACGTTAGACTTGCCCATTATTCCAATTTGGCTTAGTCGATATTGGGTACAAATGATTTCACAAGTACCTAAGGAAATGGTTTATCCACTAATGAATAGCTTAGTCCATGATATGATTCCACAACCAAAACGTACACATCCTGATTTTTCATTTGGAAGTATTACTTATGAAGAAAGTGTGCGCCGTGCACTTGAAGAAGAAAAAGATATGAAGCAAAACAATAAATCAAAATCATCTTCTAAAAATAAAGATAAGAAAGAACAAGTCAAAGACGTGCGTGCAATTACTCGATTTAAAATTCCACAAAGTTTTTCAATGCGTGATGTGTCTCGTGAATACGCAGATTTTATTAATAACATTACGTTACATTTAGTCAATGGAACAATTAATGAAGATGAATTTAATATTAGATTGCCTTTCATTAACCAATTTATTTTAAAAATGAAGAAAAAAGAACATAATTCTACTGACGATAAAATTGTTTACAAAATTGTGGGTGGCAATCTCGCCTTAGCTAAAGACGGTGGTAACGCAAGATTTGAATTTAGACGTATTTTAGATACCAATGAAGGATTGGTCGCATTACAAGAATATGAACCTACGTTACCTTGGTCAGTATATAAATTCACGCAAGCAAAAGCACATAAAGCAGTGATGGATATCTTTAAACAACATATGGATAAGTTAGCTACCAAAGAGGAAGAACAAATCGAACACTCAAAATTAAATACAGTGCTTAGTAACTCTGCTATGACACTCGGCGCTATGGTTGGTGCTTGGGCAGGCGTAAAAATTTACCACACACTAATTGAAAAAAGATAATGTTATATAAAGATAGTAAGACGTTAATATAATAATGTACTGAACTTTAAAAGTTAAATGTTGGTTAGTAAACTATTTCGCAGGCTTGTTTCCTATATTGTTTAGGAGACAAGCCTTTTAATTTTGATGTAATCATTGTATTATGAGAGCGATTAAAATACATACCGAGCTAATAAATTGCAAACTACATACAAAATCTGGTAAAATATTGAATATTTTAATGGCGAGGACTAAAAATAAAGTAGCGTTACTAAGTAAGATTTTCAAAATGATTAATCAATAACTGTTAATTATAGACATTAGCATTAGGAGGCAACAATGTTTCATTCCAAAAAGGCACATTTCGTAAATGGAGTAACATTAAATGTAAGAGACTTAACTATCTTAAGACCGTTTTATGAAAGCGTGCTAGGGTTTAAAGTCGTCACTGAAACAACATTCTCAGTTCAATATGAAGTAGGTAACTCTAATAATTTCATTACTTTAAATGAAATTCATAATGGGAGAGAACCTTTATTATCTGAAGCGGGTCTATTTTATATTGGAATATTATTGCCATCTATGAAAGACTTAGCTGATTTACTCGTACAAATGAGTGACTATGAAATACCAGTTAATGGGGGAGAACAAAGTGTGTGTACATCCCTCTTTTTCGAGGATCCGGAAGGGCATGCTTTTAAATTTTATGTAGATCATGATTCGGATGATTGGGTGTACGTCAATAATAATCTAAATATGGATATTGAGGCTTTAAATGTGCCACGTCTCTTAACAGAAGTATCTGATGAAAAGTGGCAAGGCATTCCTCATGATAGTAAAATAGGTAATTTACATCTTAAGACGATTCGTATGTCAGAGATTAAAAATTATTATTTGACCTATTTTGGTTTACAAAATTCCGCCTATTTAGATAAATTTTCACTTTATTTAGCTTCTTCACATTATCATCATCATCTTGCGTTAAATCAATGGCTATCAAGTACTAAACGCATGGAAAATGACAACTCATATGGATTAGCACTCATCGATTATTATTATCCTGAAACAACGCATATAAATATAAATGGGCCTGATGGCTTACAATTTAGATTTAATTTTATTGAAGTAGTGTGATAAAGTGAAAAAATTAATTTTAGTTATGATATTAAGTAGTGCTCTATTTACAGGTGGCGCACTATTTGACGGGGTTGATAACCAAGATATGACTCAACCGACGATTCATTTTTGGGAAAAGAATCCTATGAAATTCAATACTTATGTTAAAGGGCAATGTACGTATTATGTATTTAATCGTATCCGTCAAGATGGCAATATGATCAATAACAAATGGGGCGATGCGAAATATTGGGCTGAAAAGGCAGACGATGAAGGTTATAAAGTAAATCATGTTCCTTCTGTTGGGTCAATATTACAGTATCCTAAAGGTGAGCATGGCCATGTAGCTTATATAGAAAAAGTGAATTCAGATGGTTCACTTATGGTTTCAGATATGAATTATCGCAAACCTTATGAAGTAACAAAACGAACGGTGTCTTCATATCAAGTGGATAGCTTTAATTATATTCATCCGAAAAATAACGTAAAGACTTAATTTTAAATAAAATATATTTTTATGCCATTCATAACTGTAGCTTTTTTTATATAAATGAGTAAGCTATAATGTAGAGTGTTGTCAAAGCGTTGAGGTGTGAATGGAGGCACGTGAATGAAAAAGAAATATTATGTAGGTTTGTCATTAATAGTAGCTATTGCCATTTTAGTGATTGACCAAATAACAAAACGAATCATTGCAACATCGATGAATATTGGAGATTCTTATGAAGTTATTCCTAACTTTTTAAATATAACGTCTCATAGAAATAATGGCGCTGCGTGGGGTATATTAAGTGGTAAGATGGGCTTTTTCTATATTATTACGCTTATCATTTTAGTCGTTCTTGTATTGTTCTTTATTAAAGAAGCTAAATATAATATGTTTATGCAAGTCGCAATTAGTTTATTATTCGCAGGAGCATTAGGTAACTTTATTGATCGTTTACTTAATGGCGAAGTAGTGGATTTTATTGATACAAATATTTTTGGTTATGCTTTTCCAATATTTAATATAGCAGATTCGAGTTTAACGATAGGTGTCATATTTATTATTATCGCGTTACTTAAAGATGCATCATCAAAAGGATAGGAGGCTACGATTTGGAAACTTACGAATATAAGATAGACAATGAACAACATGTCGGCCAACGTATCGATAAATTGTTGTCAGATATGAATACAGATTGGTCTAGAAGTCAAATTCAAGATTGGATTAAAGAAGAGTTAGTAACAGTTAATGATAAATTGATTAAATCAAATTACAAAGTTAAAATGAGTGATCATATTGTAGTTACTGAAAAAGAAGTTGTTGAGGCAGATATTCAGCCGGAGAACTTAAATTTAGATATCTATTATGAAGATAAAGATGTCGCTATTGTGTATAAACCTAAAGGAATGGTGGTTCACCCTTCACCAGGACATTATACAGGTACATTGGTTAACGGTTTAATGTATCAAATCAAAGACCTATCAGGAATTAATGGAGAGATTCGTCCAGGTATTGTCCATCGTATTGATAAAGATACGTCAGGATTACTAATGGTAGCAAAAAATGATATCGCCCACCGTGGATTAGTAGAGCAACTGGTAGATAAAACAGTTAAAAGAAAATACATTGCGCTCGTGCATGGCAATATTCCACATGATTATGGTACAATCGATGCACCTATTGGTCGTAATGAGAAAGATCGACAATCAATGGATGTGGTAGATAATGGTAAAGAAGCAGTGACACATTTTAACGTGTTAGAACATTTTAATGACTATACGTTAATCGAATGTCAATTAGAAACTGGTCGTACGCACCAAATCCGTGTGCATATGAAATATATTGGGTTCCCATTGGTTGGAGATCCTAAGTATGGTCCGAGAAAAACGCTTGATATCGGCGGACAAGCACTTCATGCGGGTGTAATTGGATTTGAACACCCAGTTACTCATGAATATATAGAACGCCAAGCTAATTTACCAAAAGAGTTTGAAGAGTTATTAGAAGAAATACGTCTAAGAGATGCATAAATGCAGCTCTAACAGAGGGTGAGAGGGTGGAATCTTTGAGATCACATTAGATTTCCCTTTTTGTTCCTTAAAAAATTATAAAATACCACAAGTTGTTTATTTGTTATGTGAAGCAGTTTTTTTTGAAATTGGCATTGACTTATACTTAAAAAAGCATTAAGCTAATTACAGTTCAAACAAGAAAACGGTGTCTTTAAAAGAAAGTCCAGAGAGGCTTCGAAGACAGAGTACTAATTATATATACATATTAAATAAACAATTTAATTAACTCTAAAAAATTGTTTCAATTAATTAGAATGTTATAAGTTTAAGCATAGTTTAAACTTAACGTATATAAATTAAACCTCGTGTCTTTAAAAAGGCACGAGGTTTTTTCAATTTAAAGAGGTGAGATAATGTCTGAGCGTATTATTATGGATGAAGCTGCAATTCAACGTACTGTAACTCGTATCGCACATGAAATTCTAGAATACAATAAAGGGACACAAAACCTTGTATTACTCGGTATTAAGACTAGAGGCGAATTTTTGGCACGACGCATTCAGAATAAAATTAGTCAAATTGAGCAGAAAACAGTTCCAACAGGTACTATAGACATTACACATTTCAGAGATGATATTGAAATCTCAAATAAACAAATTACTAAAGAAGCTATTGAAATTGATGCGGATATTACTGATAAAGTAGTCATTATTATTGATGATGTTCTTTATACTGGCCGTACTGTGAGAGCTTCATTAGATGCAATATTATTACATTCTCGACCAGATAAGATTGGATTAGCTGCACTTGTTGATCGTGGCCACCGAGAACTTCCGATTAGAGCAGATTTTGTAGGGAAGAATATTCCAACTGCTAAAGACGAAGCCGTGTCGGTCTATTTAGATGAGCGAGATTCATATAATGCAGTAGTAATAGAATAGATAACCTTTTAAATCAGTACGAGAGACTGAAAAAGGTGAAGTATTTAATGGTGAGTGTGTAAGATAATAGAATAATTTAAATCGTATCTTAACTTACCCATATTAATTTAAATACTTTATCACGTATCTACCGATAAGCAGAAATATATTACTTAACGGTAGGATTATACGACTTTTTAGTCTCTTTACATCAATATGTAAAGAGGCTTTTTTATATAGAAAGGGAGACAAAAATGGAAAATGACCAAATGTTTGAACGTACAGTTAAACCAGTGCTAGATGTAAAAGACAAACCGAATCCAGCGCAATGGGGATTATTGAGCTTGCAACACTTATTTGCAATGTTTGGCTCAACCGTATTAGTACCATTTTTAACCGGTTTACCAATATCTGCTGCATTATTAGCTTCAGGAATAGGAACATTACTTTATATCTTAATTACAAAAGCTAAAATCCCGGCGTACTTAGGTTCTAGTTTCGCATTTATTACGCCTATTATTACGGGGTTAAGCACGCATAGCTTAGGCGATATGTTGATGGCACTGTTTGCTAGTGGTGTGATGTATATCATCATTGGTATCTTTATAAAAATAAGTGGCACTAATTGGTTAATGCATCTACTTCCACCTGTAGTGGTTGGACCAGTGATTATGGTCATTGGATTGAGCTTAGCTCCTACCGCTGTGAACATGGCAATGTACGAGAACTCAGGGGATATGAAAGGATACAACTTAAGTTATTTAGTTGTCGCACTTATCACATTGTTAGTAACAATTATTGTTCAAGGCTTTTTCAAAGGTTTCTTATCACTTATACCGGTGCTTATCGGTATTATAGTAGGCTATATTGTATCAATCTTTATGGGGCTAGTTAATTTTTCAAACATTGCTAAAGCGCACTGGCTAGAATTCCCACATATCTACTTACCATTTAAAGATTATGTGCCTTCTATACACTTAGGTTTAATTCTAGTCATGCTACCTATCGTATTTGTAACTGTAAGTGAACATATTGGTCATCAAATGGTTATCAATAAAATTGTAGGACGAAACTTCTTTGAAGATCCAGGTTTACATCGTTCTATTATAGGTGATGGAGTTTCAACAATGTTCGCAAGTATTATAGGCGGACCACCAAGTACTACGTATGGTGAAAACATTGGTGTTCTAGCAATAACTAGAATTTACAGTATTTATGTTATTGGTGGGGCAGCAGTTATTGCGGTGATTTTATCATTCATCGGTAAATTCTCTGCACTCGTTTCTTCAATTCCTACACCAGTAATGGGTGGCGTTTCCATCTTGCTGTTTGGAATTATCGCTGCAAGTGGTTTAAGAATGTTAGTAGAAAGCAATATTGATTTTGCTAATAATCGTAACTTGGTTATTGCATCGGTAGTGTTAGTAGTTGGTATTGGTAATTTACTTATCAACTTAAAAGGTTTAGGCGTTAATTTACAAATTGAAGGTATGGCTTTAGCTGCACTTTCAGGTATTATCTTAAATTTAATTTTGCCAAAAGAAAAACACGAAACAAAAAACTAATTTAGCTTAATTATTTCTCAGGAGGCGCTTTATGAAAAACTTATTATCAATGGAACACTTATCAAACGAGGACATCTACGATTTAATTCAAACAGCGAGCGATTATAAATCAGGGAAACAACCTTTACCACAATATAATGATCAATTCGTCTCAAACTTATTCTTTGAAAATTCAACGCGTACTAAATGTAGTTTCGAAGTAGCTGAACAAAAACTTGGTCTGAAAGAAGTTAACTTTGAAACAAGTACATCATCAGTACAAAAAGGTGAGTCACTTTATGATACTTGCAAAACTTTAGAAAGTATTGGCGTAAACTTACTAGTCATTAGACATTCACAAAACGCATATTATGAAGAGTTAGAAAATCTTAATATCCCGATTGCGAATGCTGGAGATGGTAGTGGACAACATCCTACACAGAGTTTATTAGATATCATGACAATTTATGAAGAATACGGTTCATTTGAAGGGTTAAACATTCTAATCTGTGGAGATATTAAAAATTCACGTGTGGCTAGAAGTAACTTTACTAGTTTAACTTCATTAGGAGCCAACGTAATGTTCTCAAGCCCTGATGAATGGGTGGATGAATCTTTAGAAGCACCATATGTTCAAATCGATGATGTAATTGAAACGGTTGATATCGTAATGTTACTACGTGTCCAACATGAAAGACACGGCATTACTGGAGAAGCGAATTTTGAAGCGAATGAATATCATGAACAATATGGTTTAACTAAAGCTAGATATGACAAATTAAAAGATAAAGCGATTGTCATGCACCCTGCACCAGTTAATAGAGAAGTGGAAATTGATACAGAATTAGTCGAAGCACCTAAGGCACGTATTTTTAAACAAATGGAAAATGGTATGTATCTAAGAATGGCAATAATCAATAAACTATTATCAGGAAAAGAGGAGTAAATAATGAAATTAATTAAAAACGCTCAAATTTTAGATAACGGTGAACTTAAACAAACGTCGATTTTAATTGACGGACAATATATCAAAGAAATCAATGACAACATAGAAGTAGACAATAATGTTGAAGTTATTGATGCACAAGGCCAATTTGTAGCACCAGGATTAGTAGACGTTCACGTGCATTTACGTGAACCTGGTGGTGAACATAAAGAAACAATTGAAACAGGAACAAAGGCAGCGGTACGTGGAGGTTTTACAACAGTATGCCCAATGCCTAACACACATCCGGTACCAGATTCAGTTGAACATATGGAACGTTTACAACAATTGATTAAAGATAACGCTCAAGTACGTGTTTTACCATATGCAGCGATTACAGTACGACAAGCTGGTAAAGAACATGTAGATTTTGATGCCTTAGCTAAAGAGGGGGCATTTGCCTTCACTGATGATGGCGTAGGTGTACAAGAATCAGCAATGATGTATGAAGCTATGCAAGCAGCAGCGAAAGCCAATAAAGCGGTCGTTGCTCACTGTGAAGATAATAGTCTAATTTATGGCGGGGCAATGCATCAAGGTAAACGTAGTGAAGAACTTGGCATACCAGGTATTCCTAATATTTGTGAAGCAGTTCAAATTGCGAGAGACGTTTTACTTGCTGAAGCGGCAGATTGCCACTATCACGTATGTCACGTTTCAACTAAAGAAAGTGTAAGAGCAATTCGTGACGCTAAAGCAGCAGGCATTCATGTAACTGCCGAAGTCACACCACACCACTTACTATTAACTGAAGATGATGTGCCAGGTGATAACGCCATTTTCAAAATGAATCCACCATTAAGAAGTAAAGAAGATAGAGAAGCATTATTAGAAGGTTTACTCGATGGCACTATCGATTGCATTGCTACAGACCATGCACCTCATGCTAAAGAAGAGAAAGATCAACCAATGGTTAAAGCGCCATTTGGTATCGTCGGTAGTGAAACAGCATTCCCATTATTATATACACACTTCGTGAAAAATGGAGACTGGACACTACAACAATTAGTAGATTATTTAACAATTAAACCAGCGCAAACATTCGATTTACCATACGGTCGATTAGAAGAAGGAAGCTTCGCAGATTTAACAATTATTAACCTAGATGAAGAGCGTGAAATCAGAGGAGAAGATTTCTTATCTAAAGCTGATAACACACCATTTATTGGTTACAAAGTATATGGTAACCCAGTCTTAACTATGGTTGAAGGCGAAGTTAAATATAAGGAGGACAAGTAAAATGTTCGAACGACGTTATCTTGTATTAGAAGATGGAACATATTATGAAGGATATAAATTAGGTTCAGACGATTTATCTGTAGGCGAAATCGTATTTAATACTGCAATGACAGGTTATCAAGAAACAATTTCAGACCCTTCATACACTGGTCAAATTATTACATTCACTTATCCTTTAATCGGAAACTATGGGATTAACAGAGACGACTTTGAAACACTTACACCAACACTAAATGGTGTAGTCGTTAAAGAAGCTAGCACGCATCCAAGTAACTTCAGAAAGCAAAAAACATTACATGAAGTACTTGTACAATATAATGTTCCTGGTATTTCAGGTGTAGATACACGTAGCATTACACGTAAAATCAGAGAACATGGTGTTTTAAAAGCTGGATTCACAGATAATAAAGAAGAAATCGAACAGTTAGCAGCTAAATTGAAAACTGTGGAATTACCTCGTGATGAAGTTACTACAGTATCAACTAAAACACCTTACGTATCTACAGGTTCAGATTTAAGTGTCGTATTATTAGATTTCGGTAAAAAGCAAAACATCGTACGTGAGTTAAATCTAAGAGGATGTAATGTAACAGTGATGCCTTACGATACTACTGCAGAACAAATTCTAGCATTATCTCCAGACGGTGTAATGTTATCAAATGGCCCTGGAGATCCTGATGAAGTTAAAGTAGCTTTAGATATGATTAACGGTATCTTAGGTAAAATTCCTTTCTTCGGTATTTGTTTAGGCCACCAATTATTCGCACTATCTCAAGGTGCTACATCATTTAAAATGAAATTCGGACACCGCGGTGCAAATCATCCAGTTAAAGATTTACGTACTGGTAAAGTTGACATCACTAGTCAAAACCATGGCTATGCGATTGATAAAGATTCACTAGCAGATACAGATTTAGAAATTACACATATTGCTTTAAACGATGGCACTGTAGAAGGTTTAAGACATAAAAAATTACCAGCATTCTCAGTACAATATCACCCTGAAGCAAGACCAGGCCCAAGTGATTCAAACTATTTATTCGATGAGTTCTTAACTATGATGAAAGATTTTAAAGAAAAGGAGCATACAATCAATGCCTAAACGTGACGATATTCAAACAATCTTAGTAATTGGTTCAGGTCCAATCATTATTGGACAAGCTGCAGAATTCGACTACGCTGGGACACAAGCGTGTTTAGCTCTTAAAGAAGAAGGCTATCGTGTTATCTTAGTGAATTCAAACCCTGCGACAATCATGACAGATAAAGAAATTGCCGATAAAGTTTATATCGAACCGTTAACTCATGACTTTATTGCACGCATTATTCGTAAAGAACAACCAGATGCATTACTACCTACTTTAGGTGGCCAAACAGGTTTAAACATGGCTATTCAATTACATGATAGTGGTGTGTTAAAAGCAAACAACGTTAAATTACTTGGAACAGAACTAGAGTCAATCCAACAAGCTGAGGATAGAGAGTTGTTCAGAACATTAATGAATGATTTAAATGTGCCTGTACCAGAGAGTGATATCGTAAATACAGTTGAGCAAGCTTTTAAATTTAAAGAACAAGTGGGCTATCCTTTAATTGTAAGACCAGCGTTTACTATGGGAGGTACTGGCGGCGGTATCTGTCATAATGACGAAGAATTAAAAGAAGTGGTTAGCAATGGTTTACATTATAGCCCAGCTACTCAATGTTTAATTGAAAAATCTATCGCCGGCTTTAAAGAAATTGAATATGAAGTAATGCGTGATAAAAATGATAATGCCATTGTAGTATGTAACATGGAAAATATTGACCCAGTAGGTATTCATACGGGTGACTCAATTGTAGTTGCACCGAGCCAAACATTATCAGATGTCGAATATCAAATGTTACGTGATGTTTCACTTAAAGTAATTAGAGCATTAGGTATCGAAGGTGGATGTAACGTGCAATTAGCATTAGATCCTCATTCACTTAACTACTATATTATCGAAGTTAACCCACGTGTATCACGCTCATCAGCATTAGCGTCTAAAGCAACAGGTTATCCAATTGCTAAATTAGCAGCGAAGATTGCAGTCGGCTTAACACTTGATGAAATGCTCAATCCTATCACGGGTACATCATATGCGGCTTTCGAACCAACACTAGACTATGTTATTTCTAAAATTCCTCGTTTCCCATTCGATAAATTTGAAAAAGGTGAACGAGAATTGGGTACGCAAATGAAAGCTACCGGTGAAGTCATGGCTATTGGACGTACGTATGAAGAATCGTTATTAAAAGCAATACGTTCATTAGAATATGGCGTGCACCATTTAGGCTTACCAAATGGTGAAAGTTACGATATTGATTATATTAAAGAACGTATTAGTCACCAAGATGATGAACGTTTGTTCTTTATCGGAGAAGCTATCCGTCGTGGTACGACATTAGAAGAAATTCACAATATGACAAAAATTGATTATTTCTTCTTAAACAAATTCCAAAATATCATAAACATTGAACATGAATTAAAAGAACATGCGGGTGATTTAGAATATCTTAAATATGCTAAAGATTATGGCTTTAGTGATAGAGTGATTGCGCATCGTTTTGGCATGACGGAAGAAGAGGTTTATCAATTACGTCAACAACATGACATTAAGCCAGTATATAAAATGGTAGATACATGTGCTGCAGAATTTGAATCTACAACACCATATTATTATGGTACGTATGAAACTGAAAACGAGTCTATTGTTACTGAAAAAGAGAAGATTTTAGTACTTGGATCTGGTCCAATTAGAATCGGACAAGGGGTAGAATTCGATTATGCTACTGTCCATGCGGTATGGGCTATACAAAATGCGGGATATGAAGCAATCATCGTTAATAATAACCCTGAAACTGTATCAACAGACTTTTCAATTTCAGATAAATTATACTTTGAACCTTTAACTGAAGAAGATGTCATGAATATTATTAATTTAGAACAACCTAAAGGCGTAGTTGTTCAATTCGGTGGTCAAACAGCCATTAACTTAGCTGATAAATTAGCAAAACATGGTGTTCAAATCTTAGGTACTACATTAGAAGACTTAAACCGTGCAGAAGACAGAAAAGAATTTGAAGCACTATTGCATACTATTGATGTACCACAACCTAAAGGTAAAACGGCTACATCTCCTAAAGAAGCTCTTGAAAATGCACGTGAAATTGGCTATCCAGTAGTCGTAAGACCATCATATGTGCTAGGCGGTCGTGCTATGGAAATTGTTAATAGCGATGCCGAACTTGAAAATTATATGGAACAAGCTGTAAAAGCAAGTCCAGAACACCCTGTATTAGTTGATAGATACTTAACAGGTAAAGAAATTGAAGTTGATGCCATTTCTGATGGTGAAACAGTTATTATTCCAGGTATTATGGAACATATTGAACGTGCAGGTGTTCATAGTGGTGACTCTATTGCAGTATATCCACCACAAACACTTAGCCAAGAAGATCTTGATACGCTTGAAGATTATACAATTAAGTTAGCTAAAGGACTTAACATTGTAGGCTTAATCAATATTCAATTTGTTATTGCGCATGATGGCGTCTACGTATTAGAAGTAAACCCACGTGCAAGTCGTACGGTACCATTCTTAAGTAAGATTACGGACATCCAAATGGCACAACTCGCGATGCAAGCGATTATGGGCACAAAACTTATCGACTTAGGATATAAACAAGGTGTTCAACCATATTCAGAAGGCGTATTTGTTAAAGCACCTGTCTTTAGCTTTAATAAATTGAAAAATGTCGACGTGACACTTGGACCTGAAATGAAATCTACCGGTGAAGTCATGGGTAAAGACCTTACATTAGAAAAAGCTTTATACAAAGGCTTAGTAGGTAGTGGTGTAGAAGTTAAAGATCACGGTACGGTTTTAATGACAGTAAGTGATAAAGATAAAGAAGAAATTGTGAAAATTGCACATCACTTAAATGAAGTAGGCTATAAAATTTTAGCTACACAAGGTACAGCAGAAAAATTAAAAGAAAACGATATCCCAGTAGAAGTAGTAGGTAAAATTGGCGGAGATAATGACTTATTAACTCGTATCCAAAATGGAGAAGTACAAATTGTTATCAATACAATGACTAAAGGTAAAGAAGTTGAAAGAGACGGTTTCCAAATTCGCCGAACAACTGTTGAAAACGGTGTACCTTGCTTAACTTCACTTGATACGGCTAGTGCTTTAACAAATGTTATAGAGAGTATGACATTTTCAATGAGAAATATGTAATATAGAGATGAAATAGGTAAGATAACTGTTGAAATTTATGTGAGGCAAGGTTAGTTCATTAATTGTTTATGCATAATTTAAATGATTAATGACGTAACCTCCTTACATATTTATATATGCTAGATTTCATGTCTACAAAGGAGTTACTTAAATGAGAGATTTACCAATTATAGGTTTAGACTTTGAGTCAGCTGATAAAGTTAACGCTTTTCTCGATCAATTTAATGAGCCTTTATTTGTAAAAATTGGAATGGAATTGTTCTATCAAGCCGGTCCAGAGCTAATTAAAACAATTAAAGCACGAGGTCATGATATATTTTTAGACCTTAAATTACATGATATTCCGAATACTGTTGAAAAAGCGATGGAAGGTTTAGGAAAATTAGACGTCGATTTAGTGAATGTTCATGCTGCAGGCGGAGTAGAAATGATGAAAGGTGCAGCAAAAGGACTTAGAAAATATAGTAAACATACTAAAATTATCGCTGTAACTCAGTTAACATCTACTACTGAAGAAATGTTACACAATGAGCAAAACATTCAAACAACCATTGAAGAAGCGGTATTAAATTATGCTAAATTAACGCAACAAGCAGGTTTAGATGGTGTAGTATGTTCACCATTAGAAGCGAAATTATTAACGAATGAGTTAGGGTCAGACTTTTTAAAAGTCACACCAGGTATTCGACCACAAGGGGCAGCTGTAGATGATCAAAAACGTATCACTACACCTGAAGATGCTAAACAATTAGGGGCTACACATATCGTAGTAGGACGACCAATCACGCAAAGTGATAATCCAGTAGAAAGTTATACAAATATTAAGGAAAGTTGGTTAGGTTAACATGGCAAAAGCAATTGCAAAATCGTTATTAGATATTGAAGCAGTGACATTATCACCTAATGATTTATATACATGGAGTTCAGGTATTAAATCTCCAATATACTGTGATAATCGTGTGACATTAGGTTATCCTGAAATTCGTGGAGCTATTCGTGATGGCTTAAGTCAACTTATTAATGATAAATTTGGTGATGTAGAGATTATTTCAGGTACTGCAACAG
This sequence comes from Staphylococcus sp. acrmy, assembly GCF_022690565.1. Taxonomy (NCBI): domain Bacteria; kingdom Bacillati; phylum Bacillota; class Bacilli; order Caryophanales; family Staphylococcaceae; genus Staphylococcus; species Staphylococcus sp. acrmy. Next base: position 124,790 of record NZ_JALCVE010000002.1, on the reverse strand, counting down.
CTGGCATTCCTCATGCTGCTTACATTTCTGAAAAATTAAATTTACCGATGAACTATGTACGCTCTAAAAGTAAAAGTCATGGTAAACAAAATCAAATTGAAGGTGCTCAAAGTAAAGGTAAAAAAGTCGTTGTTGTTGAAGATTTAATTTCAACAGGAGGTTCATCTATAACTGCAGTCGAAGCACTTCAAGAAGCGGGTGCAGAAGTACTAGGTGTAGTAGCTATCTTTACTTACGGCTTAGCTAAAGCAGACCAAATGTTTAAAGATATTAATGTACCTTTTTACACATTAAGTAACTATAATGAGTTAATTGAAGTGGCACGTGAAGAAGGCAAAATTTCAGAAGATGACATTCAGACTTTAGTTGATTGGAGAGACAACTTGTAATAAGCTATGTCTAAAAGGGGACAATGCCATTGACCAATGAACGGGAACGCAATACTTTTTATACTCAAATGAAACATATTAATGATTTTTTATATAGAAAAGACAATTTCAAAATGCCTGAACAAACTATTTCAATAGATCAAAGTATTGAGAAAATGAGTTCAAAAGAATCAAAAGTGAATATGGATGCCTTTAAACATACAAGTGATGTCTTTAAAAAAGCGAAAGAAAGTTTACGACAAAAAGGTGAAATTTAAATGCAAAAGTGGTACATATACGACAAAATCTTCCAGAATAATGGAAAAGAAGTCGAACATGTACCACTTTTAATATATCTATAGTTAAACTTGGTATACTCTAATCTTAACGTATAAAAATTTTAATAAGAATCCAACCAATAAATAAGACAATAAGCATTGCTAAGATAGGTATAATAAAATGCATCATAAGCGAAAGCCTCCCATTAAACTTTAACTTAATTTTAACTGTAAATCCGAATAAGTCAAAAAATTAAGACGCTACTTTTTATGTAAATAAACTTAATAAATTTCAGTTAAAGGATGTTTAAATTTTTTCAAAATAAAGGTTATTAGTTTAGAATAGGTAGTAAATAAACAAACATATATAGGGGGATTACCGTGGAAATACCTAAAATAACAACATTTTTAATGTTTAATAATCAAGCTGAAGAAGCTATTAACTTATATACAAGTCTATTTGAAAATAGTGAAATCTTAACAATGGTCAAATATGATGAAGAAGGTCCAGGCACACCAGGTACTGTTCAACATTCTATCTTTACATTAAATGGTCAAGTCTTTATGGCCATCGATGCCGACAATGGCGAAGAATTACCTATGAATCCTTCAATTTCATTATATATCACTGTTGATAATGCTATGGAAATGGAACAATTATTTAGTGGCTTGAAAAAAGAAGGGGCTATCTTGATGCCGAAAACATCTATGCCTCCATTCCGTGAATTTGCCTGGATTCAAGATAAGTTTGGAGTTAGCTTCCAACTTGCTTTACCAGAAAAGTAAGATTCACGACATGTAAGTAAAAAAAGGGCTATGAAATCTTTAGAGTTAAGTTAGATTTCATAGCCTTTCTCGTTTTATGATTGTTTCATACGTTGAATATGATCGTAGTCGGGTGTAGCAAATAAAGTTTTTTGATTGTCATAAGTAACAAATCCAGGTTTTGCGCCTGAAGGTTTATGCACATTTTTAATCTCTGTATAATCTACTGGGATTTGGCCGGAATTTCCTGCTTTAGAGAAATAGCCTGCCAACATTGCAGCTTCTTTAATTGTTTGTTCGCTTGGTGCATCATTGAGTATGACGACGTGAGAGCCCGGTATATCTTTAGTATGGAACCAAAGATAAGATTTTTGTGCTTTATGCTTAGTTAAGTAGTCATTTTGTTTATTATTTTTACCGACTAAGATAGTATCGCCATCTGTAGATACATAAGTTTGAAGTTGAATTTTATCATTCTTTTTCTTCTTCACATTTTTACGTTGTTTCATAAAGCCTTGTTCGGCTAATTCATCTCGAATATCATCGATTTCATCTACTGTAATATGTTCGAGTTGTTGTTCAATATTCGCAAAGTAATCAATATTTTCACGCGTTAATTTAATTTGATGAGTGAGCTCACGTTCACGCGTTTTCATACGATTATATTGTTTGTAATAATATTGCGCATTGACTGAAGGAGACTTAGTTGGATTTAAAGGAATCGTTACTTCTTCATTAGTATAATAGTTGAGCGCCGTAACCGACTCGTCTCCCTGTTGGATGCGATAAATATTAGCCGTAATCAATTCTCCGTATAATTGTTGTGTCTCTTTATTCTTCGCACTTTCATATTCATCAATTAATTTACTTAACTTATGTTGATATTTTTGTGATTGCTGTTGCACGAAACGTACTAAGTCATTGGCACGCTGTTTGACGCGTTCGCGTTCTCCACGTGCATCATAATAGCGGTCTAATAATTCATGTAATGATTCATATTCAACCATATCATCTTGAAATTGCTCTAACTTCATAAAGTAGAAATCTTCTTTGCCAGTCTCGTGATTCTTATGGAAAATGGGTTCCACTGTTTGAAGTGTTTGAGCCATTACTTCATCATACGCTTTAGGTAATGTTTCAGATGTCATAAATTGGTAACGTTCAACAATTTCGTTTGTAATTAAAGGACTGAATCCTTCAAATGTACTTAATAATTGTTTAGCAAGCTTACCTGCATTAAAGTCAATATATTTTAGCGCTTCCTCACCGCTTACTTCGAAAGGGTTAAGTTTATTCTGAGTCGGAGGTGCTTCATACTTGAAACCAGGCATGACAGTACGATATTGATTGGTATTTGGCGTTAAATGTTTAAAACCTTCAATAATCTTATAGTTATCATCAACTAATAATAAATTACTATGTTTGCCCATGATTTCTAGGATAACTGTACGATGAATGGTATCGCCAATTTCGTCTTTACTTTCAACATCAATTTCGATATGACGGTCATTACCAATTTGACGAATGTTTTTGATGATGCCACCCTCTAAATGTTTACGGAAAACTCTTGCAAACATTGGTGGATCGAATGGATTATCATATTTTTTTGTAGTGATATGCATTCTTGAAAAACTAGGATGAATAGATAATAGAAGTGTATGATTTTTACGTTGTTGTCGAATTACCATCAAGATTGTATCATTTTCAGGTTGATTGATTTTATGAATTCTTCCAGATACTAGGAATTGTAATGATTCAACCATTTTTTTCGTGAATAAGCCATCATATGCCATAATTAATTTCCACCTTCAATTTAATCATTCATTATATTGTAACATGGCAAAATAGTAGCGTCATGAGTTAAGTTTATCTAGCTCACTCTATACAATTCAAACGACAATGTGATATTATATTTAAATAATAGAAGAATAGCTTAGAGAGGTCGTAAGGCATGGATAATGAAAAAGGATTACTAATTGTTCTTTCAGGTCCTTCTGGAGTAGGTAAGGGAACTGTACGCAAAGAAATATTTGATGATCCAACTACATCATATAAGTACTCTATTTCAATGACTACACGTAATATGCGTGAAGGTGAAATTGATGGTGTAGATTACTTTTTTAAGACAAAAGAAGAGTTTGAAGCTCTAATTCAGGAAGATCAATTTATTGAGTACGCTGAGTATGTGGGAAATTACTATGGTACACCTGTTCAATATGTTAAAGATACAATGGCTGATGGACATGATGTATTTTTAGAAATAGAAGTTGAGGGTGCAAAGCAAGTAAGAAAGAAATTCCCCGACGCCTTATTTATCTTTCTCGCGCCACCTAGTTTAGAACATCTAAAGGAACGCTTAGTTGGACGAGGTACGGAATCTGATGAAAAGATTCAAAGCAGAGTGAATGAAGCACGTAAAGAAGTAGAAATGATGAACCTATACGATTATGTCGTTGTAAATGACGAGGTTCATTTAGCTAAAGAACGTATTCAATCCATTGTTGAAGCAGAGCATTTAAAAAGAGAACGTGTAGAAGCTATATATAGAAAAATGTTATTGGAGGCTAAAAAATAATGTTAAACCCACCTTTAAACCAGTTACAATCACAAATCAATTCAAAATATCTAATTGCTACAACTGCAGCTAAACGTGCACGTGAATTAGATGAAAAGCCAGAAAGTGCTTTATTAAACGGTTATCATTCAGCTAAACCAGTGGGTGAAGCGTTAGAAGAAATTGCTAGCGGTAAAATCACTCCAGTAGTTCCTGAAGAATTTCAAGCAAAAGCTTAATATTCGTCATACACAATATTGCTTAAAATAATATAGAATACAAGTACTATAGACATCACGCTTAATTAGTATATCTGAGATATTTAACGTAGTAGTGGTTGACTCATAGACGATTTAATACACACCTTATTGTAATCATAGATAAGGTGTGTGTTTTTAATTAGTTAAATAATTTGTGTATAATAAATTTAATGTTAAATTATCTATAATCATCGAAAAGTAAAGGGAGAAACACGGTTATGAAACATATTCTACTAGCGGTAACAGGCGGGATTGCAGCCTATAAAGCCATTGATTTAACGAGTAAGTTAACGCAAGCAGGTTATGATGTGAGAGTGATGTTAACTGATCACGCTCAAGAATTTGTCACGCCACTAGCTTTTCAAGCAATCAGTAGAAATGCAGTTTACACTAGCACTTTTAAAGAAGAGCGCCCTCAAGAAATTCAGCACGTGGCACTTGGCGATTGGGCGGATGCCATTATTGTTGCACCAGCTACAGCCAATATCATTGCTAAGTTAAGTCATGGATTAGCAGATGACATGGTAACTTCAACACTTCTTGCTACTGAAACACCAAAGTTTATAGCGCCAGCAATGAATGTACATATGTATGAGAATAAAAGAACCCAATATAATATGGAAGTGTTAAAAGAAGATGGTTATCACTTTATTGAACCTGGTGATGGTTTCCTAGCATGTGGGTATGTAGCAAAAGGACGTATGGAAGAACCGTTCCAAATTTTAACTATAATTAATCACTTTTTTAATGAAACTAAATCATTACCACAAAGCACATTTAATGGTAAACATGCTTTAGTGACTGCTGGTCCGACTATTGAAGTCATCGATCCAGTGCGCTTTGTTTCGAATCGTTCTTCTGGAAAAATGGGCTTTGCGATAGCTCAAGCACTAAGAGATAGAGGCGCGCATGTCACACTAGTAACAGGACCGACTCAATTAGAAGATGCAGCGGGAGTAGAAATGGTGCATATTGAAAGTGCTGAAGAAATGTTTCAAGCTGTGACACAACGTTATGAACAACAAGATATCGTTGTTAAAGCTGCAGCGGTCTCAGATTATACACCAGCAGATGTCCTTGACCATAAAATGAAAAAGCAAGACGGAGATTTAGTTGTTAACTTTAAACGTACAAAAGATATCTTAAAATACTTAGGAGAACATAAAACCCACCAGTATTTGGTAGGCTTTGCTGCTGAAACACAAAATATTGAAAAATATGCCCAAGACAAATTGAAGCGTAAAAACGCAGACGTCATTATTTCAAATAATGTTGGAGATCAATCAATAGGCTTTAAATCAGATGACAATGAACTAACAATGCATTTTAAAACGAAAGAAATGATTAATATTAAGAAAGGGAAAAAAGTACAACTTGCACAACAAATTTTAGATGAATTAGAAACTAGGTGGCAATAATGATTGCAAAGGTAATTGTAGATATACCTTCAAAGAGTGTCGACTTTAAATTTGATTATCTTATACCTAAAGCCTTAGAAGACTTTGTTCAAGTAGGTGTTAGAGTCGTCGTGCCATTTGGAGCGCGTACAATACAAGGCTATGTAATGAATATTGAGGAACATCCAAGTGAAGATATCAATCTTGACAAGTTAAAAGCTATTAAAGAAGTTCAAGATATTCGACCAGAATTAACAATAGAATTAATTCAATTGAGTGAATGGTTAAGTCATTCCCATGTTTCTAAGAGTATTTCTGTACTCGAAGCTATGTTGCCAAGTGCACTTAAAGCTAAATATACTAAAGTATTTGAAGTCGTAAAGCATAATGATATAGATGAAGAATTACTGAAATATTTTAATACCAATGGCCATTATAAGTATAAAGATGCTCAAGAGAATGATCATTTACCCTTATTAAATGAGTTACTGAAAAATGAAAGTGTAAAAGAAGTGACTTTACTTTCTCAAAATATTAAAAAGAAAACTCAACGTGCGGTGCGTATATTAGATGATCGTAACCCAGATGACGTATTAGCCATGCTTGAACGTTCTATGAAACAATACGACGTGTATGCTTATCTTACTGAAGAACAACATAAAACAGTATTTTTAAAAGAATTAGAAGAGATGGGTTTTTCTAAATCAAGTATTGATGGGTTAGTGAAAAAAGGATTTATCGAGAAATATGACGCCCAAGTAGAACGTGATCCATTTGCGAATCGTGTATTTGAACGTGAAGATAAACGAACATTGACTTCAGAGCAGCAAATTGCTTTTCAAAAAATTAAAGACAAAATCGACAGTCAAGAACAGCGTACGTTCTTATTACACGGTGTAACTGGCTCAGGAAAAACAGAAGTCTACTTGCAAGCCATTGAAGAGGTACTCAACTTAGGTAAAGAGGCGATGATGCTTGTACCTGAAATTGCGTTAACCCCTCAGATGGTATTACGCTTTAAACGTCGCTTTGGTGATGATGTCGCGGTGCTTCATTCAGGTTTGTCTAATGGTGAACGCTATGATGAATGGCAAAAAATTAGAGATGGGCGTGCTCGGGTAAGCGTAGGGGCGCGATCTAGTATTTTTGCCCCTTTTAAAAATTTAGGAATAATCATTATTGATGAAGAACATGAGTCAACTTATAAGCAAGAAGACTATCCACGTTATCACGCAAGAGAAATTGCTCAGTGGCGCAGTGAATACCATAACTGTCCTTTAGTCTTAGGGAGTGCTACCCCGAGCCTTGAGTCTTACGCACGTGCTGAAAAAGATGTATATCAATTGCTAACATTGCCTACAAGAGTAAATCAACAAGCTCTACCTACAATAGATATTGTTGATATGCGAGAAGAATTAACAGCAGGAAATCGTTCAATGTTCTCAAATGAATTACGTGAAGCTATTCAAGAAAGACTTGATAAAAATGAACAAATTGTACTGTTCTTAAATCGCCGTGGTTACGCTTCGTTTATGCTATGTCGAGACTGTGGGTATGTGCCCCAATGTCCTCATTGTGACATCTCATTAACTTATCACAAAACGACGGATCAATTAAAATGTCACTATTGTGGCTATCAAGAAGTGCCACCAAATATATGTCCAAATTGCGAAAGCCCGCATATTCGACAAGTAGGGACTGGTACGCAACGGGTGGAAGAAATCCTACAACAAGAATTTGAAACTGCTCGTATTATTCGTATGGACGTAGATACTACTTCTAGAAAAGGTGCTCATGAAAAATTACTTACTGACTTTGAACAAGGAAAAGGCGATATACTTTTAGGCACGCAAATGATTGCCAAAGGTTTAGATTATCCAAACATTACTTTGGTTGGCGTATTAAACGCTGATACCATGTTAAATTTGCCTGATTTTCGAGCAAGTGAAAGAACGTATCAATTGTTAACCCAAGTCTCTGGTCGTGCAGGACGATATGAGAAACCCGGGAAGGTTATTATTCAAACCTATAATCCTGAGCACTATGCGATTGAAGATGTTCAAAAAAATGATTACTTAACTTTTTATCGTAAAGAAATGGATTTTAGAAAATTAGGCAAATATCCACCGTATTATTTCCTTGTGAATTTTACGATATCTCATAAAAATATGAAGAAAGTAATGGAAGCATCTAAGCATATTCATCAAGTCTTGTTACAACATTTAACTGATAAAGCACTTGTTTTAGGCCCTTCTCCAGCGGCTATAGCAAGAATTAATAATGAACACCGTTTTCAAATTTTAGTTAAATATAAAAGAGAACCTGAATTGCTAAAAGCATTACAGTATTTAGATGAAGTTTACCACGAAGCGTATATGAAAGATAAATTATCTTTAAAAATAGATATCAATCCTCAAATTTTGACGTAAATCAAAATAATTTGTATAAAAATTTTATAGTAGATTAATTTTATTTAAAGTGATAAAATAAAAGAGCGTACAAAAGAGAGTCGTCGAACTCTAAAACTAAATGTTTAATTATTCCATTAATATTGCTATGTCACTTAAACACCAAGAATTCACATCGTTAACTAGCATCTGGCATTTATATTATGGAGGATGACCGCTATGGTTGAAGAAAAATTTATCACTACAAAAGAATTTGTCACATATAAAGAACATGTTGATTCAAGATTTGATGCACTTGAAGATAAAATGGATTATCAAAATGCTACGTTAGAAAAAAGTTTGGACCAACATATTGATTTAGTTGATAAAACGTTAAACCTTAAATTAGATAAGGTAGATCAAAAAATAGACGAAGTCGAAGAAAGATTAAATCTTAAAATAGATAAGTTAGAACATAAAATAGACGAAGTCGAGGAAAGACTAAACCTTAAAATAGATAAGGTAGATCAAAAAATAGATGAAGTCGAAGAAAAACTAGTTCTAAAAATAGATAGTAATCACGAAATGCTTGTATTACAAATTAAGGATATGGCCTTACAAATTAAAGAAGATAACAATAAAAAGCGTGTAGATGAAATACGCTTTGTAATACCAACACTTATTAGTATATTAGCGATTGTTGTTTCTATTCTTATGTTTATTTTGAGTTAATAAAAAGAGTTACGCCATAGGGTGTGAACAACCCCTATAAAGCGTAACTCTCTTTATAATTCATCTTACATTACAATGTTGCCATGTTCATTTGCTGGTCTAAATAGTGTTAAAATAGCACTAATAATCGCAATGATATGAGGAATACCTGTCCAACAGAAAACTAAATGTAAAATACCTGACATTGTTTTTCCAGCGTAGAATTTATGAACGCCAAATCCGCCTAAAAAGACTGCTAAAACAATATAAATAATTTTGTTTACTTCCATTTGTTACACTCCTCTCTTAGTTAATATTTAAATTTTCTTTATTCACCCCTTATTTTAATAGTAAAAAAATAGAAAGCAATTAATAAAGATCGAGTAGTACAAATTTCAGACTAAGGTCGCAATTCAATTTGAATTAAGTTATAATTATATGATGAATTTTTTCAGGAGGAGCATATAAAATGGCGATACAAAAATTAGTCCAGTCTACGCATCCTGTATTAACAAAACAAGCACAACCTGTTACTCAATTTGATGCAACATTAAAAGATTTGTTATTAGATATCGAAGATACACTGTATGCTGAAGAAGCTTCTGCATTGAGCGCGCCTCAAATAGGCATTAGTAAACAAGTAGCCATGATAGACATGGAATTAGAAGGTCTATTACAACTTATTAATCCTAAAGTTAAATCAGAATCAGATGAAAAGATTCTAGATTTAGAAGGGTCTGTAAATCTTCCGGGTGTATTCGGTGAGGTTGAACGTAGTAAGATGATTGTAGTAGAAGGCAATGATCTAGAAGGTAATACTATCGAATTAACTGCCTATGATGATGTAGCCCGTATGTTGTTACATATCATTGATCAATTAAACGGTGTAGTGTTTACTGAGCGCGCGAAGCGTATACTAACAGATGAAGAGATGGAGGCGTATTTTGACAATGAGTAAAGTGATATTTATGGGGACACCAGACTTTTCAACTAAAATATTAGAAATGTTAATAGCTGAGCATGAGGTAATAGCAGTGGTCACACAACCTGACAGACCAGTTGGACGTAAGCGTGTACTCACACCGCCACCAGTTAAACGTGTGGCTCAAGAACATCATTTGCCTATATATCAACCAGAAAACTTAAAAGATTCTACAGAGTTGGATGAATTGCTAACTTTAGAACCTGATTTAATCATTACAGCAGCATTTGGTCAACTATTACCAGAGAAGTTACTAACATTACCTAAGTTAGGTGCAATAAATGTTCATGCATCATTGCTACCTAAATATCGTGGTGGGGCGCCAATACATCAAGCTATTATTGATGGTGAGAAAGAAACAGGCGTGACAATTATGTACATGGTAAAAAAATTAGATGCCGGCAACATTATTTCACAAAAATCAATAGCGATTGAAGAGAATGACAACGTTGGATCAATGCATGATAAGCTTAGTTTCTTAGGCGCGGATTTACTAAAAGAAACATTACCGTCTATTTTAGAAGGAACAAATGAAAGTATCCCTCAAGATAACGCTCAGGCTACATTTGCTTCAAATATTAGTAGAGAAGATGAACGTATTGATTGGACTAAAAGTGCACGAGAAATTCACGATCACATTCGAGGATTATCGCCGTGGCCTGTAGCTTATACTACAATGGATGAAACGAATTTAAAATTATATGCTTCTCATATAGTACCCGATAAACAAGGCGATGCAGGCCAAATCATTGAAACAACTAAAAAAGCTATCATCGTAGCAACAGGTTCGAATGATTCTGTAGCCTTAACAGATATTCAACTAGCAGGGAAAAAGCGCATGCTTGCTGCTAATTATTTAAGCGGTGTTCAAGAATCGCTAGTAGGGAAAAAATTAATATGACACAAACAGTAAGAGAATTAGCATTCCAAACAATACAAGATATTTTCAATGATTATGCCTATAGTAATTTAAGAATTAACGAAGTAATTAATGAAAATGAGATTTCTGATATTGATAAACCACTTTATACCGAATTAGTATATGGAACTGTAAAGCGTAAACTAACGCTCGATTTTTATCTCAAACCATTTATTAAAACCAAAATTAAAGGTTGGGTTCGTCAATTATTATGGATGAGTCTTTATCAATATATTTATTTAGACAAAGTACCAAATCACGCTATCATAAATGAAGCGGTGGAAATTGCAAAACATCGTGGCGGACCTCATAATGGCAATATAGTTAATGGTGTATTAAGAACTATTTTCAGAAGTGAGTTACCACAAATTGACTCGATTAAAAATGAAAAGCAACGCATGTCGGTAGAGTATAGTATACCTAAATGGATTATTGAACATTGGATTACTCACTACGGTGTAGAAACAACACGTGAAATAGCAACTGCATTCTTTACTAAAACAGCAAGTACTGTACGTGTTAATACAAGTCAAAGTAGCGTGGATAAAGTAGTGAATGCTTTAATTGAAGAAGGATATCAAGTCGAAATTGATGATATCATTCCTTATTGTTTACATTTAAAAGGGAAACCTATTATTGAATCACACGCTTTTAACGAGGGACTCATTTCAATCCAAGATAAAAGCTCTATGTTTGTAGGTTATCTAATGGATGTGGAAGATAACGATATCGTGCTAGACGCTTGTAGTGCCCCTGGTGGTAAGGCTTGTCATATAGCTGAATTATTATCGCCGAGTGGACATGTGGATGCAACAGATGTTCATAAACATAAAATTGGTTTAATTAAAGAAAACATTAAAAAGTTAAGACTGAATAATATTAAAGCGTATGATCATGATGCTACAACACCGTATAAAGACATGTACGATAAAATATTAGTTGATGCGCCATGTAGTGGTCTAGGCGTATTGCGTCATAAACCTGAAATTAAATATGTTCAAACACCACAAGATATTCAAGACTTAGTTGAATTGCAATTGCGCATATTAGACAATGTAAAAGATAATTTAAAACCAGGTGGAACGTTAATATATTCAACGTGTACTATAGAACAACTTGAAAACGATAATGTTATTTATACATTTTTAAAAAATAATAAAGACTTTGAATTTGAACCGATGATTCACCCTGTAACAGGTGAAAAAGTTAAAACAATACAAATTTTACCCCAAGATTTTAATTCGGATGGCTTTTTCATAACTAAAGTAAAGAGAAAGGAAAGTTAAGATGATAACTGCTGAAAAGAAAAAGAAAAACAAGTTCTTGCCCAATTTTGAAAAGCAATCTATTTATTCTTTAAGATTTGATGAGATGCAAGAATGGTTAGTAGAACACGGCCAACAGAAATTCAGAGCGAAGCAAATCTTTGAATGGTTATATCAAAAACGTGTAGATAGTATTGACGAAATGACTAATTTATCAAAAGAGTTACGTCAAGTTTTAAAAGATAATTTCGCGATGACAACATTAACTACAGTTGTAAAGCAAGAAAGTAAAGATGGGACAATTAAATTTCTGTTTGAATTACAAGACGGCTATACAATTGAAACTGTGCTTATGCGCCATGAATACGGAAATTCTGTATGTGTAACTACTCAAGTAGGATGCCGAATTGGTTGTACATTCTGTGCCTCTACATTAGGCGGACTAAAACGTAATTTAGAAGCGGGAGAAATTGTGTCTCAAGTTCTTACTGTTCAAAAAGCGCTAGACGCAACGGAGGAACGTGTATCACAAATTGTAATCATGGGTATTGGTGAACCATTTGAAAACTACGATGAAATGATGGATTTCTTACGTATAGTTAATGATGATAATAGTTTAAATATTGGTGCTCGTCATATTACGGTTTCAACATCAGGTATTATCCCACGTATTTATGATTTTGCTGAAGAAGATATTCAAATCAACTTTGCGGTCAGTTTACATGCCGCTAAAGATGATATTCGTTCTAAATTAATGCCTATTAACCGAGCATATCATGTAGATAAATTAATGGAAGCTATTAAATACTATCAGGAAAAGACAAATCGACGTGTGACATTTGAATACGGCCTATTCGGCGGTGTTAACGATCAACTAGAACATGCACGTGACTTAGCACATCTTATTAAAGATTTAAATTGTCATGTTAACCTTATTCCAGTTAACCATGTTCCAGAACGTAATTACGTTAAAACACCGAAAGATGATATTTTTAAATTTGAAAAAGAACTTAAGAAATTAGGAATCAATGCTACAATAAGACGTGAACAAGGATCAGATATTGATGCAGCATGTGGACAATTAAGAGCTAAGGAACGACAAGTAGAAACGAGGTAATCATAATGCTAAACGCACAATTTTTCACAGATACTGGACAACATAGAGAAAAGAATGAGGATGCAGGAGGTATTTTTTATAACCAAACTAACCAACAATTATTAGTATTATGCGATGGTATGGGCGGTCATAAAGCGGGGGAAATTGCAAGTCAGTTTGTTACTAACGAACTTCAAAAACGTTTTGAAGAGGAGAACTTTATCGAGTTTGAACAAGCCGAAACTTGGTTGCGTTTTAATTTAAAAGAAATTAACCGTGAGTTGTTCGAATATGCTCAAGATAATTCAGAATATCGAGGCATGGGCACTACCTGTGTCTGTGCTCTCGTATTCGATAAAAAAATGGTGGTCGCTAATATTGGTGATTCTAGAGCGTATGTCATTAATTCTAGAGAAATAGAACAAGTGACGCATGATCATTCGTTCGTAAATCACTTAATTATGATGAGGCAAATTACTGAAGAAGAAGCGTTTAATCACCCACAACGAAATATAATTACAAAAGTTATGGGAACTGACAAACGAGTTAGTCCAGATGTCTTTACTAAACGCATTGGTTATTATAACTTCATCTTATTAAATTCTGATGGTCTTACAGATTACGTCAGAGATAATCGTATTAAAGAAGCGTTAAATGAATCGCTTACTTTAGAAGAACATGGCGAACAATTAATTCAGTTAGCACTACACCATAAGTCTAAAGATAATATTAGTGTGCTATTAGCATCTATTGAGGGTGATAGTGTATGATTGGAAAGTTAATTAGTGATCGCTATAAGGTGTTAGATAAACTTGGTGGCGGTGGTATGAGCACTGTTTATCTTGCCGAAGATACTATTTTAAATCGTAAAGTAGCTATTAAAGCAATTTCAATTCCTCAAGATGAGAAAGAAGAAACGATGAAGCGTTTTGAACGTGAAGTTAATAACGCTACGCAACTTTCACATGAGAATATTGTAGGTGTATATGACGTTCAAGAAGATGACGATTGTTTCTTTCTAATTATGGAATATATTGATGGCCCTACGCTTTCAGAATATATACATAGTCATGGCCCATTAAATGTAGACACTGCTATCGCTTTTACTGAGCAAATTTTAAAAGGGGTACAGCAGGCTCATGAGAAATTAATTATTCATAGAGATATCAAACCACAGAATATATTGATTGATAAGAATAAAACGTTGAAAATTTTTGATTTTGGTATTGCGAAAGCGTTAAGTGAAACATCTATGACGCAAACAAATCATGTACTTGGCACCGTTCAATATTTATCGCCTGAACAGGCTAAAGGTGAAGCGACTAACGAAACGACTGATATTTACTCTATAGGTATTGTGCTATATGAAATGCTAGTAGGTAAGCCGCCATTTGCTGGTGAAACTGCAGTTAGTATAGCGATTAAACATATACAAGACGCAATCCCTAATGTAACTGATATACGCTCAGAAATCCCTCAGTCATTGAGTAATGTGATTTTAAAATCGACTGAAAAGGATCCTAGTGATCGTTATCAAAGCGTTAAAGAAATGAGAGAAGATTTAAGTAGTGTGCTTGTTTCTAGTAGAGCGAATGAAGAGAAACATTCACTAGAACGTGATGAAACAAATACAGTTTCAATAGACAAGAATGAAATTAAAAATAAAATCAAAAAAGAGCATGATAAAAAAGATATTTCACAAACAATGCAAATACCAATTGTGAATGAACATAAATTCCAAACCGCTGAAGGACCGATTTATGAAACGCCAAAGAAAAAACGTTCAAAAAAGAAAAAGTTTGCGATTGGTTTTATTCTGATATTATTAATAGCTAGTCTATTTGGTTTTATTGCATTAGGAATGTTTGGTAGTAAATATGCTGAAATGCCCGACTTAAAAGGTAAAACTGAAAAAGAAGCTGAGAAAACATTGCATAAATCAAATTTAGAAATTGGCAAAATTTCTAGAGATTACAGTGATGATTATCCAGAAAATAAAATTATAAAAACAACACCTAATTCTGGTGAACGTGTCAATCAACATGAAAAGATAGATATTGTGCTATCTAAAGGACCGGAACGTGCTAAAATGCCAAATGTTATAGGCATGAAAAAAGCAGATGCCATTGATAAATTAAAAGAATTAAAGCTTAAAAATGTTACGGTTAAACAGGAATATAATAACGAATTTCCTAAGGGATTAATTGCGCAACAAAGCGTAAACCCAGATAATGATGTTGAAATTAATGGTCATCAAATTACCTTAGTTGAATCTTTAGGCGTTAAAAAAGTTTACGTAAAAGATTATGAAAATAAAAATTATAAATCTGCGAAAAAAGAACTAGAAAAAATTAATCTAAAAGTTCAAGTTACCACTGAAACAAGTAGTAGCGTGAAAAAGGATATGATTATTTCTCAAAGTCCAAAAAATACAGAAGTTGAAGAAGGAAGCACTATACAATTAACTGTATCTAAAGGTGAAGAAGAGAAAGCAGATGCTAAAAAAGATGATAAAGCGAAAGATAAATCAAAATCAGACAGTGCTAAAGAGAAAAAGGATGATTCTGACAGCAAGTCGGACGTAAAAAACTACACTGAAACATATCACATACCATACACAGGAGACGATGATGACAGTCAAAAAGTCGAAGTATATGTTAGAGATAAAGATAACAGTGGGTCTAATGCGAAACAAACATATAGTATAAATAAAGATAAAACAATTACGATTCCTTTAAAAATAAAAGAAGGTTCTGACGCAGGTTATACTATTAGAGTAGATGGCGATGTTATAGCAGATAAAGACATTACCTATTAATTAGAGATAAACTCCTTCAATCTATACATATTACGTGTAGAAATGAAGGAGTTTATTTTGTATATTTAACTACTATAATATTATTATGTAAACCTAATAAATAGTATTTTCTTAATCAAGTAATACTATCATGCTTGAACATATAATATTTATAAATGATTTGCTATAATATTTAGATATAAATAGTAAATGAGAGGTGTCGCTTTGGAAACTGGACGTATCATCAAATTAATTAGTGGGGTTTATCAAGTCGACGTTGATGGAACATTATATAATACTAAACCTCGTGGACTTTTCCGTAAAAAGAAATTTTCACCGATCGTCGGAGATATCGTTGATTTTGAAATTCAAAATATAAACGAAGGCTATATCCATCATGTTCATGAACGTCGCAACGCGTTAAAACGTCCGCCTGTAAGTAATATTGACGGTTTAGTTATCGTAATGAGCGCAGTAGAGCCAGACTTTTCTACTCAACTATTAGATCGATTTTTAGTGATTGCACATTCTTATAAGTTAGCTCCAAGTATCTTAGTTACAAAAAAAGATTTGGCATCTGAATCAGAAATTCAACATATTAACGAGTTATTAAAGATATATGAAAAAATTGGTTATACCACACACTTCATTCATAAAGATACGGACAAACAAACTATTATTAATTCCTTGCCTAAAGGTTTAGTAGTGTTGAGTGGACAATCAGGAGTAGGTAAATCGACATTTATCAATGCTTTAAAACCTGAATTGAATCTTGAAACAAATGATATTTCAAAATCACTTAATCGTGGTAAACATACAACACGTCATGTAGAGTTGTTCGAAAGAGAAGATGGTTTTATCGCCGATACACCCGGTTTTAGTGCATTAGATTTTGAACATATTGAAAAAGATGAAATAAAGCACTATTTCATTGATATTGATTCATTCGGCGAAGAATGTAAATTTAGAAATTGCAATCATATCAAAGAACCTAAATGCAATGTAAAACAACAACTAGAAGAAGGACATCTAGCTCAATTTCGCTATGATCACTACCTTCAATTATATAATGAAATTTCAAATAGAAAGGTAAGATATTAATGAAGAAAATTTATCCTTCACTGCTATCAGCTGATTTTTTAAATTTAAAAGAAGAAATTGTCGCATTAGAAAACGCAGGAGTAGATGGAGTGCATTTTGACGTTATGGATGGTCAATATGTACCAAATATTTCAATTGGCTTGCCTATACTCGATGCTGTACGTTCAGCTACCAAGTTACCGATTGATGTACATCTAATGATTGACAATCCTGAGAGCTATATTGAAACTTTTGCTGAGCATGGAGCAGATATGATTTCCGTACATGTTGAAGCCACACCTCATATTCATAGCGCACTTCAAATGATTAAAAATGCTAATAAAAAAGCTGGCGTAGTAATTAACCCAGGTACGCCAGTCGAAGCAATTATGCCAGTGTTAGAAATCGTGGATTATGTTCTAGTTATGACAGTTAACCCTGGCTTTAGTGGTCAAACATTTATCGAAGCTTGTGCCTCAAAGGTTAAAGTATTGCGTGATTTGAAGCAGTCATTAAACCTCCAATTTGATATTGAAGTTGATGGTGGCATTAATGATAAAACTATTGATTTATGTGCGGAAAATGGAGCGACTATGTTTGTAACAGGCTCTTATTTCTTTAATCACGAAGACTATAAAAAGGTTACACAACATTTAAAGGGCTGATGAGCTATGAAGATTAATTTATTGTGTAGTGAACGTAATTTGCCTCCCCATATTTTTGAAAAAGAAAAGCACGCCCATTGGGGAGGGATTGATAGAGGAACGCTTATCCTGACTCATCACGATATTATCCCCGTTTATGCGGTAGGAGATTTTGATTCAGTAACGGATGAAGAGCGTGAACATTTAAAGCAAGCTTTAAATATTCATCCTGTTAAAGCTGAAAAGGACGACACAGATTTAGCTTTAGGTGTGGAAGAAGCTGTAAATAAAGGCTATACAGAAATAAATATTTACGGTGCAACAGGTGGAAGACTGGATCATTTCATGGGGATGTTACAAATACTCCAAAAGCCACTATATTTTGATAAAAAAGTGAATATCATAGTGATAGATAGACAAAATGAAATTCAATTATTAAATACAGGGCAGTATCAGATTTCTAAATCATCTTTTTATAACTATGTATCATTTATTCCAGTCAATGGAGAGGCTACTATATCTTTATCTGGCTTTAAATATAATCTTAACCATCAACATTTAGAAATTGGTTCGACACTTACAATTTCTAATGAAATTGAAGAAGAAATAGCAACGGTTAATCTTGAAGAGGGCCAGGTGCTACAAATGAAAAGTAAAGATCTTTAAGAAATTTAGACATAAAAAAATGCCTTCACCACATATGAAGGCATTTTTTAGTGCATTATATTTATTAAACTCTAGTAACTTTACCAGATTTTAAAGCACGAGCAGAAACCCAAACTTTTTTAGGTTTTCCGTCAACTAAAATTCTAACTTTTTGAAGGTTAGCATTAAATCTGCGTTTGTTCGCATTTAAAGCGTGTGAACGATTATTACCAGTCGAAGCTTTACGACCTGTTACGAAACATTCTTTACCCATCAAAGTACCTCCTTTAATAAATATAAATACACTTGGCTACTTATATACTTTAATAAGATACCATATCTAAATTTTTAAATCAATGAAATAAAATGTAAACTATTTTAAAATGTTTCGAAAATCATAATATATGGTATAATTGTAAGCTGAGGAGTTTTGTAATATATTTAATAATATTATTATGAAATATTTATGGGAGATTTGGTTATCTTCAAGAAAACAATTAATTTCTTTCTCGTTTCGTCATTAAAACATCATTCAGGAGGAATATGAAAATGACAATAGAAATCTCAAATGACTATGGCAAAATTGATATTTCAAATGAAGTCATTGCGTCAGTAGTAGGCAGTAAAGCTGTTGAAAGTTACGGCATAGTAGGCATGGCATCCAGACAACAAGTAAGAGATGGAATAGCCGAAATATTGGGACATGAAAATTATGCTAAAGGTATAGTAGTAAATGAAAATGATGGTGTTATTGATATAGATATGTATATTATTGTAAGCTATGGTGTGAAAATATCAGAAGTAGCTAACAATGTACAATCATCAGTTAAATATACATTAGAAACTTCACTTAATTTAAAAGTTAATTCGATTAATATTTTTGTACAAGGTGTAAGACTTAATAATAAGGGCAAGAAGGCATAGGAGGACGTAGCACGATGATTAGCAAAATTAATGGTAAATTATTTGCCGATATGATTATACAAGGGGCACAAAATTTATCAAATAATGCAGATTTAGTTGATTCACTCAATGTATATCCAGTGCCAGACGGTGACACTGGGACAAATATGAATTTAACAATCACTTCTGGACGTGAAGAAGTTGAAAATAACCTATCTCAAAGTATAGGTGAGTTAGGTAAAACCTTCTCTAAAGGTCTATTAATGGGTGCACGTGGAAATTCAGGTGTAATCTTATCTCAATTATTTAGAGGGTTCTGTAAAAATATTGAAGACCAAGATGAAATTAATGCACAACAATTAGCTAGTAGTTTCCAAGCTGGTGTAGATACTGCATACAAAGCTGTAATGAAACCAGTTGAAGGTACTATTTTAACTGTTGCTAAAGATGCTGCAAATGCGGCAATGACAAAAGCAGAAGAAACAGATGACTGTGTTGCAATTATGGAACATACAATTGCTGAAGCTGAGAAATCATTAGAGAATACACCTAACTTATTAGCAGTGCTAAAAGAAGTTGGTGTTGTTGACAGTGGTGGTAAAGGGTTGTTATGTGTATATGAAGGTTTCTTAAAAGGTCTAAATGGAGAAACTGTTGAAGCAACAAAAGAGAAACTTGATACTGAAGAATTAGTACATGAATCACATGATTTTCATGGTGTGATTAACACTGAAGATATTAAATTTGGTTATTGTACTGAAATGATGGTCCGTTTTGGTAAAGATAAAAAAGAATTTTCCGAGCAAGAATTTAGAAACGATATGAGTCAATTCGGTGATTCATTATTAGTTATTAATGATGATGAAATCGTAAAAGTTCACGTGCATACTGAAACACCTGGAGAAGTATTTAATTATGGCCAACAATATGGCGAATTAATTAAAGTAAAAGCTGAAAATATGCGTGAGCAACACCGTGAAGTTATTCGTAAAGAACAACAAAATCAACATAAAGAAGATGACAATCAATCTAAAACGGTAGAAACTGCGATTATTGCTATTTCAATGGGAGAAGGCATTTCTGAATTGTTCACTTCTATGGGAGCAACTCATATTATTAGCGGTGGACAAACAATGAATCCTTCAACTGAAGATATTGTTAAAGTCATTGAACAGTCACAATGTCAACGTGCAATCATCTTGCCTAATAATAAAAATATAAGAATGTCTAGTGACCAAGCAGCTGATTTAGTTGAGGCAGAGACAGAAGTGATACCAACGACGTCAATCCCTCAAGGTGTTGCTGCATTATTTCAATATGATCCATCTTCATCACTTGCGGAGAATAAATCTCATATGACGACTGCTTTAGATTCTGTAAAATCAGGTTCTGTTACTTTTGCAGTTAGAGATACTAAAATTGATGGTGTAGAAATTAAAAAAGGTCAATTCATGGGCTTAGCAGAAAGTAAAATCGTCACAAGTAATAATGATGAATTTTCAACTATCACAGGCTTATTAAAAGAGTTATTATCCGAAGATAGTGAAATATTAACAATTTTTGCGGGTGAAGATGCTAATCCAGATGTTTCAGACAAACTAATTGAGTGGATAGAATCAGAATATCCTGAGTTAGAGGTTGAAGAACACAATGGTGGTCAACCGATTTACCAATATCTATTTGCTGTAGAATAAAAAAGAATAAGATAATAATATTTTGGTTTTGAGAAATCGGTAAACACTTCGATTTCAATCGCAATACCCTTAAATGGTTTTATTATAATCGTTTAAGGGTTTTTATTATGTTTGTAGAGCATGATAATATAATTTTAAAATTACGCGTACTGAAATATTTTGAAAATACGAATTGAATTAATAATATTAATTACTAAAAAACAAATATTTACAAAAAATTATAGTAATATTCATTGAAATTAGTATAAAATAAAAGTATTAAAGCTAAAGGAGAAACTAAATGGAAAATGTATTATTAGTAATTGGTATTATATCGTTAATTAGTGTTTTATTAGTAATATTAAAAAACAAAAAAGTTATGATTGCATTAAGCAGTGTGATACTACTTGGGCTCGGGATCAATTTAATCTACGGTAATGATATAGTAGAAGCAAAAACAGGCACTTTGAAAAAAGAACCAGCAAAATTTATTAGAGGCGTGGATGGTGATACTGTTCAGTTATTATATAAAGGTAAAAAATCGACTTTTAGATTATTACTTATCGATACACCGGAAACAAAAGATCCACGTAAACCAGTTCAAAAATATGGCCCTGAAGCAAGTCGATTCACTACATCTATGATGGCTAATGCGCGTACAGTACAAGTTCAATTCGACCGTGGACAACGAACAGATAAATATGGTCGTTTTTTAGCATATGTTTATGCTGATGGAAGAATGGTCAACGAAGCAGTTGTAAGACAAGGATTAGCTAAAGTAGCATATGTTTACCCACCTAATAATACATATCAACAAATGTTATTAGCTAGCCAATCTAAAGCACAAGCTCAAAAAATAAATATTTGGAGTACTCAAAAAGCTAATAAAACTGCCAAAGCTACAACTAGTGCAAAAGCTTCATCAACTAAAGTTTCTAAAACAAAACCAAAAGTAACAAAACCTAAAACTAATACTGCTAAACCTGCCAAAAAAGAATACTTTAAAAATTGTGATTTAATGAGAAAGAAATATCCTAATGGTGTTTCTAAAAATCATCCAGCTTACCGCGCCACTCAAGATCGTGATAAAGATGGATGGGCATGTGAGTTGAGTAGATAAAATTAAATATTGTACTTTATGATAAACAAACCTGACTTTATTAAAGTTCGGGTTTGTTTTTATATATAATGTATCCTTTAAAAGAAGTTCAAATTAGAATAAAAATTATACGAATAACGAATTAAATATAGTTACTTCAATTAATTATTGTTAAAAAGCTTTACTAATCAATTAATTGAGCTATACATGATAAAATAGATACTAAGATTATAAATATTAGGTGAGGAAACTATGTCTAAGGTCAATTTAGTTGAAAGTCCATATCCGCTTCAAAACATTAAAGGACTCGGACCAAAAAGAATTGCGTTATTACAAGAATTAAATATACATACCGTTGAAGATTTAGTATTATACTTGCCAACGCGATATGAAGATAATACAGTTGTTGATTTAAATATTGCTGAAGACCAATCTGTGGTCACAGTAAGAGGTCAAGTATATGCAATGCCTACTGTTGCCTTTTTTGGAAGAAATAAATCTAAATTAACAGTGCATCTCATGGTAGATAATATTGCAGTAAAATGTACATTCTTTAACCAACCATACTTAAAAAAGAAAATAGAACTTCACGAAATGGTGACAGTAAAAGGTAAATGGAATCGTGCTAAACAGGAAATTAATGGAAATCGCATGTTTTTTAATGACCAAACTCAAGACACTGATGAAGTTAAGTTAGAACCTGTGTATCGTATTAAAGAAGGTATTAAACAAAAGCAAATGCGAGATATGATTCATCAAACCCTCAATGATGTAACTATTCACGAGTGGTTGACTGATGATTTAAGAGAAAAGTATAAACTTGAATCATTAGATTCGACAATTAAAACGCTACATCAACCAAAGGATAAACAAGACTTAATGCGTGCACGTCGTACATATGCGTTCACAGAATTATTTATGTTTGAACTTCGCATGCAATGGCTTAACCGATTAGAGAAGACTTCCGATGAAGCTATCGAAATTAATTATGATATTCAAAAAGTGAAAGCTTTTATTGATACATTACCTTTTGAATTAACTGATGCCCAAAAGACTAGCGTTAATGAAATTTTTAGAGATTTGAAAGCACCGGTTAGAATGCATCGTTTATTACAAGGGGATGTAGGTTCTGGTAAAACAGTTGTCGCAGCAATTTGTATGTATGCACTGAAAACAGCAGGATATCAATCGGCCTTAATGGTGCCAACTGAAATTTTAGCTGAACAACATGCCAATAGTTTGACTGATTTGTTTGGAGATTATATGAATGTTGCTTTGTTAACTGGTTCGGTAAAAGGTAAAAAGCGAGGCGTTTTACTCGAACAATTAGAAAATGGCACTATCGATTGTTTAATAGGAACTCACGCATTAATTCAAGATGATGTTACTTTTCAAAATGTAGGGTTAGTGATTACCGATGAACAACATCGTTTTGGGGTAAACCAACGTCAATTGCTTAGAGAAAAAGGCGCAATGACTAATGTTTTATTTATGACGGCAACGCCTATACCTAGAACGTTGGCGATTTCAGTGTTTGGAGAAATGGATGTTTCTTCAATTAAACAATTACCTAAAGGACGAAAACCTATTATTACGAACTGGGCTAAGCATGAACAATATGAACAAGTGTTAACGCAAATGACTTCTGAGTTAAAGAAAGGCAGACAAGCCTATGTAATCTGTCCGCTAATTGAAAGCTCGGAACATTTAGAAGATGTTCAAAATGTTGTAGCATTATATGAATCGTTACAACAGTATTATGGTAACGAACGCGTGGGACTATTACACGGTAAAATGCAAGCTAGTGATAAAGATGATGTTATGAACCGATTTAGTCAACACGATATCGATATTTTAGTATCTACTACTGTAGTAGAGGTGGGTGTAAATGTACCTAATGCGACATTTATGATGATTTATGATGCTGATCGTTTCGGTTTGTCTACGTTACATCAATTACGAGGTCGTGTTGGGCGAAGTGAGCATCAAAGTTATTGTGTGTTAATTGCTTCTCCTAAAACGGAAACTGGGATTGAACGTATGACAATTATGACTCAAACAACAGATGGATTCGAACTTAGTGAACGTGATTTAGAGATGCGTGGTCCTGGTGATTTCTTTGGCGTAAAACAAAGTGGTCTTCCTGATTTTATGGTGGCAAATATCGTTGAAGATTATCGAATGTTAGAAGTAGCACGTGACGAAGCAGCGGAATTAATACAATCGGGTATTTTCTTTACAGATGATTATGCACACTTGCGTACTTTTATAGAAGAGAATTTATTACATGTAAGCTTTGATTAAGTCGCATATTTCTTTTTTGAAAAATTAAACTTTCTTATAACGCATATATAATATTTGTTGAGCTTTATAAATAGAAAGTGTTATGATATGTGAGGAATGATTAAGACTTGGTACTAAATTCACTTGTAAAGGGGGCGCTAAACATTAAATTAAAGAAGACTGAACGTCGTCAAGCTATTCAAAAAGCAATCGACTCAAACCCCTTTATTACAGATAGTGAATTATGTGAGAAGTTTGAAGTTAGTATTCAAACGATTAGATTAGATCGTACAAATCTTAATATCCCAGAATTGCGAAAGCGTATTAAATTAGTAGCTGAACAAAATTATGAGCAGGTACGTGCACTTGAAGCTAGTGAAGTGATTGGAGATTTGATTCAAGTCGAACCAAACAAATCGGCTCAATCTATCATCGATATCACTGAAAATTCAGTCTTTATGAAGACACAAATTGCACGTGGTCATGTGTTATTTGCTCAAGCGAATTCATTATGCGTAGCGCTAATACATAATTCAACTGTGTTAACTCAAGAAAGTAATATTGAATTTATTGAAAAAGTGAAGTTACATGATACTGTAAGGGCAGAAGCAACCGTCTTAGATAAGACCAAACAACATTATGTTATTGAAGTAAATTCATTTGTAAAAGATACATTAGTTTTCAAAGGAACTTTTAAAATGTTTTATATAAGCGAGGATCGAATAAATGGTTAAAATTGCTATAGATATGATGGGTGGCGATGACGCCCCAGGTATTGTTTTAGATGCTGTCGAGAAAGCTGTTAACGATTTTAAAGATTTAGAAATTATTCTTTTCGGAGATGAAAAGCAATATACTTTAAATCACGAACGTATTACATTTAGACATTGTTCTGAAAAAATCGAAATGGAAGATGAACCGGTTAGAGCAATTAAACGTAAGAAAGATAGCTCAATGGTACGTATGGCTGAAGCGGTTAAGAATGGTGAAGCAGATGGTTGTGTTTCAGCAGGGAATACGGGTGCTTTAATGTCGGCAGGCCTATTTATCGTCGGCCGAATTAAAGGCGTGGCACGTCCGGCGCTTGTAGTAACGCTCCCTACCATTAATGGTAAAGGCTTTGTCTTTTTAGATGTAGGCGCTAATGCAGATGCAAAACCAGAACACTTGTTACAATATGCCCAATTGGGTAATATTTATGCGCAAAAAATTCGTGGTATTGCACAACCAAAAGTGTCATTACTCAATATTGGTACAGAAGCTGCCAAAGGTAATACATTAACTAAAAAGGCCTATACACTATTAAGCGAAGATAATAGTTTTAATTTTGAAGGTAATATAGAAGCTAAAACACTAATGGAAGGCCAAACTGATGTGGTCGTAACAGATGGTTACACTGGTAACATGATATTAAAAAATATCGAAGGTACAGCGAAATCAATTGGTAAAATGCTAAAAGAAACATTATTAAGTAGTTTTAGAAATAAATTAGCTGCTTTAGCGTTGAAGAAAGATTTAAATACATTCTCTAAAAAAATGGACTATGCCGAATACGGTGGCTCAGTATTATTAGGGTTAAACGGTACGGTCGTTAAAGCTCACGGTAGTTCGAACGCACGTGCATTCTATTCTGCAATACGTCAAGCTAAGGTTGCAGGAGAAGAAAAAATAGTCGACATTATGAAAGAAACGGTTGGTGATGAAAATGGGTAAAACTGCAATTGTTTTTCCAGGACAAGGTGCTCAAAAAGTAAGCATGGCGAATGATTTATATAATGAAGAAACAGCAGCCACTGCAATACTAAATTCTGCACAAGAAGTTGTCGATTTTGATTTATTAGAAACAATGTTTACTGATAGTGAAGGCAAATTAGGAGAAACAGAGAACACACAACCTGCATTGCTTACACATAGTGTGGCATTGTTAAATGCGCTTAAAGATATAGACGCCGATTACACTATGGGACACAGTCTAGGTGAATATTCTAGTTTAGTAGCTGCAGGCGTGCTTAAGTTTGAAGATGCAGTGAAAATTGTCCGTAAACGTGGACAATTAATGGCCCAAGCATTTCCAAATGGTGTAGGAAGTATGGCAGCGGTTTTAGGGTTAAGTTATGAAGAAGTAGATAAAATTTGTAAAGATTTATCTACTGATGATGAATTAATTGAGCCTGCAAATATTAACTGTCCAGGACAAATTGTAGTTTCTGGCCATAAAACGTTAATTGATAAGTTAGCTGAAGAAGGTAAAGCATTAGGCGCTAAACGTGTTTTACCATTGGCTGTGTCTGGACCTTTCCACTCATCAATGATGCAAGTGATTGAAAAAGACTTTGAAGCGTATATTGATCAATTTGAATGGCATGACGCACAATTTCCAATTATCCAAAACGTGAATGCGCAAGGAGAAACGGATGCCACAACGATCAAACAAAATATGGTTAAACAACTTTATTCACCAGTTCAATTTATCAAATCTACAGAATGGTTAATTGATCAAGGCGTAGATCACTTTATAGAAATTGGTCCTGGCAAAGTGTTATCCGGTTTAATCAAAAAAATCAACCGCGATGTCAAATTAACATCAATTCAAACTCTAGACGATGTGAAAGGATGGAATGAGAATGACTAATAAAAATGCTCTAGTAACAGGCGCTTCACGAGGAATCGGCCGTAGTATCGCTTTACAATTAGCAGAAGATGGCTTTAATGTAGCAGTAAATTATGCAGGAAACAAAGAGAAAGCTGAAGCGGTAGTTGCAGAAATTAAAGATAAAGGTGTAGAAAGCTTCGCAATTCAAGCTAACGTTGCCGATGGTGATGAAGTTAAAGCTATGATTAAAGAAGTAGTTAGTCAATTTGGCTCTTTAGATGTACTTGTTAATAACGCGGGTATTACGCGCGATAATTTATTAATGCGTATGAAAGAACAAGAATGGGACGATGTTATCAATACTAACTTAAAAGGTACATTTAACTGTATTCAAAAAGCGACACCACAAATGTTACGTCAACGTGGAGGTTCAATCATCAACTTATCTAGTATTGTAGGTGCAATGGGCAACCCTGGCCAAGCTAACTATGTTGCTACTAAAGCGGGTATTGAAGGATTAACAAAATCTAGTGCACGTGAATTAGCTTCTCGTGGCATTACTGTTAACGCAGTAGCGCCTGGTTTTATCGTTTCTGATATGACTGACGCA
The DNA here is from genome assembly GCF_022690565.1 of Staphylococcus sp. acrmy. Lineage (NCBI taxonomy): Bacteria > Bacillati > Bacillota > Bacilli > Caryophanales > Staphylococcaceae > Staphylococcus > Staphylococcus sp. acrmy. Next base: position 97,481 of record NZ_JALCVE010000002.1, on the reverse strand, counting down.
TTAAATGACGATTTAAAATCACAAATGTTAGAACAAATTCCTTTATCACGTTTTGGCGAAGATAAAGATATTGCTAACACAGTTGCCTTTTTAGCTTCAGAACGTGCTAAATACATTACTGGCCAAACAATTCACGTTAATGGTGGTATGTATATGTAAGTATTTGAATAATCAATGAGTAGTAGGTTGAATTGATTTTAATTTTCACACTTTCAACTTATTGTTTATGCTAGATTATTCAAAATAAATAAACACGTTTATCTATAAGACTATTTAATAAACACTTGTGTTTTACCCATTAAAATGGGAAAATATAATAGTCTATGGATAGACACTTTTAAAGGAGGTGAATCGACGTGGAAAACTTCGATAAAGTAAAAGATATCATCGTTGATCGTTTAGGTGTAGACGCTGATAAAGTAACAGAAGACGCATCATTCAAAGATGATTTAGGCGCTGACTCACTTGATATCGCTGAATTAGTAATGGAATTAGAAGATGAATTTGGTACTGAAATTCCTGATGAAGAAGCTGAAAAAATCAACACTGTTGGTGATGCTGTTAAGTATATCAATAGTCTTGAAAAATAAAAAACTTACATCTGAGTCGTCTACAAGATGGCTCAGATTTTTTTCATAGGGGTTTAACACAGAATAAGTTATTGGAGGTTGTAGCATGACAAATCCCAAAAAAACAGAAATGGTAAATGACTTTCAACAGCAATTTTCAAAGAAAATGACAGAACTTGGATTTAAATATTCCAATATTGATTTATATCAACAAGCTTTTTCACATTCTAGTTTTATCAATGACTTCAATATGGATCGCTTAGCTCATAATGAACGTCTTGAATTTTTAGGCGATGCGGTATTAGAATTGACGGTTTCACGCTACCTTTTTGATAAACATCCTAATTTACCAGAAGGTCATTTAACTAAAATGCGAGCAACAATCGTATGTGAGCCCTCACTTGTAATATTTGCGAATAAAATTAACCTAAACCGTTTAATCTTATTAGGTAAAGGCGAAGAGAAGACAGGTGGTAGAACACGTCCTTCTCTTGTTTCTGACGCGTTTGAAGCGTTTGTTGGTGCATTGTATCTTGATCAAGGCTTAGATACAGTTTGGAAATTTGCAGAGAAAGTCATCTTTCCATATGTGGAAGATAATGAATTAGTTGGCGTTGTTGATTATAAAACACAATTTCAAGAGTATGTACATAGTCAGAATAAAGGCGACGTGAAGTATCGTTTAATTAAAGAAGAAGGTCCCGCACATCATCGTTTATTTACTTCTGAAGTTATTTTGGAAAATAAAGCAGTCGCAGAGGGCCAAGGAAAAACTAAAAAAGAATCCGAACAAAAAGCGGCCGAAAGCGCATATAATAAATTGAAAAAATCAATTCCCAAAAAGTAAAGTATATAGAGAGTAGGAGAGAAATCTAAACTATCAATTTCGTATTCTTTCCATGGTATGGTGAAGGAGATTGGAACAATATATATCGGTCTTCTATAGTGAAATTATTAATGTCTCAGTCTCTTCCAACCCCATTGAATATTGTCCTCTTCTCAACAAGAATGAGTATGAATGATTAACAAGGAGAATAGTATGGTGTATTTAAAATCAATAGATGCCATAGGGTTTAAATCATTTGCAGATCGCACCGATGTTCAATTCGATAAAGGTGTAACTGCAATTGTCGGTCCTAATGGTAGTGGGAAAAGTAATATTACAGACGCCATTAAATGGGTGCTAGGCGAGCAATCAGCTAAATCTCTGCGTGGCTCTAAAATGGAAGATATTATTTTCTCAGGTGCAGAACATCGTAGTGCCCAAAATTATGCAGAAGTTCAATTAAAATTAGATAATAAAGCAAGACAACTGCAAATTGATGCTGATGACATTGTGGTCACACGTCGCTTATACCGTAGCGGTGAAAGCGAATATTATTTAAATAATGATAAAGCAAGATTACGTGATATTACTGAGTTGTTCTTAGATTCTGGTTTAGGAAAAGAAGCATTTAGTATTATTTCTCAAGGTAGAGTAGATGAAATACTTAATGCGAAACCTATTCATAGACGTCAAATACTCGAAGAATCTGCAGGTGTATTAAAATACAAAAAAAGAAAAGCTGAATCACTTCAAAAATTAGATAGTACAGAAGATAATTTATCTCGCGTCGAAGATATTTTGTATGATTTAGAAGGGCGAGTTGAGCCCTTGAAAGCTGAAGCTTCGATAGCCAAAGAATATATACAACTATCAAAAGAAATGAAGCAAAGTGATGTAATTGTCACTGTGCATGACATTGACCAATATTCAGAAGACAATCGCGAATTAGATCAACGTCTTAATGATTTAAAGAGTCAACAAGCAGATAAAGAGGCGAAACAAGCTCAAATCACTCAATACTTACAAAAGCAAAAGACCAAGCGTCAACATATTGATAATGAAGTTGAACAATTGAATTATGATTTGATTAGAGCAACTGAAGAGTATGAAAAATATACAGGACAGTTAAATGTCTTAGAAGAAAGAAAACGTAACCAATCTGAAACAAATGCTCGCTTTGAAGAGGAATTAGAGAATCTTAATCACGAATTAGATACTGTACAACGTGAGAAAGAAAGTGTTGAACAACAACGTGCTTCTTTAAAAGATAAACAAAAACAACTGAACAACGAAATTCATCAATTAGAATCTCAATTATATGTATCAGATGAACAACATGAAGAAAAGTTAGAAGTGATAAAAAATAATTACTATGAATTAATGTCCGAACAGTCTGATGTAAATAACGATATACGTTTTCTTGAACATACGATTAAGGAAAATGAAGCTAAAAAATCTCGTCTTGATTCACGTTTAGTCGAAGCATTTAATCAACTTAAAGAAATTCAAACAGAAATTACTACAGTGAATCATCAACATCAAGAGACTTTAAAACAACTCAAAGATATTGAAAAAAATACGCAACAACTTGAGAAAGATTTATCCGAAGCTAAACGTCTACAAACAGAGTATGAAGATAAGTTATATCAAGCATACCGTTATACAGATAAAATGAAAGCAAGAGTTGAAAGTTTAGAAACTCAAGAAGAAGATTATACTTATTTCTTTAATGGTGTTAAACATGTATTAAAAGCCAAACATCACACATTACAAGGGATTCGTGGCGCTGTAGCTGAAGTAATTGATGTACCTTCTGAATTAACACAAGCGATAGAAACCGCATTAGGTGCTTCCTTACAACATATTATAGTTGATACGGAAAAAGATGGACGTCAGGCTATCCAATTTTTAAAACAAAAAGGTCTAGGCAGAGCAACCTTCCTACCCTTGAATGTAATTAAGCCAAGAAGATTAACTACGGATATTAGACAAATAGCACAAAATTCAAACGGGTTTATTAATGTAGCCTCAGAGGCTGTGCGTGTAAATTCCGAATATCAAGATGTAGTTGGCAACCTTCTAGGTACCACTATCATCGTGGATAACCTTAAAAACGCCAATGAACTTGCGAGAGCTATTCAATATAAGACGAGAATTGTTACGCTTGAAGGGGATATAGTAAACTCAGGCGGTTCAATGACTGGTGGCGGCGCGCGTAAAACTAAAAGTATCTTGTCACAAAAAGATGAGTTAACTACAATGCGTACGCAATTACAACAATATGAAACACAAACACAAGAATTTGAAAAACAATTGCAACAACAAAAAGATAAAGTTGAAAAAATGAGTGAATCGTATTTCACTTTGAGCCAACAATATAATGAAGTTAAAGAGACATCTCATAATGAAGCGCTTCAGTTAGATCGTTTAAAAACACAAGAAACACATATTAAAGATGAACATGAAGAATTTGAGTTTGAGAAAAATGATGGTTACCAAAGTGAACAAAGTCGTATTACTTTAACTGAAAAACAAAATCGTTTATCTACGATTAAAGAACAACTTAAACAACTTGAAGAAGATATTGAACGCTATACTCAACTTTCTAAAGAAGGAAAAGAAAATACTACACAAGTTCAACAACAATTAAATCAAAAACGTTCTGATCTCGCCGTAGTTAAAGAACGAATGAATGCTCATAAATCATCTTTAGAGCGAATTGACAAACAAATTACTAATATAAGCCAACAATTACATGACGTACAAGAAAAAATCGAATTGTTTAATTCCGACGATATGATGGGTAAGCAAGCTTTTGACAAGCTTCAAGCTAATATTGAAGAAAAAGAAACCTTGCGTGAAACAATAACGAATAAATTAAAAGATTTAAAACAACAACGCATGGATATTAATGAAGATATAGAAATTCATGAAGCCAAACTTCAAGAATATCATCAAGATTTACTTTCTATTGAAAGTTTTTATCAAGATATTAAAGCGCAACAATCTAAATTAGATGTCCTAATCAATCATGCCATTGATCATTTGAATGAAACGTATCAATTAACTGTAGAACGTGCACGAGAAGAGTACCATTCAGATGATACGATTGACTCTCTTAGAAAAAAAGTGAAACTTACTAAGATGTCGATTGACGAATTAGGACCAGTGAATATCAATGCCATCGAACAATTTGAAGAATTAAATGAACGATATACCTTCCTTAACGATCAACGTAACGATTTACGTGAAGCCAAACATACACTTGAACAAGTTATAAGTGAAATGGATCAAGAGGTTAAGGGACGTTTCAAAGATACTTTCTTACAAGTGCAAGAACATTTTTCTACAGTATTTCAGTCGTTATTTGGCGGAGGACATGCTAAATTAGAATTAACTGATGATGACTATTTATCAGCAGGAGTAGATATTATAGTACAACCTCCTGGTAAGAAGTTACAGCACTTATCTTTATTAAGTGGCGGTGAACGTGCTTTAAGTGCTATTGCATTACTTTTCGCCATATTGAAGGTTCGTTCCGCGCCATTTGTTATACTAGATGAAGTAGAAGCGGCACTTGATGAAGCTAACGTGATACGCTATGCCCAATTTTTAAAAGAATTATCTATGCAAACCCAATTCATCGTTATTACACACCGTAAAGGAACAATGGAATATTCCGACCGTTTATACGGCGTGACGATGCAAGAATCAGGCGTTTCTAAATTAGTAAGTGTAAATTTAAATACAATAGATGAGGTTATGGAGGAGGAACAAGTATGAGTTTCTTTAAACGATTAAAAGATAAATTTTCAACTAAATCTACAGATGATATTGAACAAGAACTAACTGAAGAAGAAGCCCCAAGTGGTGAACCTTCACAAGAAGATAGCGATTCAGAGTTTGCGCCTAGAAAGAAACCACGTAAATTAAGTGAAGCCGACTTTGACGATGATGGTTTAATTTCAATTGAAGACTTTGAAGAAATCGAAGCTCAAAAAATGGGTGCGAAATTCAAAGCTGGTTTAGAAAAATCACGTCAAAACTTCCAAGAACAATTAAATAATTTAATTGCACGTTATAGAACTGTTGATGAAGAATTCTTCGAAGCTTTAGAAGAAATGTTGATTACAGCAGATGTAGGTTTTAATACAGTGATGCAACTAACTGAAGAATTACGTGTAGAAGCACAACGCCGTAATATCCAAGAAACTGAAGATTTACGTGAAGTTATTGTGGAAAAAATTGTCGAAATTTACCATCAAGAAGATGATCATTCAGAAGCAATGAATCTTGAAGATGGACGTTTAAACGTTATCTTAATGGTAGGTGTCAATGGTGTAGGTAAAACTACAACTATCGGTAAGTTAGCTCACCGTTATAAAATGGAAGGCAAAAAAGTAATGCTTGCCGCGGGTGACACTTTCAGAGCTGGAGCTATAGACCAATTACAAGTTTGGGGCGACCGCGTAGGTGTAGAAGTAGTTAAACAAAGTGAAGGTTCAGATCCAGCAGCCGTAGTTTACGATGCAATTAATGCAGCTAAAAATAAAGGTATAGATATTTTAATCTGTGATACAGCAGGTCGTTTACAAAATAAAGCTAACTTAATGCAAGAGTTAGATAAAATGAAACGTGTGATTAATCGCGCCGTACCAGATGCACCACACGAAGCACTATTATGTTTAGATGCTACAACAGGACAAAACGCATTGTCTCAAGCACGTTCATTTAAAGAAGTAACAAATGTTTCAGGTATCGTATTAACTAAATTAGATGGTACTGCCAAAGGTGGTATCGTACTTGCGATTAGAAACGAGCTCCATATTCCAGTTAAATACGTAGGTCTAGGTGAAAAATTAGACGATTTACAACCATTCAACCCTGAAAGCTATGTTTATGGTTTATTCGCCGATATGATTGAACAAAATGAAGATATCCCTGAAGAAATAGCCAACTCAGACTCTGAGAATGAGGAACACACACATGGGGAAAAATGATTTAGTCAAAACGTTAAGAATGAATTATTTATTTGACTTTTATCAATCATTATTGACCGAAAAACAACGTAATTATCTTGAATTATTTTATCTAAAAGATTACTCATTAAGTGAGATTGCAGAGACATTTGATGTGAGTAGACAAGCAGTTTATGATAATATAAGAAGAACTGGCGATTTAGTTGAAAATTATGAAACTAAGCTAAATTTATATGAAAAGTTCCAACAACGCCAACATATCTATGAACAGATGAAATTATCACTAAAAGATGCTAATAAATTACAACATTATATTAATCAATTAGAAGAACTTGAATAACTAGAGACAAAGGAGGGCAATTAATATGGCATTTGAAGGATTATCCGATCGTTTGCAGAATACAATGCAAAAAATTCGTGGTAAAGGTAAAGTGACTGAAGCAGACATTAAAACTATGATGCGTGAAGTACGTCTTGCTTTACTTGAAGCCGATGTTAACTTTAAAGTAGTAAAAGATTTCGTAAAAACTGTATCAGATCGCGCCCTAGGATCAGACGTAATGCAATCATTAACGCCTGGTCAACAAGTCATAAAAATTGTACAAGATGAATTAACACAATTAATGGGAGGAGAAAACACTTCCATTACAATGGCTAATAAACCACCAACAGTCGTAATGATGGTCGGTTTACAAGGTGCCGGTAAAACAACAACTGCCGGTAAATTAGCGTTATTAATGCGCAAAAAATATAATAAAAAACCAATGTTAGTCGCTGCCGATATTTATCGTCCAGCTGCGATTAACCAATTACAAACAGTAGGTAAACAAATTGACATCCCAGTGTATAGTGAAGGGGATCAAGTTAAACCTCAACAGATTGTTGAAAATGCTTTACAACACGCTAAAGAAGAACATTTAGATTTTGTGATTATCGATACTGCTGGACGTTTGCACATTGATGAAACATTAATGAATGAACTTCAAGAAGTGAAAGAAATTTCAAAACCAAATGAAATTATGTTAGTAGTAGATGCTATGACCGGTCAAGATGCCGTGAATGTAGCACAATCATTTGACGATCAATTAGATGTTTCAGGTGTAACGCTAACTAAATTAGATGGCGACACACGTGGTGGTGCGGCATTATCTATTCGTGCAGTTACTCAAAAACCTATTAAATTTGTAGGTATGAGTGAAAAGCTAGACGGTCTAGAATTATTCCATCCTGAACGTATGGCTTCTCGTATCCTTGGTATGGGCGACGTTTTAAGTCTCATTGAAAAGGCGCAACAAGATGTTGACCAAGACAAAGCTAAAGACTTAGAAAAGAAAATGCGTGATTCTTCATTTACATTGGATGATTTCTTAGAACAATTAGATCAAGTTAAAAACTTAGGTCCACTTGATGATATTATGAAAATGATTCCAGGTATGAATAAGATGAAAGGCATGGATAATTTAAATATGAGCGAAAAACAAATCGATCATATTAAAGCAATTATTCAATCTATGACACCGGCAGAAAGAGAAAATCCAGCTGTCTTAAATGTATCTCGTAAAAAACGTATCGCTAAAGGTTCTGGTCGTTCATTACAAGAAGTGAACAGATTAATGAAGCAGTTTAACGATATGAAGAAAATGATGAAACAATTTACTGGCGGTAGTCGTAAAGGTAAAAAAGGTAAACGTAGTCAAATGGAAAATATGCTGAAAGGCATGAACTTACCATTTTAATAAAATAAATGAGGAGCGGGATTGGAATCTTTGGTAATTTCATTAGATTTCAGTCGCCGCTCCTTTAAAGTTAAAAGTAAGTTATTCAATGACTAAAAATAGACAATAAATTTTACTTAATGAGATAAATTTATTTGGTAAAGAAAAAACTCTTTACAAAGTTTTATGTTCCTGTTATCATTATTTCTTGTAGAAAATAAAAAATGAAAAGATTTAAAGGAGAGTTTTATATATGGCAGTTAAAATTCGTTTAACTCGTTTAGGTTCAAAAAGAAATCCATTCTATCGTATCGTTGTAGCTGATGCTCGTGCGCCACGTGACGGTCGTATCATCGAACAAATCGGTACTTATAATCCAGCTAGCGTTAATGCTCCAGAAGTTAAAATTGACGAAGAATTAGCTTTAAAATGGTTAAAAGACGGAGCTAAACCAACTGATACAGTTCACAATATCTTATCTAAACAAGGTATTTTAAAAACTTTTGACGAACAAAAACATACTAAATAATTAGTACAAACTTTATTATAATAGAGTTTAACGAGCCTAGGGCATTGATATTAGAATGTTCTAGGCTCGTTAGTTTAGAACAAGTTAACGAGTAAGAAACTATGTTCAACCTTAATTCTATTGATGGGCGGGGTGATGAAATCGTTGAGAATCAATTAGATTTCCACTCCGCTTTCTTATGGTTAAAAGTTACTTAAATGCATGGTATGATAAATATATTATTTTAAAATAACTATAAAGTGTTGAGAGAGGTGCAAGCATGCAAGTTGAGGTTGGCCAAATTGTAAATACACATGGTATAAAAGGTGAGGTTAAAGTAAAATCTAACTCTGATTTTACAGAAACCCGTTTTCAACCTGGAGAAACTTTGTTTGTAAAACATAATAATAATGAAATTGAGCTCACAATCACATCCTATCGTGTGCACAAAGGCTTTCATATGCTTAAATTTAAAGGTATAGATAATATTAATGATGTAGAACATTATAAAGGAGATTATTTATACCAAGAACGCGATCATGATGATATTGAATTAGACGAAAATGAATTTTATTATTCAGATATCATCGGTTGTACAGTGTTTAACGAGGAAAATACTCCTATTGGACGTGTGATTAATATTTTCGAAACCGGCGCAAATGATGTGTGGGTAGTTAAAGGAGATAAAGAATATCTTATTCCTTATATTGCAGATGTAGTAAAAGACGTTGATGTTGATAATAAGACAATTCGAATTACACCTATGGAAGGATTGTTAGATTAATGAAAATCGATTATTTAACGTTATTCCCTGAAATGTTTGAGGGTGTCCTTCAACATTCGATTTTAAAACGTGCTCAAGATAAAGAAATTATCACAGTTAATACTGTTAATTTTAGAGATTATGCGATTAATAAGCATAATCAAGTTGATGATTATCCATTTGGTGGAGGCCAAGGGATGGTATTAAAGCCAGAACCTGTGTTTAATGCGATGAAAGATTTACAACGTAGTGAAAAAACACGAGTGATTTTAATGTGCCCTCAAGGTCGTCCATTTTCTCAAAAAATTGCACAAGAATTGAGTGAAGAAGAACATCTTGTATTTATTTGTGGTCACTATGAAGGATACGATGAACGTATTAGAGAGCATTTAGTGACTGATGAAATTTCAATGGGGGATTATGTCCTAACAGGCGGAGAATTGCCTGCAATGACAATGACAGATGCTATTGTACGCTTAATACCAGGTGTCTTAGGTAATCAACAATCTCATCAAGATGATTCTTTTTCAGATGGGTTACTAGAATTTCCTCAATATACTCGTCCAAGAGAATTTGAAGAAATGACTGTGCCAGATGTCTTATTATCTGGAAATCATGCCAACATTGAACAGTGGCGTCATGAGCAAAAATTAATTCGAACGTATACTAAACGTCCTGACTTGTTAGAAGATTATCCTTTAACTAAAAAAGATAAAGAAATTATAGAAAGCTATAAAAAGCAATTGAAAAACGAGAAGTAGTATGCTAATATATATCAAGTGTGAAAAGACACTAAAAATCACTATGATCCGCTGCTATATGTATGTCGAGGCAAGAACATAGGTTGAAGGAGAGTATATAAATGAGTAATCATAAGTTAATCGAAGCAGTAACTAAATCACAATTACGCACTGACTTACCAGCTTTCCGTACTGGTGACACTTTACGTGTACACGTACGTATCGTTGAGGGTTCACGTGAACGTGTCCAAGTATTCGAAGGTGTTGTAATTAAACGTCGTGGTGGAGGAATTTCTGAAACTTTCACAGTTCGTAAAATTTCTTCAGGTGTAGGTGTGGAACGTACATTCCCATTACACACTCCAAAAATCGAGAAAATCGAACTTAAACGTCGTGGTAAAGTACGTCGTGCTAAATTATACTATCTACGTAGTTTACGTGGTAAAGCTGCTAGAATCCAAGAAATTCGTTAATCAGCATTATAAACATAAGCATGAGATAAAGGTTAGCAACAACAGTTATCTTACAAATAAGCTTCTAGTATCTTCTTGTAGAGGAGATATTAGAAGCTTTTTATTTTAGTAGTGATTTGTGAGAGAATCGCATTTTAGTGCACATTCATTCTAGTCAACCTCGCCGGGGCAAGACTACGAAATCTTAGAAATTGCATTAGATTTCTGTCCCGCTCCTTAGATTTATATCCCGCTCCATAACAATACGAAGTATTGATAAAAGAAGCGTAGAGAAGATTCATGATTGAATCATCTCTACGCTATTACTTTGGGATTTTTATCCCAATTTAATCTTATATATAACTACTTCTAGTGTTTTCTTTTTAACCAAAGACTAAATACAATGCTAAGCACGATACCTATAACACTTACAATGATTAAAGGATAAAAATATGGTGGAGTGTAAGTTACTCGGATATGCGTATCTCCCTTACTGACAAGAATCGCAGTCATAATGCCATTTGCTTCTTTTACATCGACATCTCTACCATTCACTGTCGCATGCATACCTTTAGCATAAACGGTAGGAAGAACGACGTAACCGGAGCTTTGTTTAGGTTTTGTCACTGAGTAACCATTTCGTTCTTCTTGTACTTTAACAGGTGTTAAATCCTCTGTCGCTTTGTGTAGAGTATGATAGTCTTCTCCGTAAATTCCTTTAATAGATAGGCGATAGTTACCAGTCGATAATCGTACTTTTAATTCATCAGATGATTTCACTCGCATTGTGACAGGTGTTACAAAACGTCGATATTTATAGGTCAATTCATTTCGATTTTGTGAATATTCATTGATACCTACTGTGTGTGCTTTATCAGGTGAGAGTAACTCGACGTCCATTTCTACATATAAATCTTTGTACTTATTAGCAATAGAATTAGGCAAATTTAATGTTACGCCACCGTTATCTTTGTTCACTTTTAAATGATCCTTATCTTTCCAAGTTGCATCTCTGGTAGAAATGTCCGCTTCATCTAATAAATTTTCGTTTTTAGGAAGTGAAGTAGTCGATTTCTCTGAAGGTTGGTCAAAGACGACGCCCTGTAACATAGCTTGTTCACGATCTAAAGGAGATTTAAGTTCATCAGCCTCATAAATCTTATCAGTAACATGTGCTGCTGGATAATCCGTTGTATTTTTACTATGAACTAATTTATCTTTGCCATTTACGAAAGTATCTACCTTTTTAAAGCCATAAGGCATGTTTAAGTCGTTTGGATGACGGAAGCGATCTTGTACATTCCATAAGGCCTCGAGATTAGCACGGTTGCCTAAATAACGATACGTACTATTTTTATCTACAGGCATATTAATTTGCATTAATTTATCATAATATTTCAATATATCTCCATCGAAAATACTGGAATATAATGAAATGCCATTATAGTGATAGATAAAAGGCGAATTAAGCGCATATCCTGACATATAATCGATGCGATGGAATGGATCTTGATTGTCTTGATTTAACTTGTCGATAGTTTTTGCAAGTACAGGGTTGTGATAGCTTGGATCTTTAATTGTATCTGTAGTCGTCGCGTATGGATCAATAGTGCGTTGTCTTGAATCATGGGTCATAACGACTTGTTGAATGATAAATAGGACAACAATAGCTAATAGTACGAAAGAGTTATTGAGCCACTTTTTCTGCCAGACAAGTAATGCCAAGACGATGATGATAAGAAACGCTACAATCATCCAGTTGACGAAGTTATCTGCTATTATAAAACGCACAATACCTACTATTAAAACAGGTAGAGCTGCAAATGAAAATTGCTTCATAGATAGTTCTGACAAATGTTGAATATATAACGCACATAACGCACTAGTAGATAGAACTAAAAAGTATACCCAACGACGCTGTGGTAATGAGAAACCGTTAAATGCGCTATCAAAATACTGTGATAGTGAGCCGATGAGTAAAAACCAAGTGATTATGGCAAACAAGCGATAATAATAGTATTTATAGAGTTTAAAAGTTAACAACGCAACAAGTGCAACAAGCGTAATCGTAATATAAAAACCATTTGAGAATATATAATAATTATTATTTGTTAAATCAGTAAATAATGAGATTTTAAAATCACTATTTTGCTGTCTATCATTATTTAAAAATGATGAGACGCCTGTATAAAATCCCCAAATACTTGATAGCACGGCTAGTATTACACCAATTACGAGTAAATAGAACTTTTGCCAACGTGTAACTATATCGTAGCGATAGTGGAAGATAATACGTAATATAAAGTAAATGCCTAGTACTATCGCTTGGTAGTAACTAAAATAAAAGTTAGACAACAGTGTTATTGCTACTGAGAAAATAAATAATCCAATTTTACGTTGTTGGAAAAATCGTTCCATGCCCCAAAGTGATAAAGGTAAAAATATTAATAAATTACCATAAAATGACCATGTGAAATTATAATAAAGTACAACGGTCGATAAGCCATACAAGATGGTGGCAATCATCAGTGGAGCAGGTTTTAATTTTAAATATCTAAAATAGTAAAACGCACAAATAAATGAAATCACACTTCGGACATAGGCTACTATGAGTTGGTTAGTGGGCCAAAAACTGATGTCGTGAGGATTCCAGTTTAATAAATGTTCACCTAACCAGATAATTAAAAAATTGAGCCACATAATTGGTGATAATGAGTAATAGTAAGCTAAACCTTTAACATAGTCTCCGCCTAAGCCAAATGAATGGTCGTAAAAACCTCTTAAGTGAGTTATATGTTCGTATAAATAAAGTTGAAATGGCATCATTTGTCTAAAGCCATCACCGGAACCGCTAAATACTACGCCATCTTTGATGAAATCTCGAATAAATGGATAATAAATAGTTAAGGTTAATAAATTGGCAATGATAAATATAAATCCGAAGGTCCATAACGTTTTCGTCCAAACTTTCTTAATCAATGTGCTTCCTCATCTTTCTTTTTGAATTGCTAAATCTAACAAATATAATACTTATAATGATACTTATTAATGAAATGATTATCATGGTATTCCAATAAGGTGGTTGGTATTTAATAACAATCTTTTTAGCGTCTTGATTAACGGGCACGCCAGTCATCATATAGTTAACCTTCATTGGTTGAACACGCTTACCATCTACATAAGCGCGCATGCCATGTCGATATGGAATATTAATAGAAGCAATCCCTTTTTTATGGTGTGATAAATGAGCTTCTATACCATTTTTAATATCCTTATAAAATGAATTGAAATCGGCTTTACGATGAGCCTGTTTAAGCGTAGCATAATTCTCTCCGTTTAATTGTTGTAAATTTAAATTAAATTCACCATCTGGGGATAAGGTAATATTAATATTACCATTTTTATCTGGTTGAGTGCGATAGAGCTGAGTATCAACTCCAGTACGATAGGTTGAATTATTAAATAAACGGTGATTAGCATAATTATTGATAGCTACAGTATAGTTACTGTCAGGCTGGCCACGCTTAATCTTCATCGTGATATAGAAATCTTCGTATTTTTTTCTAAGTGTATTAGGAAGATGTAATGAAATAGTTCCTCCCTTGCCACCAACGACTTTATATTTACCATCACTCAATTGTTTTATATTTTTAAATTTAATTGTAGTTTTAGGTAATAAATTGTCAGTTTTGTTTTTATATTTAGCGCCTTTACCCTCCATAATCACGCCATCTAACATCGCATGTTCTCGATCAAGTGCAGTCGATAAGTTCTGACTATTGTATACATTATTTGTGACCTTTACAGATGGTAAATTAAGTTTATTTTCATATATTGTGTATTGCCCACTTGTTTTAATTTTTTGAAAATGGGCAGGTAAATTGCCTTGATAGTCCTTTAACATCATATAGCGAATCGAGAATAGACTAGCGATATTTTGGCGACCATTCATAGATTGATAACGACTTAATGATTCTTCAGCTAAATTTATCTTCAAAGCGTCATAATAAAAATCGAGAATATTATGATGGAAGATACTTGAATATAAGCTAAGACCTTTGAAATGTTGATACATAGGTGTGTTATCTTGCTCGTTTACACGCCAATCAATACGCTCATCTCCTCGTTTAGCGTGATCCATTTCATTTACAAGTGAACGTTGTAAGTCAGAACTATAGAGACTTGAATTAACATAAAACGTATTTGCACGCTCTTGATGGTCTTTAAAATAAATTTGATTTTTAATAAATACTATCGAAACCATGATGCTTAATAGAATAATTGATATTCCATACATATAGCTCAATTTAAGACGATATTTTCTATCTTTTAAAATTAAGATAAATAAGCCAATCAATGAAACAATCGGTACAAGTACTAACCAAGCCACAAACTTGTGGTAAGTAATGGCACTCGCGAAAATTATAATTTCAGCAACGATATTACTGAATACATATGCTTTAATACTTAACGTTCTAAAATATTTAAGAAATAAACCAATAAGCATTGCAGAATTAAATGCTAGGATAAAATGCCAACGTTTCTGAGGCGCAGAAAAACCATTAAATAGTTGGTCAATAAAAGGAATAAAGTTAAATAATATAAAGACAATTGATAATAAAGCAAACAAGCGATAATAGAAATGTTTGTAGAGTTTAAAACATAATAATGCTTGTAGCGTAATAAATAACAAGACAATTAAGTAATTATCGAAGAAGGTATTCGTATTAATATTAAGCTTTTCAAAAGGTTGAACTTCCCCATTGAAGGGCGCACGTCGATTGTTTAAAAAGCTTTGCGCTCCATGAAAGAAAATAAATAAACTATTGCCTAAACCAAGTACCGCACTAATGACTAAGAATAATAGTGCTTTTCCACGTGAAATAGTATCTTTGCGATGTCTAAAGATAAGTCTGATTAATATGTAGCCTGCACCTATAAGTGTTAAATAATATGCGAAATAAAAATTATTGATAAATGATAACGTGATGGTAAAAATGAATAATCCAAACTTCTGTTTTTGTAAAACTCTTTCAATAGATAAGAGTAATAATGGCATCCAAATAAACACATCACTAAAGAACGGCCAATATACAGTGAAACGGTAATATAAAGGCGACATAACAAATAAGAAGGACATAATTAGGCTTATCCAAAGGTTTTTAGTGATAAATCTGCTATACAAATATGTACAATACATCGCAATACTAGCTTTTAAGATTGATACTATAAGGGCATTGACCATCCAAAACATTAAGCCTTCAGTATGTAAAGAAATAAATGATTTTAAAATTATTATAATAAACACGTTAATGATGAATAGTAAATTTGTGGAGAAATAATAGCTTAAATCTGTAAAGAAGTCTCCACCTAAACCAAAGTCAGTGGAATAGAATAGATTGCCTTGACTCCATTTATCAAATAAATACATTTGAATAGGCACCATTTGTTCCATGCCATCATTTGGACCTGTAAATAGTACCCCGTCATGAACAAATCGGTAAATAAGATAGCTATGCCCTAACAATGATAATGCTAGGAATAAGCCGATAAAAATGAATATTTTTTTCATGTTTATACCTCTAAAATAAAGATTACTAATTTAAAATGATACAACACATTTAAATTGTAGGGGATAGATGGGTCGATTAAAAGTAATTATACTTTTTAAATGATTTATTTATAACTATTTAATCACCTAATTAATGAATGATAAAATAGAAGAGATTAATTTAGTAATAGTGGTTAGGTTTCTAATTTTCAAGTATAATCAATAAGTTGAATTCGAATTAAATGAAAGCAAGGTGACAGACTATGGCAATACAATGGTATCCAGGACATATGGCGAAAGCTAAGAGAGAAGTTACAGAACAACTAAAAAAAGTAGATGTTGTGTTTGAATTAGTTGATGCGCGCATTCCTTATAGCTCTAGAAATCCGATGATTGACGATGTAATTAAACAAAAACCTCGTGTTGTTATTTTAAATAAAAAAGATATGTCAAATTTGAAAGAAATGCAGAAATGGGAAGGTTTCTTCATCGATAAAGGTTATTATCCTGTAGCGGTGGATGCTAAACATGGTAAAAATTTAAAAGGCGTAGAAACAGCAGCAATTGAAGCTACTAAAGAGAAATTTGAAAGAGAAAAAGCTAAAGGTCTTAAACCACGTGCAATCAGAGCAATGATTGTAGGCATTCCAAACGTTGGTAAATCTACTTTAATAAATAAGCTAGCTAAGAAGAATATCGCACAAACTGGAAATAAACCAGGTGTTACTAAACAACAACAATGGATTAAAGTAGGACAATCCTTACAACTTTTAGATACGCCGGGAATTTTATGGCCTAAATTTGAAGATGAAACAGTTGGTAAAAAGCTAAGCTTAACGGGTGCAATTAAAGATAGTATTGTACATTTAGATGAAGTAGCAATTTATGGTATGAATTTCCTAATAGAGCACGATATTGATGCATTTAAGCAACATTACAATATAGATGTAGCAGAAGATGCTGAGATCCTAGAATGGTTCGATGCTATAGGGCGCCGTCGTGGCCTTCTCCAAAAAGGTAACGAAGTAGATTATGAAGCTGTGATTGAACTAATTATTAATGATATGCGTAATGCTAAAATTGGAACATATTGTTTTGATTTATATTCAGAAATGAAGAGTGAAATAGATCATGACGCTAACAATTAAGGAAGCGAAAGACTTATTAGAAACGATTCAGTCTGTTGATGACTTGAACCAGCACGAGTTAAATAAGGATGAACGTAAAGGTATTCAACAAAGCATAAATCGACGTCGCAAACAGCTACTAAAAGAGCAAGAGATGATTGAACATTACAATTATATGAATAAATATGAAAACATGTTACTTGAAGAAAATCCGGAAGCTTTAATTTGTGGTATAGATGAAGTTGGTCGGGGGCCTTTAGCAGGGCCCGTAGTAGCATGCGCAGTAATATTAAACACAGGACATAACTTCTTAGGGTTAGATGATTCAAAAAAGTTATCAGCTAATAAACGTGAAATGTTAAATACGCAACTTAAAGAAGATGTACTAGATTATGCTTATGGGATCGCCAGCCCTAAAGAGATAGATGAATTAAATATTTATAATGCAACGAAATTAGCTATGGAGCGTGCTATAGGACAGCTTAAACAACAACCTAATTATTTACTCATTGATGCCATGAAATTAGATAATGATATTCCTCAAACTTCAATTATCAAAGGCGATGCAAAGAGTGTATCGATTGCTGCTGCTAGTGTTATGGCAAAAGAATACAGAGATACGCTAATGAAAGCTTTAGCCGAGGAATATCCTGGTTACGATTTTGAGAAGAATGTAGGCTATGGTACTAAAGCTCACTTAGAAGGATTAAGAAATCTTGGGATTACTCCTTATCATCGCAAAAGTTTCGAACCGATAAAGTCTATGTTGTAATTATTTGAATTTTAAATTTATTGGCAAAAGTGGAACACTTTCAGTTTACAATAGCGCTTTCATTTTCTATAATTGTAGATGAACTTAACCTAAGAAACAGGAGGATGGAAGATGAATATCCACGAGTATCAAGGTAAAGAAATATTTCGTTCAATGGGCGTAGCTGTTCCAGAAGGACGAGTTGCATTTACTGCTGAAGAAGCGGTGGACAAAACGAAAGAATTAAATTCAGAGGTTTATGTGGTAAAAGCACAAATCCACGCTGGGGGTAGAGGTAAAGCAGGTGGAGTTAAGATTGCTAAGTCACTATCTGAAGTTGAAACTTACGCGAACGAATTATTAGGGAAACAATTAGTAACACATCAAACAGGTCCAGAAGGTAAAGAGATTAAACGACTTTATATCGAAGAAGGCTGCGATATTCAAAAAGAATATTATGTAGGTTTTGTTATCGACCGTGCTACAGATCGCATTACTTTAATGGCTTCTGAAGAAGGCGGTACTGAAATTGAAGAAGTAGCCGCTAAAACACCAGAGAAAATATTTAAAGAAACAATTGATCCAGTGGTAGGTTTATCACCTTACCAAGCACGTCGTATTGCTTTTAACATCAATATTCCTAAAGAATCAATTAATAAAGCAGCGAAATTTTTAATTTCATTGTATAACGTATTTATTGAAAAAGATTGCTCAATTGTCGAAATCAATCCACTAGTAACTACTGGTGAAGGGGAAGTATTAGCATTAGATGCTAAGATTAATTTCGATGATAATGCTTTATTTAGACATAAAGATATTCAAGAATTACGCGATTTAGAAGAAGAAGATCCAAAAGAAATTGAAGCATCTAAATATGACTTGTCATACATCGCTTTAGATGGCGACATTGGTTGTATGGTTAATGGTGCCGGTTTAGCAATGGCAACTATGGATACAATCAACCATTTTGGTGGAAATCCAGCGAACTTCCTAGACGTAGGTGGCGGCGCTACTAAAGAAAAAGTTACTGAAGCATTTAAAATCATCTTAGGCGATGACAATGTTAAAGGTATCTTTGTAAATATTTTTGGTGGAATCATGAAATGTGACGTTATTGCCGAAGGTATTGTAGCAGCAGTTAAAGAAGTAGAATTAACTTTACCATTAGTTGTACGTTTAGAAGGTACAAACGTTGAACGTGGTAAAGAAATCTTAAACGATTCAGGATTAGCAATTGAACCAGCAGCAACAATGGCTGAAGGCGCACAAAAAATTGTTAAACTTGTTAAAGAAGCGTAAGGAAAGGATGGGAACACTAAGATGAGTGTATTTATAGATAAGAATACTAAAGTAATAGTACAAGGTATCACAGGGTCTACTGCCCTTTTCCATACAAAACAAATGCTTGATTATGGTACACAAATTGTCGCAGGGGTAACACCAGGTAAAGGTGGACAAGTTGTAGAAGGTGTACCAGTATTTAATACTGTAGCAGAAGCTAAAGAAGAAACTGGCGCTAACGTATCAGTCGTATATGTACCAGCTCCATTTGCCGCAGATTCTATTTTAGAAGCTGCTGATGCTGAATTAGATATGGTTATTTGTATTACTGAACATATCCCAGTAGTCGATATGGTTAAAGTTAAACGCTATTTAGAAGGTAGAAAAACACGTTTAGCTGGACCAAACTGCCCAGGTGTAATTACTGCAGATGAATGTAAAATTGGTATTATGCCAGGATATATTCATAAAAAAGGTCATGTCGGCGTTGTATCTCGTTCTGGTACATTAACTTATGAAGCTGTACATCAATTAACTGAAGAAGGTATCGGCCAAACGACAGCAGTAGGTATTGGCGGAGACCCAGTAAATGGTACAAACTTTATTGACGTTCTTAAAGAATTTAATGAAGATGAAGATACTAAAGCAGTAGTAATGATCGGTGAAATCGGTGGTACTGCTGAAGAAGAAGCAGCTGAATGGATTAAAGCAAATATGACTAAACCTGTAGTAGGCTTCGTTGGAGGTCAAACTGCTCCTCCAGGTAAACGTATGGGTCACGCAGGTGCAATTATTTCTGGTGGTAAAGGTACTGCAGCTGAAAAAATTAAAACATTAAATGAATGTGGCGTTAAAACTGCAGATACACCTTCAGAAATTGGTACTACATTAATTGAAGCAGCTAAAGAAGCTGGAATTTACGAACAACTATTAACAGTTAAATAATAAAGAATTAGTTAATATTAGGCTGAAGTACTCATTTGAGTGTCTCAGCCTTTAATATGTCGATAATTAATGAAATTAAATATGTATTTAAAGCGTTCTTCTAATGATTTAAAGTTCAATTGCATTGAGAGGAAAAATTTAAAGACAAGTAAATAAAAAAGTTAACATAAGTATAGTAAGTAGAATACTTATTAAATTTAGATTTAATTTTAAAAGATTTTGTATAATAAATGAAATGTCACTCCTAATATTTAACGCTATAATTATCTAAAAGGAGAAGACCACATAATGAATAATGACCACTTATTATTAAAGATGGTATGGGCTGGTTATTCAACACAACAAGTACATCATCTTTTGAAACTATACCCAGAACTTTTAACATATTCATATAGAGATCAGTTAGATACTTTGAAGTCTTGGGAACAGCTATACAGTCGTAAAAAATTGATAGATTATGTTAGTAACCTTAAAGTAAATGAAATCTTAACTTATCTAAAGAAACACAATATTAATTTCCTAACTTCGCTTGATTCCTTATATCCTTCCTTACTTAAAGAAATTTATGATTATCCTTTGATACTATTTTACAGAGGGAACCCCCAATTATTTAAAACAACATATACTTTAGGCGTAGTTGGTTCACGTAATGCCACAACTTATTCCGATAATGCACTAAGATATTTATTTTCCCAATTTACTACACATCTCCCGCTTACCATCGTTTCTGGACTTGCTATTGGGGCTGATAGTCTGGCACATTACTACGCATTAAAATATAATCTTCCTACGATAGCTGTTCTAGGCTATGGGCATTTAAAACATTATCCAAAAGAAACTCTAAAATTACGCAATATAATTGAAGAAAAAGGATTAGTGATTAGCGAATATCCTCCATTTAAAAACATAGCAAGATATCATTTTCCACAGCGTAACCGTTTAATTAGCGGGCTTTCACGAGGTGTACTGATTACAGAAGCAAGAATTAAGAGTGGCAGTCAAATCACCATTGATTCCGCAATCGAACAAAATAGAAATGTATATGTGCTACCAGGATCGATGTTTAACCCTCTTACAAAAGGAAATTTGTTGAGAGCGCAAGAGGGTGCTATGATCGTTTCAGAAGCGGAAGATATTTTATGCGATTATTAATATTAGTTATTTCTATAAAATCTTTATTTCAATATAATTGGTATTTCTCCATATGAAGTATATAGTTATTTTATATTTGAGAAATTAATTTGTTTTTCAATTAGAAAAGGAAGGCAATAGAATTTAATTATTGACAAAAACAAAATTAACCGTTTATCATTTATCTTTAGTAACTGAAAAAGCAAGGGGGAATTCACTTTGGCAGATAATTTAGTCATAGTTGAGTCGCCTGCAAAAGCTAAAACCATTGAAAAGTATTTAGGTAAAAAATATAAAGTTATAGCTTCTATGGGACATGTACGCGACTTACCGAGAAGTCAAATGGGTGTCGATGTAGAAGATAATTATGAACCAAAATATATTACAATACGCGGTAAAGGTCCAGTCGTAAAAGACTTAAAAAAATATGCAAAGAAAGCTAAAAAAGTATTTCTTGCAAGTGACCCCGACCGTGAGGGTGAAGCGATTGCTTGGCATTTATCAAAAATATTAGAACTTGATGATTCAAAAGAAAACAGAGTTGTATTTAATGAGATAACAAAAGAAGCAGTTAAAGAAAGCTTTAAACATCCACGAGATATTGAAATGGACTTAGTAGATGCGCAACAAGCGCGTCGTATTTTAGATAGATTAGTTGGTTATAACATTTCTCCAGTACTATGGAAAAAAGTTAAAAAGGGCTTATCAGCAGGGCGTGTTCAATCAGTCGCATTAAGATTGGTTATTGATAGAGAAAACGAAATTCGCAACTTTAAACCAGAAGAATATTGGTCAATTGAAGGCGAATTTAGATACAAGAAATCAAAATTTAGTGCCAAATTTTTACATTATAAAAATAAGTCTCATAAATTAAAAAATAAAAAAGACGTAGAAAAGATTATGGCCGAACTTAATGGTGACGAATTTGAAATCACTAATGTTAATAAGAAAGAAAAGACTAGACAACCGGCAAATCCTTTTACTACTTCTACATTACAACAAGAAGCGGCTCGTAAATTAAATTTTAAGGCCCGCAAAACAATGATGCTTGCTCAACAATTATATGAGGGTATTGACCTTAAAAGACAAGGTACGGTAGGTTTAATTACTTATATGCGTACTGATTCAACACGTATCTCTCAAACAGCCAAAGATGAAGCTAAAAACTATATTCAAGATAAATATGGTAATGATTATGTTTCTCATAGAACAGCTAAAGGTAAACAAGGGGATCAAGACGCTCACGAAGCGATTCGTCCATCAAGTACGCTACGTACACCAGACGAAATGAAAGCATTTTTAACTAGAGATCAACATCGTTTATATAAATTAATTTGGGAACGATTTGTAGCTAGTCAAATGGCTCCAGCAATTCTAGACACAGTTGCTTTAGATGTCACACAAAACGACATTAAATTTAGAGCAAATGGTCAAACTATTAAATTTAAAGGCTTTATGACTTTATACGTGGAAACAAAAGACGATAAAGAAAACGATAAAGAGAATAAATTACCAAATTTAAGTGAAGGTGATAAGGTTACTGCAACTCAGATTGAACCTGCACAACACTTTACACAACCGCCTCCACGTTACACTGAGGCTCGCTTAGTTAAAACATTAGAAGAGTTGAAAATTGGACGACCTTCAACGTATGCGCCAACTATCGATACTATTCAAAAGCGTAACTACGTTAAATTAGAAAGTAAACGTTTCGTACCTACAGAGTTAGGTGAAATTGTGTATGAACAAGTAAAAGATTACTTCCCAGAAATCATTGATGTGGAATTCACAGTTAATATGGAAACGTTATTAGATAAGATTGCAGAAGGCGATATCGGTTGGAGAAAAGTAATCGACAATTTCTATGGTAGTTTTAAATTAGACGTTGAACGTGCTGAGGAAGAAATGGAAAAAGTAGAAATTAAAGATGAACCTGCAGGAGAAGATTGTGAAGTATGCGGTTCACCTATGGTTATTAAAATGGGACGCTATGGTAAATTCATGGCATGTTCTAACTTCCCAGACTGTAGAAATACTAAAGCGATTGTGAAAACAATAGGCGTGACTTGTCCAAAATGTAAAGACGGAGATGTAGTCGAAAGAAAATCTAAGAAAAATAGATTGTTCTATGGTTGTTCAAACTATCCAGAATGCGACTTTATTTCATGGGATAAACCAGTTGGTCGTGATTGTCCTAAGTGTAATCACTATCTTATGGAGCATAAAAAAGGCCGTAGCTCACAAGTTATTTGTTCAAACTGTGATTATAAAGAAGAAACTCAAAAATAGATAAATTAATTTAAGGAGGGGAATTATGGATCAACCTGTTAATGTAGTAGGTGCAGGGCTAGCTGGATCGGAAGCAGCATATCAATTAGCTCAACGAGGTATCAAAGTTAATTTAATTGAAATGCGACCTGTTAAACAAACACCAGCTCACCATACTGATAAATTTGCTGAACTTGTATGTTCAAATTCATTACGTGGTAATGCACTTACAAATGGTGTAGGCGTACTAAAAGAAGAAATGCGCCGTTTAGATTCATTAATTATTGCCGCTGCTGATAAAGCAAGAGTACCAGCGGGCGGAGCACTTGCAGTAGATAGACATGATTTTTCTGGCTATATTACTGAAACGTTAAGAAATCACCCTAACGTTACTGTTTTAAATGAAGAAATTCATAGTATTCCAGAGGGTTATACAATTATTGCTACTGGACCACTAACTACTGAAAATTTAGCTAAAGAAATTGTAGATATTACTGGTAAAGATCAATTGTACTTTTATGATGCAGCTGCCCCAATTATTGAAAAAGACTCAATTGATATGGACAAAGTGTATTTAAAATCACGTTATGACAAAGGCGAAGCAGCTTATCTAAACTGTCCTATGACAGAAGAAGAATTCAATCGTTTCTATGATGCGGTATTAGCTGCTGAAGTAGCGCCGGTTAATGAATTTGAAAAAGAAAAATACTTTGAAGGTTGCATGCCTTTTGAAGTTATGGCGGAACGTGGTCGTAAAACACTATTGTTTGGTCCAATGAAACCTGTAGGTCTTGAAGATCCTAAAACAGGAAAACGCCCATTCGCAGTAGTTCAATTAAGACAAGATGACGCTGCTGGAACTTTATATAATATCGTTGGTTTCCAAACTCATTTAAAATGGGGCGCGCAAAAAGAAGTTATTCAATTAATCCCAGGTTTGGAAAATGTAGATATCGTCAGATATGGCGTAATGCATAGAAATACATTCATTAACTCTCCAGATGTATTAAATGAAAAATACGAATTAATTAATGAGAAAAGAATTCAATTTGCAGGGCAAATGACTGGAGTTGAAGGCTACGTAGAAAGTGCAGCAAGTGGACTTGTTGCAGGTATTAATTTAGCTCATAAACTTCAAGGTAAAGGCGAAGTGATTTTCCCAAGAGAAACAATGATAGGTAGTATGGCTTATTATATTTCTCATGCTAAAAATGAAAAAAACTTCCAACCTATGAATGCTAACTTTGGTTTATTACCTTCACTTGAAAAACGTATTAAAGATAAAAAAGAACGCTATGAAGCACAAGCCAATAAGGCCTTGGAATATTTAGAAAACTATAAAAAAACTCTATAACTTTATAAAATAATTAAATCAATTTTTTAAAAATTATTTCGATATTTTGAATAATTCTCAAAAGATTTTGAATTCTATAGCTAATTATTTTAGTCCCCTTTATGTTATATGCTACAATGCATATGATGGAGGGGATTTTTAAGTGAAAGAAATCCAAGAGATATTTTTAAATATGCTCAAAGTTGAAAGAAATTTCTCTGCCCATACGCTTAAGTCATATCATGATGACTTAATACAATTTAATCATTTTTTAGATCAAGAATTATTAAATTTAAAAACATTCGAGTATAAAGATGCAAGAAATTACTTAAGCTTTTTATATTCTCAAAATTTGAAACGTACCACTGTATCTAGAAAAATTTCGACATTAAGAACGTTCTATGAATTTTGGATGACACAAGATGAATCAGTGGTTAATCCTTTTGTTCAGTTAGTCCATCCTAAAAAAGAACAATACTTACCTCAATTTTTCTATGAAGAAGAGATGGAAGAATTATTTAACACTGTAGCAAAGGATTCTAAAAAAGGATTACGTGACAGAGTTATCTTAGAATTACTTTATGCTACGGGAATCCGTGTTTCAGAGCTTGTAAATATAAAATTAAGTGATATCGACATGTCCTTACCTGGTGTGAAAGTATTGGGAAAGGGTAATAAAGAGCGTTTTGTTCCTTTCGGAGAGTTTTGTCGCCAAAGTATTGAACAATATTTAAACGAGTTTAAACCTGTTCAACATGCGCGACATTCTTTTTTGATTGTAAATATGAAAGGTGAAGCGATAACTGAAAGAGGAGTTAGACATGTACTTAATGATATAGTGAAACGGACGGCTGGCGTGACGGAGATTCATCCCCATAAGCTAAGACACACGTTCGCTACACATTTACTAAATCAAGGTGCAGACTTAAGAACCGTTCAGTCTCTATTAGGTCATGTGAATCTCTCTACAACAGGAAAGTATACACATGTATCTAATCAACAATTACGTAAAGTATATTTAAATGCACATCCTCGAGCGAAAAAGGAGAGTAAATAAATGAGTAATACATCATTACATGCTACAACAATTTATGCTGTTAGACACAACAGTGAAGCAGCAATG
Source organism: Staphylococcus sp. acrmy (assembly GCF_022690565.1). NCBI lineage: Bacteria > Bacillati > Bacillota > Bacilli > Caryophanales > Staphylococcaceae > Staphylococcus > Staphylococcus sp. acrmy. Next base: position 71,419 of record NZ_JALCVE010000002.1, on the reverse strand, counting down.
GCTGGCGATGGCCAAGTTACACTTGGTGAACAAGTCATTATGAAACAAACTGCCCGTAAAGTGAGAAGGCTATACGAAGGTAAAGTTTTAGCTGGATTTGCTGGAAGTGTAGCTGATGCGTTTACTTTATTTGAGAAGTTTGAAACCAAATTACAACAATTTAGCGGTAACTTAGAACGTGCAGCAGTCGAGCTTGCTCAAGAATGGCGAGGAGATAAGCAATTACGTCAACTTGAAGCAATGTTAATTGTTATGGACAAAGACGCCATATTAGTTGTAAGTGGTACTGGTGAAGTAATAGCGCCTGACGATGATCTCATTGCTATTGGGTCAGGAGGCAACTATGCTTTAAGTGCTGGTAGAGCCTTGAAACGTCATGCTTCTCAAATGTCAGCTAAAGAAATGGCATATGAAAGTTTAAAAGTAGCATCAGATATTTGCGTCTTCACAAATGATAATATTATCGTGGAAACGCTATAATTTTCTAAAAATGAGAAATGAATAGAAATGGACATACATTTAGTTGGAGGTAAACATTGATGGATGCAATCGGTATAAAATTAACACCTAAAGATATCGTATCTAAATTGAATGAATACATTGTTGGTCAAGACGACGCTAAACGTAAAGTAGCTATCGCATTAAGAAATAGATATAGAAGAAGTCTTCTTGACGAAGAAACTAAACAAGAAATCGCACCTAAAAATATCTTAATGATTGGCCCAACAGGTGTAGGTAAGACTGAAATAGCACGACGCATGGCTAAAGTTGTAGGAGCTCCGTTCATTAAAGTGGAAGCAACTAAATTTACTGAAGTAGGTTATGTCGGACGTGACGTTGAAAGTATGGTAAGAGATTTAGTTGATGTTGCAGTAAGATTAGTGAAAGATCAAAAGAAAGCGCTAGTTAAAGATGAAGCAATTAATAAAGCTAATGAAAAATTAGTGAAATTATTAGTTCCTAGCATGAAGAAAAAGGCATCACAAAATAGCAATCCATTTGAGTCTTTATTAGGAGGCGCTATTCCTAACTTCAATAATAATAATGAAGAAGAGGAAGAAGAAGCACCTACTGAAGAAATTAAAACGAAACGCTCTGAAATCAAACAACAACTTTTAGATGGTAAACTTGAAGAAGAGAAAGTTAAAATTAAAGTTGAGCAAGATCCAGGCGCTTTAGGTATGCTTGGCACTAACCAAAATCAACAAATGCAAGACATGATGAACCAATTAATGCCTAAGCGTAAGGTTGAACGTGAAGTGCCAGTTAAAACGGCACGTAAAGTTTTAGCTGATGACTTTGCTGACGAATTGATAGACCAAGAAACAGCTAATCAAGAAGCTTTAGAATTAGCTGAACAAATGGGTATCATCTTTATCGATGAAATTGACAAAGTAGCAACAAATAATTCTAATAGTGGCCAAGACGTTTCTAGACAAGGTGTTCAAAGAGATATCTTGCCAATTCTCGAAGGTAGCATGATTCAAACTAAATATGGTACTGTAAATACTGAACACATGCTATTTATCGGTGCTGGAGCTTTCCATGTTTCAAAACCAAGTGATTTAATTCCAGAATTACAAGGACGTTTTCCAATTAGAGTTGAGCTTGAAAGCTTAACAGTTAATGATTTCTATAGAATTTTGACAGAGCCTAAGTTATCACTTATCAAGCAATATGAGGCTCTACTTAATACTGAAAATGTAACTGTGAACTTCTCAGAGGAAGCGATTACAAGATTAGCTGAAATAGCTTATCAAGTAAATCAGGACACTGATAATATTGGAGCACGTCGTTTACACACTATTTTAGAAAAAATGCTTGAAGATTTATCGTATGAAGCACCAAGTATGCCAAATGCGGTTGTAGATATAACACCACAGTATGTTGATGATAAGTTGAAATCTATTTCAACTAATAAAGATTTAAGTGCATTTATCTTATAATATATATAAAGGAGAAATTTTATGAGCTTATTATCTAAAACTAGAGAACTTAACACATTATTACAAAAACATAAGGGCATCGCGGTAGATTTTAAAGACGTTGCTCAAACAATCAGTAATGTTACAGTAACAAATGTATTTATTGTTTCGCGTAGAGGCAAAATTTTAGGTTCAAGTTTAAATGAACTTTTAAAAAGTGAACGAATTAATGAAATGTTAGAAAGTAAGCACATTCCAAGTGAATACACTGAATTATTAATGGACGTTAAACAAACAGAATCTAACATTAATATTGATAACGAATTAACTGTATTCCCACCTGAAGACAGAGACGCATTCACTAGTAGCCGTACTACAGTCTTTCCAATTCTTGGTGGAGGAGAAAGATTAGGTACATTAGTACTTGGTCGTGTCAAAGATGACTTCAATGAAAATGATTTAGTCCTTGGCGAGTATGCAGCAACAGTTATCGGCATGGAAATTTTACGTGAAAAGCATAATGAAGTTGAAAAAGAAGCACGTGATAAAGCGGCTATTACAATGGCAATCAACTCACTTTCATATTCAGAAAAAGAAGCTATTGAGCATATCTTTGAAGAATTAGGTGGCAATGAAGGTCTACTTATCGCATCTAAAGTAGCGGATAGAGTGGGCATCACACGTTCAGTAATTGTAAATGCACTACGTAAATTAGAAAGTGCAGGTGTGATTGAATCTCGATCCTTAGGTATGAAAGGTACATTCATTAAAGTGAAAAAAGAAAAATTCTTAGATGAATTAGAACGTAATAAATAATATTAAAAGTTAGTAAATAATACTATTTCTAATTATATATTGAACTGCTGAGAAGGAAAGTTACCATCAGCAGTTTTTATTCTGATTAAATTCATTTTTGTAATAAAATAAATGATTGCACTATAAGCAGTTATATGATAATATTATTGACGGCTATAAAGCCAATACACACATAATAAATGTATATATAAAGGGTGCAATAAATATTGTCTTTATATTAGTTTGTTATGGAGGTAAAAAACCAATAGGAGGAATTTTATTATGGCAGTAATTTCAATGAAACAATTACTAGAAGCTGGTGTTCACTTCGGCCACCAAACACGTCGATGGAACCCAAAAATGAAAAAATACATCTTCACTGAAAGAAATGGTATCTATATCATTGACTTACAAAAAACAGTGAAAAAAGTTGAAGAAGCTTATAACTTCATTAAACAAGTATCAGAAGATGGCGGTAAAGTCTTATTCGTTGGTACTAAAAAACAAGCACAAGAATCAGTTAAAGCTGAAGCAGAACGTGCTGGACAATTCTACGTTAACCAAAGATGGTTAGGCGGAATTTTAACTAACTATAAAACAATTTCTAAACGTATTAAACGTATTTCTGAAATCGAAAAAATGGAAGAAGACGGTTTATTCGACGTTTTACCTAAAAAAGAAGTTGTTGAACTTAAAAAAGAATATGACCGTTTAATCAAATTCTTAGGCGGTATCCGTGATATGAAATCTATGCCTCAAGCAATCTTTGTAGTTGACCCTCGTAAAGAGCGTAACGCAATTGCTGAAGCACATAAATTAAATATTCCAATCGTTGGTATTGTTGACACTAACTGTGATCCAGATGAAATTGATTACGTTATCCCAGCAAACGATGATGCTATTCGTGCCGTTAAATTATTAACTGGTAAAATGGCTGACGCTGTCTTAGAAGGTCAACAAGGTATTTCTAACGATGAAGTAGCTGCAGAACAAAACATCGATTTAGATGAAAAAGAAGAAACTCAAAAAGCAGAATCAACTGAAGACAATACTACTGTTGAATCAAACTAAGATATAGTTTAAATGGGTGATAAGATGTAATGCTTATCGCCCTTTTTTCAAATAATTAATTAAATGATTAAACTTAGATAAATGACTTAATACTTTGAAATGTTGCCTGTTTATAAAGCGGTAATTTAATTAAAAGATTAAAATCATATCTAAGGATAAAAACAACTTTAAAAAATAATAATAGAGTATTGGAAATTATAGTACCTTTAATGGTAATATTTAGGTATCATCTATTATTACAATTAGAAATATTGGAGGAATAATTAATGGCAATTTCAGCAAAACTTGTTAAAGAATTACGTGAAAGAACTGGCGCTGGTATGATGGATTGTAAAAAAGCGCTAACTGAAACTGATGGTGACATCGATAAAGCGATTGATTACTTACGTGAAAAAGGTATCGCTAAAGCAGCTAAAAAAGCTGACCGTATCGCAGCTGAAGGTTTAGTACATGTAGAAGTAAAAGGTAATGAAGCTGCTATCGTTGAAATTAACTCTGAAACAGACTTCGTTGCTCGTAATGAAGGTTTCCAAGAATTAGTTAAAGAAATTGCTAACCAAGTTCTTGAAAGCAAAGCTGAAACAGTTGAAGCTTTATTAGAAACTAAATTATCTAACGGTAAAACAGTTGACGAAAGAATGAAAGAAGCTATCTCAACTATCGGTGAAAAATTAAGCATCCGTCGTTTTGAAGTAAGAACTAAATCAGACAACGATGCATTCGGCGCTTACTTACACATGGGTGGACGTATTGGCGTATTAACTGTTGTTGAAGGTTCTTCTGATGAAGAAGCTGCTAAAGATGTTGCTATGCACATCGCGGCAATTAGCCCTAAATATGTTTCTTCAGACCAAGTAAGTGAAGACGAAATCAACCACGAAAGAGAAGTATTAAAACAACAAGCATTAAATGAAGGTAAACCTGAAAATATCGTTGAAAAAATGGTAGAAGGTCGTTTACGTAAATATCTTCAAGAAATTTGTGCAGTTGACCAAAACTTTGTTAAAGATCCAGATCAAACAGTTGAAGCTTTCTTAAAATCTAAAGGTGGAAAACTTGTTGACTTCGTACGTTATGAAGTAGGCGAAGGAATGGAAAAACGTGAAGAAAACTTCGCTGATGAAGTTAAAGGACAAATGAAATAATCTGTCAACATTATTAAACAAGAAAGAAGGCACCTTTGAGGTTTTCTACTATAAAGTTTACTTTATGTTAGGAGACGCGTCTGTGTCTTCTTTACTTGTATAATTACATATTTTTACAATAGAGAGGAAAAAACAATGGCGCAAACTTCTAAATATAAACGTGTAGTATTAAAACTTAGCGGTGAAGCACTTGCTGGTGATAAAGGCTTCGGTATTAATCCAATTATCATTAAAAGTGTAGCGAAACAAGTTGCTGAAGTAGCTAAAATGGACTGTGAAATTGCTGTAATCGTCGGTGGCGGTAATATTTGGAGAGGCAAAACTGGTAGTGATTTAGGTATGGACCGTGGAACAGCTGACTACATGGGCATGCTTGCTACAGTTATGAATGCTCTAGCATTACAAGATAGTTTAGAACAATTAGAATGTGATACACGCGTATTAACTTCAATTGAAATGAAACAAGTTGCTGAACCATATATTCGTCGTCGTGCTATCCGACACTTAGAAAAGAAACGTGTAGTTATCTTTGCAGCAGGTATCGGTAATCCATATTTCTCTACTGACACAACTGCAGCTTTACGTGCAGCAGAAGTAGAAGCTGATGTTATATTGATGGGTAAAAATAATGTTGATGGTGTTTATTCAGCAGACCCTAAAGTAGATAGTAACGCAGTTAAATATGAACATTTAACACATATCCAAATGTTACAAGAAGGTCTACAAGTTATGGATTCAACAGCCTCATCATTCTGTATGGATAATAATATTCCTTTAAATGTCTTCTCAATTATGGAAGAAGGAAATATTAAACGTGCAGTAATGGGCGAAAAAATAGGTACATTAATAACTAAATAATTAGAGGTGTAAAATTATGAGTGACATTATTCAAGATACTAAAGCTAGAATGAGTAAATCTATTGATAACTTATCTCGTGAATTAGCTAATATTAGCGCGGGTAGAGCTAATTCAAATTTATTAAGCGGTGTTACAGTTGACTACTATGGTGCACCAACACCTGTTCAACAATTAGCAAGTATCAATGTTCCTGAAGCACGTTTATTAGTCATTTCTCCATATGATAAATCATCTGTTTCAGATATTGAAAAAGCAATCAATGCTGCTAACTTAGGCGTTAACCCAACTAGTGATGGTGAAGTTATCCGTATAACAGTACCTGCATTAACAGAAGAACGTCGTAAAGAGTTAGTAAAAAACGTTAAAAAAATTGGTGAAGATGCTAAAGTTTCTATTCGTAATATCCGTCGTGACATCAACGACCAATTGAAAAAAGACGAAAAAAATGGCGACATTACTGAAGACGACTTAAGAAGTCAAACAGAAGATGTTCAAAAAGCGACTGATAATTCAATTAAAGAAATTGATCAACTAGTTGAAGACAAAGAACAAGATATTATGTCTGTTTAATGAAATCGACAGTAGCATTTATTTTTAATAATGTATAAGAGTGTGAAACAAATATGTTTAGAATTTGACAAGAATCAACCCTTTATTCGAGTACAAAATCAGTCTTAAAGTTTTGTCAGAATAGGGAGTGAGATTCGGCTTAAATTCTACTTATGAGAGACTTTGAATTAGTTTTTCGAAGTATCAATTATTAGTGTTCACGTCTCAATAAATTATTTTAGTCTAAACTGTACCAATTCAGACTTTGGTACAGTTTTTTAATTTGCTTATTCAATGCCATTATCGAGTATGATAAAATGATAGATGATTTCTTAAATAATTAATATAATAACAGAGATGATCAGGCTCGGAGGAAAGACCATGTTTAAAAAGCTAATAAAAAGAAATAAGACTAAAATCAGTCAGAACGATGATTTAGATTTACATAATTTACCTGAACATGTAGCGATTATCATGGACGGAAATGGACGTTGGGCTAAAAAGCGTAAAATGCCAAGAATTAAAGGTCATTATGAAGGTATGCAAACAATCAAGAAAGTAACTCGAGAGGCTAGCGATTTAGGCATTAAATATTTAACTTTATACGCTTTTTCAACTGAAAATTGGTCTAGACCTGAAAATGAAGTTAATTATATCATGAATTTACCTATTAATTTTTTAAAAACTTTTCTACCAGAACTAATAGAAAAAAATGTTCAAATAGAAACCATTGGATTTTTAGATGCAGTACCTCAATCAACGATTGAAGCTATAGAACATGCCAAAGCGAAAACTAAAGATAACACAGGGTTGAAATTAATATTTGCCATTAATTATGGTGGACGAGCTGAACTTGTTCAAAGTATGAAATCAATTTATGATGAGCTTCAAAATAATGGTCAAACTAGTGACGACATCGAGGAATCAATGATAACGAAACATTTAATGACGCATCCATACCCAGATCCTGAATTATTAATTCGTACTTCTGGAGAACAACGTATTAGTAATTTCCTTATTTGGCAAACTTCTTACAGTGAATTTATCTTTAATGAGAAGTTATGGCCAGACTTTGATGGTGAAGAATTCAGAAAATGTTTAAAAATATATCAATCTCGCCAAAGACGCTTTGGAGGATTAAGTAAGGAGTAGCGTATGAAAGTAAGAACTTTAACCGCAATTATTGCGTTAATAATTTTTCTGCCTATTTTATTAAAAGGCGGAACTATTTTAATGTTATTTGCTTACCTATTAGCATTAATTGCCTTAAAAGAACTTTTGAATATGAATATGATTAAATTTCTTTCTGTGCCCGGTATATTTAGTGCGGTTGCATTAATCATTATTATGTTGCCACAAGATGCCGGTCATTGGGTAAATGATATTCAATTAAAAAGTTTAGTAGCAATGAGCTTTATATTGCTTAGTTATACTATACTTTCTAAAAACAGATTTAGTTTTATGGATGCAGCATTTTGTTTAATGTCAGTAGCATATGTAGGTATAGGATTTATGTATTTCTATGCAACACGCTCTGATGGTTTACACTATATCCTTTATGCCTTTTTAGTTGTATGGCTTACGGATACGGGAGCATATATCTTTGGCCGTTTAATGGGAAAACACAAACTTTGGCCAGTGATTAGTCCAAATAAAACAATAGAAGGTTTTATTGGCGGGTTGATTTGTAGTTTAATCGTGCCATTAGTTATGTTGTTCTTCGTAGATTTTCATCTAAACATTTGGTTATTATTAATTGTAACAATCATCCTAAGCATGTTTGGACAATTAGGTGATTTAGTTGAGTCAGGTTTCAAACGTCATTTTGGTGTAAAAGATTCTGGACGTATTTTACCTGGTCATGGTGGCATACTCGATCGTTTCGATAGTTTTATGTTCGTCTTGCCATTACTCAACATTTTATTAATACAAATGTAGTAAGAATTTAACGTTCTGTTTATATATGAAAAAAGTATAATGATATAATTGAGGAGTTATTGAGTTCACATTTGACTAGATTTACTAGATAATGTAATTCTTAACTCCTTTTCTTAAAAATAAAATTCTTGAATAATTCGACTAAATAATACATAATCTACATCATTCAAAAAGAAGAATAGTTGTAGAAAAATAAAGTTAAATGAGGTGTGGCATGTGAGTTATTTAATCACGATTGTCTCATTTATTATCGTATTTGGTGTACTTGTGACAGTACATGAATATGGTCATATGTTTTTTGCCAAACGTGCAGGAATTATGTGTCCAGAGTTTGCGATTGGTATGGGACCGAAAATATTTAGTTTTCGTAAAGACGAAACGTTATACACTATCCGTTTATTGCCCGTAGGTGGTTATGTAAGAATGGCTGGAGATGGATTAGAAGAGCCTCCGGTTGAACCGGGTATGAGTGTTAAAATTAAATTAAATGATCATGATGAGATTACACATATCATTTTAGATGACCAACATAAATTCCAACAAATTGAAGCAATTGAAATAAAAAAATGTGATTTTAAAGATGATTTATATATAGAAGGCATTACCTCATATGACAATGAACGTCATCATTATCCAATCGCTAAAAAAGCTTATTTTGTTGAAAATGGTAGTTTAATACAAATTGCACCTAGAAATCGTCAGTTTGCCCATAAAAAACCGTTGCCGAAATTTTTAACATTATTTGCAGGTCCATTATTTAATTTCCTACTAGCAGTAGTGTTATTTATAGGTTTAGCTTATTATCAAGGGACGCCAACTTCAACAGTAGGAAAGTTAGCAGATAATTTTCCATCTCAAAAAGCAGGATTAAAAACAGGCGACAAAATTGTCCAAGTAGGCAATCATAAAGTTGATGATTTTGACGCAATCCAATCAGCAATGAAAGACATCAAAGATAATAAAACGACTATTAAAGTTAAAAGAGATAATCAAACAAAATCATTTGATATTACGCCTAAAAAACAAGTCATTAAAAAAACGAAATTAAATTCTGAAACGAACTATGTGTTAGGTTTCCAACCTCAAAGAGAACATACTATAGTTAAACCGCTTGCTCTCGGTTTTAGTCAATTTATTGATGCAAGCACGTTAATATTCTCAGCTGTAGGCGGTATGATAGCGAGTATTTTCACAGGTAATTTCTCATTCGATATGTTAAATGGGCCGGTTGGCATTTATCATAATGTGGATTCAGTAGTGAAACAAGGCATTATAGCGTTGACATATTATACGGCATTGCTAAGTGTAAACTTAGGTATTATGAATTTATTACCTATTCCGGCACTAGACGGTGGTAGAATTCTATTTGTAATTTATGAAGCGATTTTCAGACGTCCAGTTAATAAAAAAGCTGAAACAGCAATCATTGCTGTTGGTGCATTATTTGTAGTCATTATTATGATATTAGTAACTTGGAACGACATACAACGCTATTTCTTATAGATTTAGGAGGATAAAGATATGAAACAATCGAAAGTATTTATACCAACGATGAGAGAAGTGCCTGCTGAAGCAGAGGCACTAAGTCACCAATTATTATTAAAAGCAGGTTTGATTAAGCAAAGTACAAGTGGGATTTATAGCTATTTACCACTTGCAACGCGCGTATTAAATAATATTTCTAGAATTATTCGTGAAGAAATGGAACGTGTTGATGCGGTTGAAATCTTAATGCCTGCGCTACAACAAGCAGAATTATGGGAAGAATCAGGACGTTGGGGAGCTTATGGCCCAGAATTAATGCGTTTAAAAGACCGTAATGGACGAGAATTTGCTTTAGGACCTACACATGAAGAAGTAGTGACATCAATTGTGCGTGATGAACTAAAATCATATAAACGATTACCACTTACTTTATTCCAAATTCAATCTAAATTCCGTGATGAACAACGTCCACGTTTTGGGCTATTACGTGGTCGAGAATTCATTATGAAAGATGCGTATTCATTCCATGCTGATGAAGCATCATTAGACCAAACATATCAAGATATGTATAACGCTTATAGCCTTATCTTCAAACGTGTAGGTATCAATGCTCGTCCAGTTGTAGCTGATTCCGGAGCAATTGGTGGTAACCATACACACGAATTTATGGCCTTAAGCCAAATCGGTGAAGATACGATAGTGTTTAGTGAGTCTAGTGATTATGCAGCTAATATTGAAAAAGCAGAAGTAGTTTATCACCCTAATAAAAAACATACTGAAATAGCTGAACTTGAAAAAATTGCTACACCTAATGTGAAAACGGCTCAAGAATTGGCTGACTTTTTAAATCGTCCTCTTGATGAAATTGTAAAAACAATGATTTTTAAAATTGATGGCGAATTTATTATGTTCTTAGTTCGTGGACACCATGAATTAAATGAAGTGAAAGTAAAAGCACATTTTGGTACAGATAATATTGAAATGGCAACTCAAGATGAAATAGTGAACTTATTAGGCGCACATCCAGGTTCACTTGGACCAATTCATGATAATGATATTAAAATCTATGTTGATAATTATGTAAAAGATTTAAATAATTTAGTCGTAGGTGCAAACGAAGATGGCTATCATTATGTTAACGCTAATATAGAGCGCGATTTCAATATTGATGAATACGGTGACTTCCGCTTCATTCTAGAAGGTGAACAATTAAGTGACGGTTCAGGCGAAGCTAAGTTTGCCGAAGGTATTGAAGTCGGACAAGTCTTTAAATTAGGTACTAAGTATTCAGAATCTATGAATGCAACATTCCTAGATAATCAAGGTAAGGCACAACCATTAATCATGGGTTGTTATGGTATAGGTGTATCTAGAACATTAAGTGCCATTGTTGAACAAAACAACGATGAAAATGGTATTATATGGCCTAAATCAGTGACACCATTTGACTTACATTTAATTACGATTAACCCTAAAAAAGAAGAACAATTAGAATTAAGTAATCAATTATATTCACAATTGCAACAACAATATGATGTGCTTTATGATGATCGTCAAGAACGAGCAGGCGTTAAATTCAATGATGCAGATTTAATTGGTTTACCAATTCGTATTGTCGTAGGTAAACGAGCTGCAGAAGGTATTGTTGAAGTGAAAGTGCGTCAAACTGGCGAAAGTGAAGAAGTGCATATTGATGACCTTTCTAAACATGTAGCTTCTTTATATGAGAACTTATAACTATATATAAATAAGCGCAGTCTGGAATATTTTATTATAAGATGTTCTAGACTGCTTAATTTTAGCAGTAACCGAGTGTAATGAAAGTGAATTTCTATGGTTGTTATTATAATAAGAGAGCGTGAAATCTTGAGCATTAAGTTGGATTTCTTTGGCGCTCTCTTTTCTTTTTAAAAAGTTAAAAAGATTAAACGTCATCTATGAAAAAATTAGAACAGAGTAGTATAATATAAAGCAAGTTTGCAAATAGCAGATCACAAAAAGAGAAAGAAACAAGCGAAGTAATTAGTAAGAAATAAGGTGGTTATCCATTGTGGCAATGACAAGTCAGGAAAAATTTAGAGTTCTCGCAGAACAAATTAAAATGTCTGACCAATTAGATAAAGAGATAATTGAACAAGGCGAGTTAACTCGAGTAAATGTATCAAATAAAAATAGAACATGGGAATTTCAAATTACATTGCCTTACTTTCTTTCAAATGAAGATTATTTAATCTTTACAAATGCAATTACTGAAGAATTTAAAGAAATTGCAAAAGTAGACTGGCATTTTACAATTCAAAATACAAGTAACCAAGATGAGCATGCTTTAAAATATTTTGGTCATTGTATCGAACATACGGCATTATCTCCTAAAGTTAAAGGTCAGCTTAAACAAAAGCGTTTAATTATGTCAGGTAATGTATTAAAAATTATAACGTCTAATGATATTGAGCGAAATCATTTCGATAAAGTATGTAACGGCAGTTTAGTTAAAGCTTTTCAAAAATGTGGTTTCAATATAGATAAAGTAGTATTTGAAACGGATGATTCAAGTTCAGATGATGACTTAGCCTCACTAGAAGCACATATTCAAAAAGAAGATGAGAAAAGCGCGAGAGAAGCTACTGAAAAAATAGAAAAGATGAAAGCTGAAAAAGCGAAACAACAAGATAATAACGAAAGCAACGTTGATAAATGTCAGATTGGTAAACCAATTCAAGTTGAGAATATTAAACCAATCGAATCAATCATTGAAGAAGAATTTAAGGTAGCTATTGAAGGTGTTATCTTTGATATTAACTTAAAAGAATTAAAAAGTGGTCGTCATATCGTAGAATTAAAAGTTACTGACTATACGGACTCTCTTGTTTTAAAAATGTTCACACGTAAAAACAAAGATGATTTAGATCATTTCAAAGCCTTAAGTGTAGGTAAATGGGTACGTGCTCAAGGCCGTATTGAAGAAGACACATTTGTTCGTGATTTAGTTATGATGATGTCTGATATTGAAGAAATTAAAAAAAGTCCAAAACAAGATAAAGCAGAAGAAAAACGCGTAGAATTCCACTTGCACACTGCTATGAGTCAAATGGACGGTATTCCAAACATCGGCGCTTATGTTACTCAAGCGGCTAATTGGGGTCATAAAGCAATTGCTGTAACTGACCATAATGTAGTTCAAGCCTTCCCTGACGCTCATAGTGCGGCTGAAAAGAATGGTATTAAGATGATATACGGTATGGAAGGTATGTTAGTAGACGATGGTGTACCAATCGCGTATAAACCTACAGACCGTAATTTAAAAGAAGCAACCTATGTCGTGTTTGACGTCGAAACTACTGGATTATCAAATCAATACGACCAAATTATCGAATTAGCAGCCGTTAAGGTGCACGATGGTGAGATTATTGATAAATTCGAACGTTTTAGCAATCCACATGAAAAGTTATCAGAAACAATTATTAACCTAACGCATATCACTGATGACATGTTAACCGATGCACCAGAAATTGATGAAGTACTTACTGAATTTAAAGAATGGGTAGGAGATGCTATATTCGTAGCTCATAACGCTTCATTCGATATGGGCTTCATCGACACAGGATATGAACGCCTTGGCTTCGGTCTATCTACTAACGGGGTTATTGATACACTTGAACTATCACGTACGATTAATACTGAATATGGTAAGCACGGATTGAATTTCTTAGCTAAAAAGTATGGTGTCGAACTTACTCAACACCATAGAGCGATTTATGATACTGAGGCTACTGCTTATATTTTCATAAAAATGGTTCAACAAATGAAAGAACTTGGTGTGACGAACCATAAAGATATCAATCAAAAACTTACTAATGAAGATGCGTATAAACGTGCGCGTCCTACACACGTAACTTTGATTGTACAAACACAAGAAGGCTTAAAAAACTTATTTAAAATTGTTAGTGCATCACTAGTTAAATATTATTATCGAACACCTAGAATTCCGCGTTCATTGCTAAATGAATATCGTGAAGGCATTTTAGTCGGTACAGCTTGTGATGAAGGTGAACTCTTTACAGCTGTGATGCAACGTGACCAATCAGAAGTTGAAAAAATTGCTAAATACTATGACTTTATTGAAGTTCAACCGCCTAAACTTTATCAAGATTTAATCGACCGTGAGTTAATTCGAGATACCCAAACGTTATATGAAATATATGACCGTATCTTGAAAGCTGGAGAGAGTACAGGCATCCCAGTTCTAGCCACAGGTAATGCTCATTATCTATATGAACATGACGCTATAGCTCGTAAGATATTGATTGCCTCTCAACCTGGTAATCCACTTAACCGTTCAACTTTACCAGAAGCACATTTCAGAACGACTGATGAAATGTTAGATGAATTCCATTTTCTTGGTGAAGAGAAAGCGTACGAAATTGTAGTAAAAAATACGAATGAGTTAGCTGATCGTATTGATAAAGTCATACCGATAAAAGATCAACTATATACGCCACGTATGGATGGAGCAAACGAAGAAATACGTGAATTAAGCTATTCTAATGCGAAGAAATTATATGGTGAAGATTTACCACAAATTGTTATTGATCGTTTAGAAAAAGAACTAGCAAGTATTATCGGAAATGGATTCTCTGTTATTTATTTAATTTCACAACGACTTGTTAAAAAATCATTAGATGATGGTTACCTCGTAGGATCACGTGGTTCTGTAGGTTCAAGTTTTGTAGCGACGATGACAGAAATTACCGAAGTTAATCCGCTTCCACCACATTATATTTGTCCTAATTGTAAAACAAGTGAATTCTTCGATGACGGTTCTGTAGGCTCAGGATTTGATTTACCGGATAAACAATGTAGCACATGTGGCGCTGATTTAATTAAAGAAGGACAAGATATCCCGTTCGAAACCTTCTTAGGATTTAAAGGAGATAAAGTTCCCGATATCGATTTGAACTTTAGTGGGGAATATCAACCTAACGCACATAACTATACGAAAGTATTATTCGGAGAAGATAAAGTTTTCCGTGCTGGTACAATCGGTACCGTTGCTGAAAAGACTGCATTCGGTTATGTAAAAGGATACCTTAATGATCAAGGTATTCATAAGCGTGGCGCCGAAATTGATCGTTTAGTTAAAGGATGTACTGGTGTTAAACGTACAACAGGTCAGCACCCTGGTGGTATTATAGTTGTTCCAGATTATATGGATATTTATGACTTCACACCAATTCAGTACCCAGCGGACGATCAAAGTGCTTCATGGATGACAACGCACTTCGATTTCCATTCCATCCATGACAATGTATTAAAACTTGATATACTAGGGCACGATGATCCTACGATGATACGTATGTTACAAGATTTATCTGGTATTGATCCAAAGACGATACCTGTTGATGATAAAGAAACAATGCAAATCTTTAGTAGTCCTGAAACATTAGGTGTCACTGAAGAAGATATTCTATGTAAAACTGGAACGTTTGGAGTGCCTGAATTTGGCACAGGATTCGTTCGTCAAATGTTAGAAGATACGAAACCTACTACGTTCTCTGAACTTGTTCAAATTTCAGGTTTATCTCACGGTACAGACGTATGGTTAGGTAATGCTCAAGAGTTAGTTCGTTCTGGAATATGTGATCTATCAGGAGTAATCGGTTGTCGTGATGATATTATGGTTTACTTAATGTATGCTGGATTAGAACCTTCAATGGCCTTCAAAATAATGGAATCAGTACGTAAAGGTAAAGGGCTAACAGATGAAATGATTGAAACAATGAAGGAAAATAATGTACCGGATTGGTATTTAGATTCATGTCTTAAAATTAAATACATGTTCCCTAAAGCCCATGCGGCTGCTTATGTCTTAATGGCAGTACGTATAGCTTACTTTAAAGTACATCATCCTTTATATTATTATGCGTCTTATTTCACAGTTCGTGCATCAGATTTCGATTTGATTACTATGATTAAAGATAAGGAAAGCATTAAAAATACAATTAAAGATATGTATTCTCGTTATATGGAGTTAGGTAAAAAGGAAAAAGACGTTTTAACTGTATTGGAAATTATGAATGAAATGGCGCATAGAGGTTTCCGTATGCAACCAATCAGTCTTGAAAAGAGTCAAGCATTCGACTTTATTATTGAAGATGATACGCTTATTCCACCATTTATTGCAGTACCAGGTCTTGGTGAAAACGTAGCGAAACGTATTGTTGAAGCACGTGAAGACGGTCCATTCTTATCAAAAGAAGATTTAAATAAAAAAGCGGGCTTATCACAGAAAATAATCGAGTATCTAGATGATTTAGGTTCTTTACCTGATTTACCAGATAAAGCACAACTTTCAATTTTTGATATGTAATTAAAATTTGAAATAATTTATATCTAAGCGCATCAGTTCACATAAGTGAAAGGCCTTAATTTGTTTAACAAATTAAAGTGTGATATACTTATAATGCGTAAAAAATTAGACTCAGGCAGAAAGAGTGGGCATATACCCGCTCTTTTCTATTTGCCAAAAAAGGAGGCCTGTATGAGTAAGATAACTGAAGAAGTAGAAACTATCATTACTCCTATTTTAGATGACTTACATTTTGAATTAGTTGACGTTGAATACACTAAAGAAGGTAAAGACCATTTTTTGAGAATTTCTATTGATAAAGAAGGCGGCATTGATTTAAATGATTGCACGCTTGCATCTGAAAAGATTAGCGAAGTAATGGATGAAAATGACCCAATTCCAGAAATGTATTACTTAGATGTAGCATCACCGGGCGCAGAACGTCCAATAAAAAAAGAAAAAGATTATCAAAATGCGATTGAGAAACCAGTGTTTGTATCATTATATGCGCCAATTGAAGGTGACAAAGAATGGTTAGGTATTTTAAAAGCAGTTGATGACGAAACAATAACTATGGAAGTTAAAGAAAAAGCTAAAACTAAACAAATTGAAATACCAAGAAATAAAATAGCAAAAGCACGTCACGCTGTAATGATTTAACGTGTGAGGAGGAATAATTGTGGCAAGTAATGAATTATTATTAGCAACTGAATATTTAGAAAAAGAAAAGAAAATTCCAAGAGAAGTGTTAATTGATGCGATTGAAGCAGCATTAATCACTGCTTATAAAAAGAACTATGATAGCGCAAGAAATGTACGCGTAGAATTAAATATGGACGAAGGTACATTTAAAGTTATCGCGCGTAAAGAGGTTGTGGAAGAAGTATTTGACGACCGTGAGGAAGTAGATTTAAGTACAGCTCTTGTTAAAAATCCAGCTTACGAAGTAGGCGATATTTATGAAGAAGATGTTACTCCTAAAGACTTCGGCCGTGTAGGCGCGCAAGCTGCTAAACAAGCTGTAATGCAACGTTTAAGAGATGCTGAAAGAGAAATTCTATACACTGAATTTATTGATAAAGAAGATGATATTTTAACAGGTGTTATTGACCGTGTTGATCATCGTTATGTGTATGTAAACTTAGGTCGCATTGAAGCGGTACTTTCTGAAGCTGAAAGAAGCCCTAATGAAAGTTATATTCCGAATGAACGTATCAGAGTTTATGTCAATAAAGTGGAACAAACAACTAAAGGCCCTCAAATTTATGTTTCAAGAAGCCATCCAGGTTTACTTAAACGTTTATTTGAACAAGAAGTTCCAGAAATTTACGATGGTACTGTGATTGTAAAATCAGTAGCCCGCGAAGCTGGCGATCGTTCAAAAATCAGCGTATACTCTGACAATCCAGATATAGATGCTGTCGGCGCTTGTGTAGGTGCTAAAGGTGCACGTGTAGAAGCGGTCGTAGAAGAACTAGGTGGAGAAAAAATTGATATTGTTCAATGGAATGAAGATCCAAAAGTATTCGTACGTAATGCTTTAAGCCCATCACAAGTACTTGAAGTTATCGTTGACGAAGAAAATCAATCAACTATTGTGGTTGTACCAGATTATCAATTATCACTTGCTATTGGTAAAAGAGGACAAAATGCACGTTTAGCTGCTAAGCTTACTGGTTGGAAAATTGACATTAAATCAGAAACAGATGCACGTGAAGCTGGCATTTACCCAGTGATTGAATCAGAAGAACAAGCTGATGAAATTGTAATGACTGGTGATGAAGATGTTGAATTTGATGATGTTAATTTAGAAGAATCAAACTTAACTACTGCAGAACTAGCAGCTGATATCGACACTCCATCTGAGGACAGTGAAGAAACTACTTCTGAAAATGATGAACAAAATAAAGACATTTAAGCTGAAATTGGGGTGAGTAATGAATGAAGAAGAAAAAAATTCCAATGCGTAAATGTATTATTACTAACGAAATGCGTCCAAAAAAGGAAATGATTCGTGTTGTTATCAATAAAGAAGGCGAAATATTTGCCGATGGAACGGGTAAACAACAAGGAAGAGGCGCTTATGTTTCTAAAGATGTAAAAAGCGTAAAAGAAGCACAACAAAAAGGCGTACTTGAAAGATACTTTAATGAAAGTCCTGAAAAATTAGACCCCGTATATAAAGAGGTTATAAGA
Organism: Staphylococcus sp. acrmy; assembly: GCF_022690565.1. Taxonomy (NCBI): domain Bacteria; kingdom Bacillati; phylum Bacillota; class Bacilli; order Caryophanales; family Staphylococcaceae; genus Staphylococcus; species Staphylococcus sp. acrmy. Next base: position 53,110 of record NZ_JALCVE010000002.1, on the reverse strand, counting down.
TTAATCTATAGAGAAGAGATTCCAAAATGACCAAGCAACAAATATTTAATTTTTTAGGATTAGCAATGAGAGCTAGAAAAGTAAAATCAGGAGAAGCAGTGTTGTTAACTGAAATTAAAAAACAACAAGTTAAACTTGTGATTTTAGCGTCTGATGCTTCTGAGAACTCTTTAAAAAATATAAAAAATAAATGTGAAACGTATAATGTTCCATTTAGAATTTTTGGCACGAGAGCAGAATTAGGACAATCTTTAGGCAAAGCAGAGCGTGTAAATGTTGGCGTAATAGATAGTGGATTTGCGTCCAAGCTTGTGTCTATGATTGATGAATATAGTAAGGAGTGATTATATGAGTAAAAAAAGAATTTACGAATATGCGAAAGAATTAAATGTTAAAAGTAAAGAGATTATCGATGAGTTGAAAAAAATGGACGTAGAAGTTTCCAATCACATGCAAGCACTAGAGGACGACCAAATAAAAGTGCTTGATAAAAAATTCAAACCACAACAAAGTGGTAACAATAACGCTAAACAAAATACTCAAAATAATCACCAAAAACAACAAAGTAATAACAACAATAACAATAATAAAAATAACAACAACAATAAACAAAACAATAAAGGAAATTCTAATATTAAAAATAATAACGGTAATAAAAACAACAAAAACAATAAGAACAATAGCAATAATAAAAACAACAAAAATAACAAAAAAGGTAAGAACAATAATAAACAAGCTGCAGAACCAAAAGAAATGCCAGCTAAAATTACTTACGAAGAAGGTATCACTGTTGGCGAATTAGCTGATAAATTAAACATTGAATCTTCAGGCGTTATTAAAAAATTATTCTTACTAGGTATTGTCGCTAATATTAACCAAGCGTTAGATGAAGAAACGTTAGAATTAATTGCCGACGATTACGGTGTAGAAATCGAAAAAGAAGTTGTAGTTAACGAAGAAGACTTATCAATTTACTTTGACGATGAAGAGAATGATTCAGATGCAATTGAAAGACCAGCAGTTGTAACAATCATGGGACACGTAGACCATGGTAAAACAACATTGCTTGATTCAATTCGTCATACTAAAGTTACAGCTGGAGAAGCTGGCGGTATCACACAACATATCGGTGCTTACCAAATTGAAAATGCCGGCAAAAAAATCACATTCTTAGACACACCAGGACACGCAGCCTTTACAACAATGCGTGCACGTGGAGCACAAGTCACTGACATTACTATCCTAGTTGTTGCTGCCGACGATGGTGTTATGCCACAAACAATTGAAGCCATTAACCATGCTAAAGAAGCTAACGTTCCTACAATAGTAGCGGTTAATAAAATCGATAAACCGACAGCTAATCCTGATCGTGTAATGCAAGAATTAACTGAATATGGATTAATCCCAGAAGACTGGGGTGGCGAAACTATCTTTGTACCACTTTCAGCATTAAGTGGTGACGGTATTGATGATTTACTTGAAATGATTGGATTAGTAGCAGAAGTTCAAGAATTAAAAGCAAATCCTGATAAACAAGCTGTAGGTACTGTTATTGAAGCCGAACTAGATAAATCACGTGGCCCAGCAGCTTCATTATTAGTTCAAAATGGTACACTACATGTTGGAGATTCTATTGTAGTAGGTAACACGTATGGTCGTGTTCGTGCCATGGTTAATGACCTTGGTCAAAGAATTAAATCAGCCGGCCCTTCTACTCCAGTAGAAATCACTGGTATTAATGATGTACCTCTAGCAGGCGACCGTTTCGTAATTTTCAAAGATGAAAAACAAGCACGTCGTGTAGGTGAAGCACGTCATGAAGCTAGTGTTATCCAACAACGTCAAGAAAGTAAAAATGTTACTTTAGACAACTTGTTTGAACAAATGAAACAAGGCGAGATGAAAGACCTTAACGTTATTATCAAAGGTGATGTTCAAGGTTCAGTTGAAGCATTAGCTGCATCATTAATGAAGATTGATGTTGAAGGCGTAAATGTACGTATTATTCATACTGCAGTAGGTGCAATTAATGAATCAGACGTCACATTAGCTAACGCTTCTAACGGTATTATTATCGGATTTAATGTTCGCCCAGATGCTGGTGCTAAACGTGCTGCTGAAGCTGAAAATGTAGACATGCGTCTTCACCGTGTTATCTATAACGTTATCGAAGAAATCGAATCAGCTATGAAAGGCTTATTAGACCCTGAATTCGAGGAACAAGTTATTGGCCAAGCTGAAGTTCGTCAAACATTTAAAGTATCTAAAGTAGGTACAATCGCGGGTAGTTATGTAACTGAAGGTAAAATCACACGTAACGCTGGCGTGCGTATTATTAGAGACGGAATTGTATTATTCGAAGGTGAATTAGACACATTAAAACGTTTCAAAGATGATGCTAAAGAAGTAGCACAAGGTTACGAATGTGGTATTACTATCGAAAAATTCAATGATATTAAAGAAGGCGACATCATTGAAGCATTCGAAATGGTAGAAGTTGCAAGATAGTCATAGACATGAATGAAAGATAAGAGGCTGGGATGTTTATATAAAATGTCCCAGCCTCTCATATGGCAAGGCTTAACTAAAATATGTATACGCTAAAATTATACTTATTTTTTGTGATCTTTGCCTAAATTTATAAATAGTATTTATTTCATAATCATAATTAGTATGTAAGTTATGAAAATTAGACCCCAAACCTGTTGATAATTATCGTTATATAAGTATATTTATCAATCAGTATTTTAGGGTAAAATAATAAAGCAAAAATTTTTAAGAGGTGAAATATCCATGAGTAACATGAGAGCAGAACGTGTTGGAGAACAAATGAAGAAAGAAATTATGGATATCGTTAATAATAAAGTGAAAGATCCAAGAATTGGTTTTATTACCATTACGGATGTGGAACTTACTAATGACTTATCGCAAGCTAAAGTATTTTTAACAGTACTTGGTAGCGAGAAAGAAGTTAATGATACGTTTAAAGCGTTAGATAAAGCTAAAGGATTTATTAAATCTGAATTAGGATCAAGAATGAGACTACGTATTGTGCCAGAATTGTTCTTTGAATACGATGAATCAATTGAGTATGGTAATAAAATCGAAAGAATGATTCAAGACTTACACAAACAAGATAAATAGTAAAATAATGAGGTCAAGATAACACGCTCATCATTCAAGTAGGATAAAATAAAAGAATAAATTGATGATATTGTTGGAATAAATGGTCCATTTTTAAAACAGTACGTTGAATATTTATCTTTTAACAAATCCTATTATATTGATTGATGTAAGCGTTAATTATCTTGACCTTTTAATAATTAAAATTTAAGGGCTAAAGATGTATCCTTGAATTAATACATAAATATAGTGATAGCAAGGGTGTGAATTAATGTATAACGGCATTTTACCCGTATATAAAGAACGAGGACTAACAAGTCATGACGTGGTATTTAAATTAAGAAAGATTTTAAAAATGAAAAAGATTGGACATACTGGTACATTAGATCCAGAAGTTGCAGGTGTGTTACCAATATGCTTAGGCTCGGCTACTAGAGTGAGTGACTATGTGATGGATATGGGTAAAACATATCAAGCTACAGTTAGACTTGGAGAAAGTACAACTACTGAAGATCAAACCGGAGAAGTTATTGACAAAGTTCTCATTTCGAACAACGAAGTTACTGAAGAAGTTGTTGATGAGACATTGGAAAAATTTCACGGTGTAATAAATCAAACGCCACCTATGTACTCATCTGTTAAAGTAAATGGCAAGAAATTATATGAATATGCTCGAAAGGGCGAAACTGTTGAAAGACCAACACGTAAAATTACAATCAATCACATTCAACGTACATCTGAGTTATCTTTCGACAATGGTACATGTACATTTGAGATTCAAGTTACATGTGGAAAAGGGACATATATTAGATCATTAGCAACAGATATCGGTAAAAGTTTTGGCTACCCAGCACATATGTCATTACTCACTCGAACTCAATCAGGTGGTTTTGATATCGATGATAGCTTGTCATTAGAACAAATTTCAGACTTACATGAGCAAGCCACATTACATTCACATTTATTTCCTATAGAATATGGATTGAAAAGTTTGCCAAAAGTCTACATTTCAGATGAAACAACGAAACAAAAAATTCTAAATGGTCAAAAGTTTAATAAAAATTATTTTGATCATACTGTAGAAGCGCAATTAGTCTTTATAGATTCTGCAACCGATAAAGCAATGGCAATCTATGTTCAACATCCTGAAAAAGCATATGAAATTAAACCTAAAAAAGTATTTAATTAAAGGAGTTTAGAGTTATGAAAGTGATAGAAGTAACCCATCCCATTCAACAAGACCAATTAATTCAAGAAGATGTTGCTATGGCATTTGGTTTTTTTGATGGTATGCATCGTGGTCATAAGAAAGTATTTGAAGCATTGGATGAGCGTGCTAAAGAAAAGAATTTAAAAAAAGCAGTTACAACTTTTGACCCTCACCCTTCTGTTGTGTTGAATCCAGAGCGTAAACGTACTGATTATTTAACACCACTTTCTGATAAACTTGAAATGATTGAACAACATAATATTGACTATTGTATTGTTATTAATTTTTCATCTCGTTTTGCGAGTGTGACTGCTGAAGAATTTATTCAAGATTATATTATTAAGAACCATATTAAAGAAGTCATTGCTGGATTTGATTTTACTTTTGGTAAATTCGGAAAAGGTAATATGTCAGTGTTAAATGAAATAGACGAATTTAATACGACAATTGTTGGTAGACAAGAGATGGAGTCAGAAAAAATCTCAACTACTGCTATTAGAGATGCGCTACAAGAAGGAGATTTGAAAAAGGCGAACGACCAATTAGGCTACTTATATCGCATTAAAGGTACCGTAGTACAAGGGGAAAAACGCGGTCGTACAATTGGTTTCCCGACAGCGAACGTACAATCTAGTGATGACTACGTATTACCTAAGAAAGGCGTTTATGCCGTAAGTATTGCTATTGGCGCTGAAAATAAAATCTATCGAGGCGTAGCTAATGTTGGGGTTAAACCTACATTTCATGATCCATCAAAAGCTGAAGTTGTTATAGAAGTTAATATTTTTGATTTCGAAGATAATATATATGGGGAACGTGTTAACGTTTATTGGCATCATTATTTAAGACCAGAAGTTAAATTTGATGGAATTGATCCGTTAGTTGAACAGATGAATGAGGATAAAGAAAAGGCAAAGTATCTACTATCTGTTGATTTTGGAGACGATGTATCGTATAATATTCAAAGTTGAGTTCTAAAAATATAGATTTCATAATATTAATCCTTTATCTTGGCGGGTTGAGACTCCGACGCCTTGCTCAGATTTAGGTGTATATAAAATTTAGGAGGAAATTAATTATGGCAATTACTCAAGAACGTAAAAATGAAATTATTAAAGAATATCGTGTACACGAAACAGACACTGGTTCACCAGAAGTGCAAATCGCTGTTTTAACTGCAGAAATCGCTGCATTAAACGAACACTTACGTGAACACAAAAAAGACCACCATTCTCGTCGTGGATTATTAAAAATGGTTGGTCGTCGTAGACACTTATTAAACTACTTACGTGGTAAAGATATTCAACGTTACCGTGAATTAATTAAATCATTAGGTATCCGTCGTTAATATTAATATATTAAAGGAAAGCACCAGTTGGTTTGGTACTTTCCTTTTTTTGTAGTTTTAGATAATTCACTAATATAAAATTTTAAAAATAAATGATATGATGTAGTTATTAGAATTCAGAGAGGAGATTCATAATGTCTCAAGAAAAGAAAGTTTTCAAAACTGAGTGGGCTGGAAGATCGTTAACGATTGAGACAGGTCAATTAGCGAAACAAGCTAATGGTGCAGTTTTAGTACGTTATGGAGATACAGTAGTATTATCAACTGCTGTGGCTTCAAAAGAACCACGAGATGGTGACTTTTTCCCATTAACAGTAAACTATGAAGAAAAAATGTATGCGGCTGGTAAAATTCCAGGCGGTTTCAAAAAAAGAGAAGGTCGCCCAGCAGATGAAGCTACTTTAACAGCTCGTTTAATTGATAGACCTATTAGACCGTTATTCCCTAAAGGCTACCGCCATGATGTCCAAATTATGAATACGGTATTAAGTGCTGATTCAGATTGTTCACCAGAAATGGCGGCTATGATTGGTTCTTCAATGGCATTAAGTGTTTCAGACATCCCATTCCAAGGCCCAATTGCTGGCGTAAATGTAGGCTTTATTGATGGTAAATATGTCATCAATCCAACGGTTGAAGAGAAAGAAGTATCTCGCTTAGATTTAGAAGTTGCTGGTCATAAAGACGCAGTAAACATGGTAGAAGCGGGAGCTAGCGAAATTACAGAACAAGAAATGTTAGAAGCTATTTTCTTTGGTCATGAAGAAATCAAACGCTTAGTAGCTTTCCAAGAAGAAGTGGTAGAACATATTCAACCAACGAAAAAAGAATTCGTACCAGTTGAACGTGATGAAGAGCTAGTAAATAGAGTTAAAGCACTTACTGAAGAAAAAGGGCTAAAAGAAACAGTACTTACTTTTGATAAACAAAAGCGTGATGAAAACTTAGACGCTCTAAAAGCAGAAATTGCGACAGAGTTTGTAGATGAAGCAGACCCTGAAAATGACTTATTAATCGATGAAGTCTATGCAATTTTAAATGATTTAGTTAAAGAAGAGGTACGTCGTTTAATTGCTGATGAAAAAATCAGACCAGATGGACGTAAACCGGATGAAATCCGTCCGCTTGATTCAGAGGTTGGATTATTACCTCGTGCGCACGGTTCAGGATTATTTACACGTGGTCAAACGCAAGCGTTATCAGTCTTAACATTAGGTGCATTAGGCGACTATCAATTAATTGATGGTTTAGGACCTGAAGTTGAAAAACGTTTTATGCATCATTATAATTTCCCGAACTTCTCAGTCGGTGAAACAGGCCCAGTAAGAGCGCCAGGACGTCGTGAAATTGGACATGGTGCCTTAGGTGAAAGAGCATTAAGATATATTATTCCAGATACAACGGAATTCCCATACACTATCCGAATTGTAAGTGAAGTATTAGAATCTAATGGTTCTTCATCTCAAGCTTCAATTTGTGGTTCTACTTTAGCGCTTATGGACGCTGGTGTGCCAATTAAAGCTCCAGTTGCTGGTATCGCAATGGGTCTTGTTACTCGTGAAGATAGTTACACAATTTTAACAGACATTCAAGGTATGGAAGATGCTCTTGGAGATATGGACTTCAAAGTTGCCGGTACTAAAGAAGGTATTACAGCCATCCAAATGGATATCAAAATTGACGGCTTAACTCGTGAAGTCATCGAGGAAGCACTTGAACAAGCACGTCAAGGACGTTTAGCGATTATGGACCATATGTTACAAACAATTGATCAACCACGTAAAGAATTAAGTGCATATGCGCCTAAAGTTGAAATTATGACTATTAAACCAGAAAAAATCAGAGACGTTATTGGACCTGGTGGTAAGAAAATCAATGAAATCATTGATGAAACAGGCGTGAAGTTAGATATTGAACAAGATGGTACTATCTTTATCGGTGCAGTTGATCAAGACATGATTAATCGTGCACGTGAAATTATTGAAGAAATTACACGTGAAGCTGAAGTTGGCCAAGTTTATAATGCAAAAGTAAAACGTATTGAAAAATACGGTGCTTTCGTAGAATTATTTGCCGGCAAAGATGCTCTATTACACATTTCTCAAATTTCAAAAGAACGTATCAACAAAGTAGAAGACGTATTAAATATTGGAGATACTATTGAAGTTAAAATTACTGAAATAGATAAACAAGGTCGCGTGAATGCTTCTCACAAAGCCTTAGTTGAATAATTAAAATTTTCTAGTGAAAGGACATCTAATGTGATTTGAAATCTTTAGATGTTTCTTTTTGGAAAAGTTGACTAGAAATGGTTTAACACAAATATGTGTCGGTCGACTATAGTAGAAGAATAGAGCGAGGCTAAGTCATAGATATAAATGACTTAGTCTCGTTATTTTTGGCAATAATTGACTGGGATGAAACTAAGACATTAATAATCCATACTCTAGGAAACCGGTAAACGGTGTACTAAAAGTGAGATTCTCGGTAGAGACTATTGTGAATCGACAAAATTTGAAGAATGATTTTGTTCATTAAATCAAATTGAATATGGCAGTCTAGCTCACTCGATTTTTAAATATGAAGTAATTAATAAAACTAATAATATAGGCTACTAGTAATATTATTTAAGGCATATGAGGAAATACTTTAATAGTGTACATCCAACATAAATTAAACTATAATAAATTATGAGTTTATATGGACGGGGATTTTTATATAGGAGGTAACATTTTGAGTTTAGTAAAGAAAAAAAATGACGATATTCGCATTATCCCACTAGGTGGCGTAGGCGAAATCGCTAAAAATATGTATATCGTTGAAGTAGACGATGAAATGTTTATGTTGGATGCTGGATTAATGTTTCCAGAAGACGAAATGTTAGGTGTAGATATCGTTATTCCTGATATCCAATATGTTATTGAGAATAAAGAAAAATTAAAAGGTATCTTTTTAAGTCATGGTCACGAACATGCTATTGGTGCAGTAAGTTATATTTTAGAACAAATTGATGCACCTGTTTATGGTTCGAAATTGACATTAGCGCTTGTTAAAGAAAACATGAAAGCACGTAATGTGAAGAAAAAAGTTCGTTATTACACTGTAAATAACGAATCAGTAATGAGATTTAAGAATGTAAATATTACATTTTTCAATACTACACATAGTATCCCAGGAAGTTTAGGAATTTGTATTCATACATCGTATGGTGCAATTGTGTATACTGGAGAATTTAAATTTGATCAAAGTTTACAAGGTCATTATGCACCAGATATGAAACGCATGGCTGAAATTGGAGAAGAAGGTGTATTTGCTTTAATTAGTGATTCTACTGAAGCTGAGAAACCTGGATACAATACACCAGAAAATGTTATTGAATCACATATTTATGATGCATTTGCAAAAGTTAAAGGACGCTTAATTGTATCTTGCTACGCTTCAAACTTTATCAGAATTCAACAAGTTTTAAATACGGCGAGTAAATTAAATCGTAAAGTTTCATTCTTAGGACGTTCACTAGAAAGTTCATTTAATATCGCACGTAAGATGGGATATTTTGATATTCCTAAAGACTTATTGATTCCAATTAATGAAGTTGAAAATTATCCTAAAAATGAAGTTGTCATCATTGCTACAGGTATGGAAGGCGAGCCTATTGAAGCATTGGGGCAAATGGCACAAAACAAACATAAAATCATGAACATTGAAGAAGGCGATTCTGTATATCTAGCCATCACTGCTTCAGCAAATATGGAAGTTATCATTGCCAATACGTTAAATGAATTAGTACGTGCCGGTGCTTATGTGATTCCTAATAATAAAAAAATTCATGCATCAAGTCATGGTTGCATGGAAGAGTTAAAAATGATGATTAATATTATGAAACCTGAATACTTTATTCCTGTACAAGGTGAATTTAAAATGCAAATTGCACATGCTAAATTGGCAAATGAAGCTGGAGTAGCTCCTGAAAAAATCTTCCTTGTCGAAAAAGGCGATGTGATTCACTATGACGGTAAAGATATGGTATTAAATGAAAAAGTACATTCAGGTAATGTATTAATTGATGGTATTGGTGTTGGAGATGTAGGTAACATCGTATTAAGAGATCGTCATCTATTAGCAGAAGACGGTATCTTTATTGCAGTGGTTACGCTAGATCCTAAAAACAGACGTATTGCTGCCGGACCAGAGATCCAGTCACGTGGCTTTGTGTATGTGCGTGAAAGTGAAGAGTTAATGAACGAAGCTGAAGAAAAAGTACGAGAAATCGTTGAAGCGGGTCTTCAAGAGAAACGTATTGAATGGTCAGAAATTAAGCAAAATATGCGCGACCAAATTAGTAAACTTTTATTTGAAAGCACTAAACGTCGTCCAATGATTATACCAGTCATTTCTGAGATATAAGATATAAACAATAAAAAGAGGTCGGGACAACATCACAATTGAGGTTGGGACAAAATATTAATGTCTCATTCACTTTATTAAGGACTCTACAGTCTAAATGTGTATGATATTGTCTCAACCTCTTTCCTACTTTTTAAATTAGTTAAAAAAAGAGTTTTTAAGGTATTATAAAATAAGCTAAAGCATGACATACATAACGTAAGAAATAAAAGAAGGTGTTCAATTTTGCCACAAACTAAGAAAAAAACAACTACTAGAAAAAAAGGGACGACGGCTAGAAATTCTAAAAAGAAAAGAACTCAAAAAAATGATAGTTCACTAAGATACATAATAGCCGTAGTAGTTGTAGTGATATCTATATTAGGTATGTTTCAATTAGGTATTGTTGGCCGCATGATTGATAGCTTTTTCAATTATTTATTTGGTAATAGCCGGTACCTAACATATATTTTAGTTAGTTTAATAACTATTTATATAGCCATGCAACGAAAATTTCCTAAATCAAGACGTACCATTGGTTTAATTTTATTACAGGTAGTTTTATTAATTGCTACTCAAATTATTTATCATTTTAATAAGGGTGTAGTAGCAGAAAGAGTACCTGTTTTATCATATGTTTATAAATCGTATGACCATACCCATTTTCCAAATTTTGGTGGGGGTGTAATTGGCTTTTATGCCTTAAAATTATTTGTGCCACTTATTTCAATTGCTGGTGTTATTATCATCACGTTACTTTTATTAGTTTCAAGTGTGATTTTATTATTGAAATTACGTCATAGAGATGTGGCTAAAATATCACTAGATAAAATGAAAAATTCTAGTCAAAGTGCATCGAACACTTTTAAAGAAAAAAGAGCACAAAATAAAGTGAAAAAAGAAGAACGACGTCGCGAGAAAGAAGAAAAAGAACGCGAACGACAACTTCTAAAAGAACGTGAAGAGGCAGAACGTCTTGAAGCACGTGAAAATGAAGTTAAAGATGTAAGTGACTTTCCAGAAATCGAAACGAAAGATGACTCTATTCCTATATATGGCCACGATGAAGCTGAAAAAGAGACGCAAACTCAACCTAAAACGAATAAACGTAAAAAACGTCGCTTTGGAATTGAGGATAAAGAAGAACATCTGGCTTCAGTCGAGTCAACTACAGAGAATAATCAACCTGCAAATGATGATGAAGAAATAAGCGAAATAGATGATAATCAAACTAATGGCTCAATTTCTGAAGTCGGAGAAGTAGCCAATGTCTCTTATCATATTCCGCCATTATCATTGCTAAAACAACCTAGTAAGCAACAAACGACTTCTCGTACTGAAGTTCAACGTAAAGGGCAAATTTTAGAATCAACAATGAAAAACTTTGGCGTTAATGCTAAAGTAACGCAAATTAAAATAGGTCCTGCTGTAACGCAGTATGAGATTCAACCGGCGCAAGGGGTAAAAGTAAGTAAGATTGTTAACTTGCATAATGATATTGCGCTTGCCTTAGCAGCCAAAGATGTTCGTATCGAAGCGCCTATACCAGGTCGTTCGGCAGTAGGTATTGAAGTTCCTAATGATAAAATTTCATTAGTAACATTGAAAGAAGTATTAGAAACTAAATTTCCAGCTAAAAACAAGCTAGAAGTTGGATTAGGACGCGATATTTCTGGTGAACCGATGACGATTCAATTAAATGAAATGCCCCATTTATTAGTAGCTGGTTCAACGGGTAGTGGTAAATCAGTATGTATCAACGGTATTATTACAAGTATACTTTTAAATGCTAAGCCACATGAAGTTAAACTTATGTTAATTGACCCTAAAATGGTAGAACTTAATGTTTATAACGGCGTACCTCATTTATTGATTCCTGTAGTCACAAACCCTCATAAGGCTTCCCAAGCTTTAGAGAAGGTCGTCGCAGAAATGGAGCGACGTTATGATTTATTCCAACATTCATCTACTAGAAATATTGAAGGTTATAATCAATTCTTACGTCGTCAGAATGAAGAACTTGATGAAAAACAAGCTGAACTACCTTACATTGTAGTTATCGTGGATGAATTAGCTGATTTAATGATGGTAGCGGGTAAAGAAGTAGAGAATGCTATTCAACGTATTACACAAATGGCACGTGCTGCTGGTATACATTTAATCGTAGCGACACAAAGACCATCAGTGGACGTTATTACAGGTATTATTAAAAATAATATTCCATCACGTATTGCCTTTGCAGTGAGTTCACAAACTGACTCTAGAACAATTATAGGTTCTGCAGGAGCGGAAAAACTATTAGGAAAAGGTGACATGTTGTATGTTGGAAATGGGGATTCATCTCAAATACGTGTACAAGGTGCTTTCTTAAGCGATCAAGAAGTTCAAGACATTGTGAACTACGTCGTTGAGCAACAAAAAGCAAATTATATTAAAGAAATGGAACCTGATGCACCTACTGATAAGTCTGAAATGAAAAGTGAAGATGCGCTATATGAAGAAGTCTACTTATTTGTTTTGGAACAACAAAAAGCAAGTACATCACTTTTACAAAGACAATTTAGAATCGGTTATAATAGAGCATCAAGATTGATGGATGATTTAGAACGTAACCAAGTCATAGGCCCACAAAAAGGAAGTAAACCAAGACAAGTTTTAATAGATTTAGAAGATGAAGAGGTGTAAAAATGACAGAATTAAACTCAGTTTTTAAAGTAAAAGAGTATATTTTCAATCAAATAAAAGATAACTCTTTAAAACCTGGAGACAAACTTCCTAGCAATTTAGCGATTGCTAGGGAAGTTAATGTGAAAACAGACGATGTCTATGATGCGATTGGTCAGCTTATTACTGAACAAGTGCTAACTGATAACTTTGAAGAAGGGCCAAGCGTAAAGACACTACACCCTTTCTTCTATCCATTAAATAAATTATTTAGTATTAGCGATATGATAAAACAAGCTGGTTATCACTCCGGAACTGAATATTTAAGTTTAGAACAACAACCAGCTTCTATTTTAGATGCCAAAAGATTGGGTATAAAAGATAAACAACCTATTACGATTATCGAAAGATTGCGTACAGCGAATCATCAACCAGTAATGTACTGTTTAGATAAGATTGCTGAAGAAAATTTAACATGTACAGATTATCAGACTAGTGATGGGTCTATGCTTAATGCTATCGAACTTAATACCGGACACAAAGTTGCTTCGGCAGAAACTGAAGTAGAAGCTATTAGCTACGAACCTCACATTTCTGATATTTTGAATGCTTCTCCACATGAAGGATTAATGTTATTAAAGGTTGTACATTTTGATGAAACGGGTAAACCTATTTTATATTCTTTAAATTATGTAAAAAGTAGTCTGGTTAAATTTAAATTAACCCGTACTAAAATCTAACAACTTAATAAGGAGTGAGTAAGAATCGTGACACAAAATAATAGACAAATACATATCGATATACTACCAACTGAGAAATTCAAAACAACAATGATTACATTTAAATTTATGGCACCTTTAAATTATGAAACTATTACAGCACGCTCATTACTAAGTAAATTATTAATCCGCGGAACAAAACAGTGGCCTACAGATAAAGCGTTGAGTAAACAACTATCTGAATTGTATGGCGCTTATATCAATAGCTTTGTTTCGAAATTCAAGGATCAACACGTTATAACGATTTCACTTGAAATAGTCAATGAACGATATCTCAAAGATTCTTCACCTTTATTTGAAAAAGGCTTAAATCTACTACATGAAGTCATTACTAATCCACTCGTAGACAATAAAGCATTCAATGCTACATTTGTGAATCAAGAAAAATCATTATTAACAAAAAAAATCGAAGCCATGATAGATAATAAAGCACAATATTCATTTTTAAACTTACTTAAATATATGTTTAAAGATGAACCTTATCGTTATTTAGCAACAGGCCAAATTGAAAACATACCTCAAGTTACACCTGAAAACTTGTATGATACATATAAATCAATGTTAACTAATGATAATTGTTCAGTATACGTGGTAGGTAATGTAGATGAAGAAGAAGTTAAACAGTTAATTGAATCTAAATTTGATATTCAACCGTTTGAACTTCAACGTACTGATATGCCTAAACTAGATGAAGATCAAACTGAACCACAGTTTATTGTTGAAGAAGATGAAGTAGATCAAGCTAAATTAAATTTAGGATACCGTTTCCCAACACGTTTCGGTGCCGATGATTATTATGCCTTAGTGGTACTCAATACTATGTTTGGTGGAGATCCATCTTCAGTGTTATTTAATGAAGTACGTGAAAAACAAAGCTTAGCTTATTCTATTCATTCACAATTAGATGGTAAAAATGGTTATTTATTTGTATTAAGCGGGGTATCATCTGATAAATATGAAGTCGCGAAAGAAACTATCTTACAAGAATTTGATAAGTTTAAACAGGGAGAATTTGAGGATAGTAAGTTAGAACTAGCGAAAAAGATTATTATCTCTCAACGACAAGAAATTGCTGATCGTCCAAAAAGTATAATTGAAGTGATGCAAAATCAATTACTTTTAGACAAAGCGCAAGCCGATGAAGACTATATTAACGCGATTCGAAATGTAACTAGAGAAGATGTAATCGCAATGGCTAATAAAGCTCGACTCGATACAATTTATGTATTAACGAAAGGAGGCCAAGTTGAATGAAAACGCACGTTTATGAATTAATTGATGAGAAAGTATTCGAACATGAACTTTCAAATGGCTTACGTCTATTCATTATTCCTAAGAAAGGGTTCCAAAAAACTTTCGTCACTTATACCACTCAATTTGGTTCACTTGATAGTACATTCAAGCCTCATAATGAAGACCAATTGATTACTGTACCTGACGGAGTAGCACATTTTTTAGAGCATAAATTATTTGAAAAAGATGGAGAAGAAGACTTATTTACAGCATTTGCCAATGATAATGCGCAAGTCAATGCCTTTACAAGTTTTGATCGTACAAGCTATTTATTTAGTGCAACTGATAATGTCGATAGTAATATTATTCGCTTGCTAAATATGGTTGAGACGCCTTACTTTTCAAAAGAAACTGTAGATAAAGAAAAAGGTATTATAGCTGAAGAAATTAAGATGTATCAAGAACAACCAGGCTACAAAATTATGTTTAATACACTACGCGCAATGTATCACAATCATCCAATTAAAGTGGATATAGCTGGAAGTGTAGAAAGCATTTATGACATAACTAAAGATGATTTATACGCATGTTATGAAACATTTTATCATCCTTCAAATATGGTTCTTTTCGTAGTAGGAGATGTTGATCCTGAACATATTTGTAGTCTTGTAGAAACTCACGAAGCGCAACGTGATAAAACAAATCAACCAAATATTCAAAGAGGTACAGTGGATGAACCACTTGAAGTCGTAACACCAGTTGTAACAGAAGAAATGAAATTGCAGTCACCGAGGTTAATGCTCGGGTTTAAGAATCAGCCATATGTCGAAACACCACAACGATATGTGCAACGTGATTTAGAGATGACACTATTTTATGAATTAGTCTTTGGAGAAGAAACTGATTTTTATCAAATGTTATTAACTGAAGATTTAATTGATGAATCGTTTGGCTATCAATTTGTGCTCGAGCCTACATATAGTTTTTCAATAATTACAAGTGCAACACAACAGCCTGATAAATTAAAAGAGGTCTTATTAAGTGAACTTCAAAAATATAGAGGTAACTTACAAGACGAAGAGGCTTTTAACTTATTGAAAAAACAATTTATCGGCGAATTTATCTCGAGTTTAAATTCACCAGAATACATTGCGAATCAATATGCTAAATTATATTTCGAAGGTGTAAGCGTCTTCGAGATGTTAGATATTATTGAAAACATTACTTTAGAAAGTATAAATGAAACGACAAAGCAATATTTAAATTTAGATAATGTAGTAGACAGTCGTTTGGAGATTAAAAAATAATGAAAGCATTAGTATTAGGTGGGTCAGGAAGTATCGGTTCAGCTATTGTAGAACGCCTTTTACAAGATGATTTTGAAGTTATAATTCAATATTATCAATCAGATATAAACAAATTGAAAGAACAGTATAAAAATGAAGCGGTTCACTTTATCCAACTAGATTTAACAAAAAATATAGATTTAGATGAAGCATTTGGTCATATTAAAAATCTCGATTGCCTTGTTTATAGTAGTGGGACAGCTTTATACGGTATGTTACAAGATATGTCAGATAATGATATTGATAGAAGCTATAATATACATGTAAAGCAATTGATTAGATGTAGTCGGTATTTCATTGACACATTAAGACAAAGTGCAGAAGGTCGCATTATCGTTATTTCATCGATTTGGGGTGAAACTGGAGCTAGTATGGAAACCATCTACTCTACGATGAAAAGCGCCCAAATTGGCTTTGTTAAAGCGCTTAGTCAAGAATTAGCGATGACGAGTGTAACGGTTAACGCAGTGGCACCTGGCTTCGTTTCTGGGAAAATGGCTAGTGAATTTAATGAAGAAGAACAACAAGCAATTTTAAACGAGCTTCCACAACAGCGTATGATTACTCCTGATGAAGTTGCTCATACTTGTGCATATTTATGGCATCCACTAGCCAAGAGTATTACGGGCACGGTCCAAAAAGTCAACGGAGCTTGGTATCTTTAAAATTTTAATAGCGCTATAGTTAGATTCTTAAATTTATGATTAGTATTTCAAAAATAAATGATATAATATGATTATTATTTTAAAATACTGTTGTTACAGTTGGCATTTAAACAAGGGGCGGATGTAAATGACTGTTGCTGAAAAGAAAGAATGGTATCTTGAATATGAAATAACAGTTAATCGTGCAGGTTTATTAGGCGATATTTCAAGTTTACTTGGTATGTTAGGAATAAGTATTGTAACGATTAATGGTGTAGATCAAGGACGTCGTGGCTTATTGATTAAAACTGATAGCCTTGAAAAAGTAAATCGCTTTGAAAATATCATAAAAGAACTTAATGAGATTGAAATTACTAAATTAAGAGTGCCTGAATTACGTGATCGACTGGCCGTACGTCATGGGCGTTATATAGAACAAGATGCTGATGATAAAAAGACATTCCGTTTTGAACGTGAAGATTTAGGCTTATTAGTAGACTTTCTTGCAGAACTTTTCAAAGAAGAAGGGCATAAACTTATTGGAATTAGAGGCATGCCACGTGTTGGCAAGACAGAATCCATAGTAGCAGGGAGCGTCTGTGCTCATAAACGTTGGCTCTTTATTAGTTCGACCTTGATTAAGCAAACGGTACGTAGTTCACTTATTAAGGGTGAATACGATTCAAATCATGTTTATATCATTGACGGCGCCGTCACAGCTAGAGAAGCAAATCATAAACATCAAGAGTTGGTAAGAGAAGTGATGACATTACCTTCAATTAAGGTGGTAGAACATCCTGATTTATTTGTTGAGTCTGGTGACTATAGCATGGATGACTTTGATTATATTATTGAATTACGTGAAAATGAAGATCAAAAAATTGAATATGATCAAATGAAACAACAGACAGTTAAAAGTAAAAATAATTTAAACTTCGGTGAAGATACATTTGGCGGAGGATTTGGATTTTTCGAATAGTAATTGTGGAGGCTTTTAAAAGTGAGAACTATTGGTGAGACTTTAAAAGGAAGAAGAGAGAGACTTGGAATGACGTTGGCCGAGTTGGAAGAACGAACTCAAATCAAACGAGCAACGCTAAAAAAAATCGAAGAAAATCGATTCAATGAATTAGCTAAGGTTGATTATGCAGAGGGGTTTATTAGACGTTACGCAAGCGTTGTAAATATGAACGCTGAACAATTAATCAATGTGCATGGCGAAGAAATTCCAAATAGTCAAAATCAATTAGACACGCTTTTAACGCGTTATCAAAATAATGATGCCCCTACATACCGTACTAAGAATAAAGAACCTCTACAATTAGTCGTATTAATTGGCGGGATAATTGTAATTACTTTTATTCTTTGGCTCTTAGCTATGTTAATATTATAATTTGTAAAGATAAATTTAGAAATGAGGCTTTAACATGAATATTCCAAATCAGATTACAGTTTTTAGGGTAATTCTTATTCCAGTTTTTATTTTATTTGCTCTAGTAAACTTTGGATTTGGCAGTGTATCGATTTTAGGTGGCTATGAAATACGCATCGAACAACTTATCGCTGCAATTATATTTATCGTTGCATCTTTAAGCGACTTTGTAGATGGATACTTAGCTAGAAAATGGCAATTAGTTACAAATATGGGTAAATTTTTAGATCCGTTAGCTGACAAACTGCTTGTTTCAAGCGCATTAATTGTTATGGTTCAATTGAATCTAACTAACTCAGTAGTAGTTATTATTATTATAGCGCGTGAATTTGCGGTTACTGGTTTACGTTTATTACAAATTGAACAAGGATTTGTAAGTGCTGCTGGCCAACTTGGTAAAATTAAAACAGCTGTAACTATGGTTGCAATTATTTGGATTTTACTAGGTGACTTATTTGCTAGTTGGATTGGTTTCCCATTAGGACAAGTATTACTTTATATTGGTGTTTTCTTTACAATTTTATCTGGTATTGAATACTTCTATAAAGGTAGAAATGTTTTTAAACATTAATTTAGTGAAATAACCAAGAATGAATGAGATTGGGCGATGTCCTTGAGTACAAATTATTGTTAACTCAGTCTCTTCAATTCTTGGTTTTTTTAAGCTTTAATTTATAATATATTAAGAAAAATTTTAGGAGAGAAGCAGTCATGAATATTTCAATTATTGCAGTAGGCTCAGAATTATTATTGGGTCAAATTGCTAATACTAACGGACAATATTTATCTAAATTATTTAATAGTATAGGGAAAAGTGTAGTTGAACATACTGTTATTGGAGATAATCCCGACAGGTTAGAATACGTTATTAAAGAAGGCTTAAAACGTTTTGATACATTAGTTTTAACTGGTGGATTAGGTCCAACTAAAGACGATTTAACTAAACATACAGTGGCTAACGTATTAGGTAAACAACTTGTTACTGATAATGATGCTTTGAAATATATTGAAAATTATTTTAAAGAACAAGGGCAAGAAATGACACCTAATAATAAACAACAAGCTCTAGTAATTGAAAACGCTAAAGTTTTAAAAAATAACAATGGTATGGCTCCAGGTATGTTGTATGAACAAGATGATAAAAAAATAATTTTATTGCCTGGACCTCCTCGTGAAATGCAACCAATGGCTAAAAATGAATTATTACCATATTTAATGGATGATGATAAAGTTATCTTTTCAGAACAGTTAAGATTTGCTGGAATTGGAGAATCCAAAGTTGAAACCGAATTAATGGATTTAATTGATAATCAAACCAATCCAACAATTGCGCCTTTAGCTGGTGCACACGAAGTATATATTAGATTAACAGCCAATGCTGATTCCGTTGATGAATGTAAATCATTAATTCAACCTATTAAAGAGAAGGTTTTAGATAGAATTGGCACTTACTATTATGGTTCAGACGACATAGTTATTGAACAATCAGTAATGAATGTAATAAATAAGACATTTAGCGTCTATGATGGCGTGACAAACGGAGCACTATATACACGCCTGAAAACGCATGATGAAGACGAATTACTTAAAGGCCAGCTACCAGATTCTGACATCTTTATTAGCGATATGCCTAATAATGAAGAAAAAGTTAAAAAGGCAGCGAACTATGTAAAAGATTTATATAAAACAGATATGGGTATAGCTTTAATACACGATGAAGAACAAGTGTATTTAAGAATGGTAAGCCATGATGAATTTAAAGTAGATTCATTTAAAATGCCGTTAAACAGAAATATGTTACAAAACAGAAGTCAAAATTATGCATTGATTAGATTACTTAATTGGGTAAAATAAATTTTAAATTTGATATATTGTTTGAATTTTAGTACGTTTGTTCGATTTTTAAGATTTAAAGGTTATATAAGCGAACAAATATTCGCAAAATACTTGTAATTAGGTTAAAATAAATGTATAGTATTAACTAAGATAATAATGATAACTATCTCATTAGGAGGTTTCGCTTTGGATAATGATCGTCAAAAAGCTTTAGATACAGTTATAAAAAATATGGAAAAATCTTTCGGTAAAGGTGCCGTAATGAAACTCGGTGATAATAAAGGACGCCGTGTATCAAGTGTATCAAGTGGTTCAGTTACTTTAGATAACGCACTTGGAGTAGGTGGCTACCCTAAAGGAAGAATCATTGAAATATATGGACCAGAAAGTTCTGGTAAAACAACAGTAGCATTACATGCTATTGCAGAGGTTCAAAAAAATGGCGGAGTAGCCGCATTTATTGATGCCGAACATGCGTTAGACCCAGAATACGCAGAAGCATTAGGAGTAGATATTAATAATCTATACTTATCTCAACCTGACCATGGTGAACAAGGCTTAGAAATCGCAGAAGCATTTGTAAGAAGTGGTGCTGTTGATATCGTAGTAGTAGACTCAGTTGCTGCATTAACTCCTAAAGCAGAAATTGAAGGTGAAATGGGTGACACACATGTTGGTTTACAAGCCCGTTTAATGTCACAAGCATTACGTAAACTTTCAGGTGCTATTTCAAAATCAAACACAACTGCTGTCTTTATTAACCAAATTCGTGAAAAAGTTGGCGTTATGTTCGGTAATCCTGAAACTACTCCGGGTGGTAGAGCGTTAAAATTCTACAGTTCTGTCCGTTTAGAAGTTCGTCGTGCTGAACAATTAAAACAAGGACAAGATATTGTGGGTAATAGAACTAAAATTAAAGTCGTTAAAAATAAAGTTGCCCCACCATTTAGAGTAGCCGAAGTCGACATTATGTATGGTCAAGGTATATCTAAAGAAGGCGAATTAATTGATTTAGGTGTTGAACATGAAATTGTAGATAAATCAGGTGCATGGTACTCATATAATGGTGAACGAATGGGTCAAGGTAAAGAAAATGTTAAATCATACCTAAAAGAAAATCCTCAAATTAAAGATGAAATTGATCGTAAATTACGTGAAAAACTCGGGATTTTTGATGGTGACATTGAAGAAAAAGAAAAAGAAGAAGAACCAGCTGAAACTTTATTTGATGATAAATAACTTTTAAAGAGCTTAATAGCCTATTAATTAGAGTTGTAGGTTTATAACCTTCACTTTTAGTAGATTTTATTGAAGGACTTGCTATTTTAATATATTGAAGTGGATGAAGTATGTATTATTTCATCCACTTTATTTTATATTGAAATCTAGCTTTCATAATGTATGTAATTCGAATTTGCAGTGGAATTTCATATCTTGACACTACCGAGATAATAAACGTACAATTGATATGTATAATTATTATACAATTTATAAAATCAAATAGATTTTGATATACAAAGCAAATACCTAGAAAAAGGAGGTGTTTATGTGAATTTATTAAACCTCCTACTCATTTTGCTGGGGATTATTCTAGGGGTTGTTGTAGGGTATATTGTAGCCCGAAATATATTACATCAAAAGCAACTACAAGCTAGACAAACTGCTGATGATATTATTAAGCAAGGTCAAAAAGAAGCTGAAAATATCAAAAAAGAAAAATTATTAGAGGCAAAAGAAGAAAACCAAACAATAAGAGAACAAGCTGAATCAGAGCTACGCGAAAGACGTGGCGAGCTTCAAAGACAAGAAGCCCGACTTCTTCAAAAAGAGGAAAACTTAGATCGAAAATCTGATCTTTTAGATAAAAAAGATGAGATTTTAGAACAAAAAGAATCTAAACTTGAAGAAAGACAACAACAAGTAGATGCAAAAGAGAGTAGTGTTCAATCATTAATAATGAAGCATGAACAAGAATTAGAACGCATCTCCGGTCTCACTCAAGGAGAAGCTGTCAATGAACAACTTCAGAGGGTTGAAGAAGAACTGTCACAAGATATTGCAGTACTTGTTAAAGAGAAAGAAAAAGAGGCAAAAGAGAAAGTTGATAAAACAGCAAAAGAATTATTAGCTACCACAGTTCAAAGATTAGCTGCTGATCATACAACAGAATCAACTGTATCAGTAGTCAACTTACCAAATGATGAGATGAAAGGTCGAATTATTGGTAGAGAAGGTAGAAATATTCGTACTTTAGAAACATTAACAGGTATCGACTTAATCATTGATGATACACCAGAAGCGGTTATTTTATCTGGTTTTGATCCAATCAGACGTGAAATCGCAAGAACTGCTTTGGTTAATTTAGTGTCTGATGGTCGTATTCACCCTGGTCGTATCGAAGAAATGGTAGATAAAGCTAGAAAAGAAGTTGACGATATTATTAGAGATGCTGGTGAACAAGCGACATTTGAAATTAATGTTCACAACATGCATCCGGACTTAGTTAAAGTCTTAGGTCGTCTTAATTATCGAACTAGTTATGGTCAAAACGTCCTTAAACATTCTATTGAAGTTGCACATTTATCTGGAATGTTAGCAGCTGAATTAGGTGAAGATGTAAGTTTAGCTAAACGTGCTGGATTACTTCATGATGTTGGTAAGGCTATCGACCATGAAGTAGAAGGAAGTCATGTGGAAATTGGTGTCGAATTAGCTAAAAAATATGCTGAAAATGACACTGTTATTAAAACTATTCATTCACATCATGGCGACGTTGAACCTACCTCTATTATTTCTATATTGGTAGCTGCAGCAGATGCATTATCTGCAGCTAGACCTGGTGCTCGTAAAGAAACGCTTGAGAATTATATACGCAGATTAGAAAAACTTGAAACACTTTCTGAAAGTTATGAGGGTGTTGAAAAAGCATTTGCTATTCAAGCGGGAAGAGAAATTAGAGTCATTGTTTCTCCAGAGGAAATTGACGACTTGAAATCTTATAGAATGGCGAGAGACATTAAGAACCAAATCGAAGAAGAATTACAATATCCTGGTCACATTAAAGTGACAGTTGTTAGAGAGACAAGAGCAGTAGAGTATGCGAAATAATTTTAAGCCTGGACATTTAACTAATTGTCCAGGCTCTTTAATTTGTTAGTAGCTTATAATTGTGAAAACCACTAAGTACTATTTAATTGAATAAATGACTATATTGAAGTGAAAATGAAATAAAAAAAGAGACTAGAACATTAATAGTTCCAACCTCTTTAAACGTTGTTAAATTATTTGAGTTGTAAATCAGTTTTTCTTAATTCAGAAATAATTTCTGCCGTATCATAACAACTTGTAGCAATATTTGAATATCTTTCTGCTAAACGATAAGCATTGATATATAATTCTAAGCTTTCTTTAGCAATATCTTCTGCGTCTTCTGACTTAGAAGGATTAGATTTTACTACTAATTCTGCAAATTTTTCTGGTTCAATATTAATTGACATTAGATTTTTACAACTCCTATTAATTTGATAGGTTTATCTTAACATATGTTGTAAACATGCTAAAGTAAAGTGAAATAGAATTTTCAAAAGAGTATAAATCATCTCTTTTATTCTAGTGACTTATGAATTAAACTGATTTTATGAGAGGATGAACATTAAATGAGAATACTATTTATCGGTGATATTGTGGGCAAGATTGGCAGGGAAGCCATTGCTGAATATTTACCTAAAATAAAACAGGCCTATAAGCCAACAGTAAGCATAGTAAATGCTGAAAATGCAGCTCATGGTAAAGGATTAACTGAAAAGATTTATAAACAATTATTAAGAGATGGCGTCGACTTTATGACGATGGGTAATCATACTTATGGCCAACGTGAAATCTATGAATTTATCGATGATGCTAAAAGAATGGTGCGTCCTGCTAATTTTCCAAGTGAAGCGCCTGGGGTAGGCATGCGCTTTATTCAAATTAATGATATCAAATTAGCTATTATCAATTTACAAGGTCGTTCATTTATGCAAGATATTGATGATCCATTTAAAAAAGCTGACCAATTGATTGAAGAAGCTCAAAAAGAAACGGATTATATCTTTGTAGACTTTCATGCGGAAACGACATCAGAAAAAAATGCTATGGGTTGGTATTTAGATGGAAGAGCTAGTGTCATGGTAGGAACACATACCCATATCCAAACGTCAGATGAACGCGTCTTGCCAAATGGTACTGGGTATATAACTGATGTTGGTATGACAGGATACTATGATGGGATACTAGGTATTAATCGTGATGAGGTTATTGAAAGGTTTATTACAAGCTTGCCTCAACGTCATGTAATACCAAATGATGGTAGAAGTGTGCTATCAGGTGTTATTATTGATTTAGACAAAGAAGGAAAGACAAAGCATATCGAAAGAATTTTAATTAATGATGATCATCCATTTAATAAATAACTTTTAATATAAATATATTGAAAAGGCTATGTACATCATAGTCCATTAGTATGAATTTAATTAAATGCCACTGTTGACATAGTAAGACGGTGGTTATTTTTGTTATTATTTAATATGAATTATTTCCATAGGAGGCATATGGTATGAAATCACAAATATCGTGGAAAGTGGGCGGCCAACAAGGTGAAGGTATCGAGTCAATGGGTGAAATTTTTGCGACAGCAATGAACCGTAAAGGATATTATTTATACGGCTATAGACACTTTTCTAGCCGTATAAAAGGCGGACATACGAACAATAAAATTAGAGTATCTACTTCACCAGTTCATGCAATTAGTGATGATTTAGATATTTTAGTCGCATTTGACCAAGAAACAATAGAACTCAATCATCATGAGATGCGTGAAGACAGTATTATTATTGCCGATGCTAAAGCAAAACCTAATAAACCAGAAGATTGTCGAGCTCAGTTAATAGAATTACCGTTTACTAGCACTGCAAAAGAGTTAGGTACAGCATTAATGAAAAACATGGTAGCAGTCGGAGCTACATGTGCAATTATGGATTTAAATACAACTACATTTGAAGAACTCATCACTAATATGTTCTCCAAAAAAGGCGAAAAAGTTGTTGAAATGAATATAGAAGCATTAAACCAAGGTTACCAACTAATGAAAGAACAATTGAACACTGTAGAAGGTGATTTTGAACTAGAAGCAAATAATGAAGAGCCGCATTTATACATGATTGGTAACGATGCTATTGGATTAGGTGCTATCTCAGCTGGTTCAAGATTTATGGCAGCATACCCAATTACTCCAGCTTCAGAAATTATGGAGTATATGATCGCTAATGTTCCTAAAGTCGGTGGTACAGTAGTTCAAACTGAAGATGAAATTGCGGCAGCTAATATGGCAATTGGTGCGAACTATGCAGGCGTCAGAGCATTTACAGCTAGTGCAGGTCCAGGTTTATCACTAATGATGGAAGCTATCGGACTTTCTGGTATGACAGAAACACCTCTAGTAATTATTAATACGCAACGTGGTGGTCCATCTACAGGATTACCTACTAAACAAGAACAGTCTGACTTAATGCAAATGATTTATGGTACACATGGCGATATTCCTAAAATTGTGGTAGCGCCTACTGATGCAGAAGATGCATTTTATCTAACTATGGAGGCTTTTAATTTAGCTGAAGAGTATCAATGTCCAGTCATTGTATTAAGCGATTTACAACTTTCATTAGGTAAACAAACAGTGAAACGTTTAGATTATAGTAAAATCAATATCAGTCGTGGCGAATTACTACAATCTGACATCGAACGAGAAGAAGACGATAAACAATACTTTAGACGTTACGCTTTAACTGGAAATGGTGTATCACCTAGACCAATTCCAGGTGTTAAAGGCGGTATTCATCATGTGACTGGTGTAGAACATAATGAAGAAGGTAAAACAAGTGAAGCTGCAGAAAACAGACGTCAACAAATGGAAAAACGTATGCGTAAAACAGCTAACCTATTAATTGAAAAGCCTGTCGAACTTAACGAGCAACATGAAGAAGCGGATATCTTGTTTATCGGATTTATCTCAAGTAAAGGTGCCATTCAAGAAGGTACTGCAAGATTAGATGCACAAGGTGTAAAAGTGAACACTATGCAAATTCGTCAATTACACCCATTACCAAAAGATATTATTCAAGAAGCAGTAAATAAAGCTTCAAAAGTAGTAGTAGTAGAACATAACTACCAAGGACAATTATCAAATATTCTTAAAATGAATACTAATATACAAGACAAATTAATTAATCAAACTAAATATGATGGTACGCCTTTCTTACCACATGAAATAGAAGAAAAAGGGTTAGAAGTAGTAAAAGAAATTAAGGAGTTGGTTTAATTGGCTACATTTAAAGACTTTCGTAATAATGTGAAGCCAAACTGGTGTCCTGGTTGTGGAGATTTCTCTGTTCAAGCAGCGATTCAAAAAGCAGCAGCGAATGTTGG
The DNA here is from genome assembly GCF_022690565.1 of Staphylococcus sp. acrmy. NCBI lineage: Bacteria > Bacillati > Bacillota > Bacilli > Caryophanales > Staphylococcaceae > Staphylococcus > Staphylococcus sp. acrmy. The sequence continues at coordinate 26,647 of NZ_JALCVE010000002.1, read as the reverse complement.
ATTAGAACCAGAAGAAGTTGCAATCATTACAGGTATAGGTTGTTCAGGAAGACTATCTGGCTATATTAATTCATACGGTGTTCATGGTATTCACGGTCGTGCATTACCATTAGCTCAAGGTGTGAAAATGGCCAACAAAGATTTAACAGTGATTGCATCTGGCGGTGACGGAGATGGATACGCTATCGGCATGGGTCATACTGTCCATGCATTACGTCGTAACATGAACATGACTTATATCGTTATGGATAATCAAATTTACGGTTTAACAAAAGGACAAACTTCTCCATCTTCTGCGGTTGGATTTGTAACTAAATCAACGCCAAAAGGTAATATTGAGAAAAACGTGGCTCCTTTAGAACTTGCATTATCATCAGGTGCGACATTTGTTGCACAAGGTTTTTCTAGTGATATCAAAGGACTAACAAAACTAATTGAAGATGCTATTAACCATGACGGTTTCTCATTTGTAAATGTATTCTCACCCTGCGTAACATATAATAAAGTAAATACGTATGATTGGTTTAAAGAACATTTAGTAAGTTTAGATGATATTGAAGGTTATGATTCTACTGATAAACAATTAGCTATGAAAACTGTGTTAGATTATGAATCTTTAGTGAAAGGTATCGTCTATCAAGATACTGAAACACCTTCATATGAATCTCAAATCGAAGAATTAGACGAAGGTGCATTAGCTAAAAGAGATATTCATATCTCAGAACAAGACTTCGACAATTTAACTGCACAATTTGTATAAAAATCAATAATGACACGTGAGATTGGAAGCGGGATAGCGAGAACTTTGAAATTTTATAAAGTAGCTGTCCCGCTTCTTTTACATAATAAAATACATGTTGAAGTGAGGGCGGATATGGATAAATATAAATCTATGCAAGAATTAGAAAGTAAAACTACTAAAAATAAAGATTGGGAGATTATTGCACAAGATAGAGAAAGTGAAATAACAGTATTAGCTATACACGGTGGAGGCATAGAACCAGCATCTACAGAATTGGCGTATATTATAGCTGAGAAAGGTAACTATAATTATTTTTCATTCAATGGAATACGAACTAAAGGAAATAATGAGTTACATGTGACTTCTACTAAATATGATAATGAAATTGCTCTAAATATGATAAGTGCAAGTGATAATGCTATAGCGATACACGGATGTTTAGGTGAAGAAAGTGTCGTTTATATTGGGGGCAAAAATTTACACTTAAAAAGTGCTATCATACATGAATTAAAAGAAATAGGTATAAATGTACAAGAAGCATCGAAAAAAATGGCAGGTCTCAACGATCAAAATATCGTCAATAAAACGGCTAAAAACGCGGGAGTACAACTTGAATTAACCTCCGCATTAAGACGCTCATTATTTAAAAACAATCAATTTAATTATAAAAGTAGACGTGATCAATCGAATTGGGATGACATGATGTATAAGTTAGCGGACGCTGTAAAAGAGGCCATTGATAAAACAACTTAACTCAGATTTTTATGTATAAGAATGGTAGAATAGTAATAAAGAATATTTAATGAGGTGATTATCAATGCAAGATACATTAATGAGTATTCAAATCGTTCCAAGAACGTCAAATAATGAGAATGTTATACCATATGTCGATGAAGCTATTAAGATTATTGATGAATCTGGTTTGCATTTTAGAGTAGGACCACTTGAAACAACGGTACAAGGCGAAATGAGTGAATGCTTAATTTTAATTCAAAAATTGAACGAACGCATGGTTGAATTAGAATGCCCAAGTATAATTAGCCAAGTTAAGTTTTATCATGTGCCAGAAGGTATTACAATTGAAACTTTAACAGGTAAATACGACGAAGCTTAATTTAATAAGACAGAACACAACTACATTGATTAGCCTAGAACATTAATTGTAAAATGTTTGAGGCTTTTTTAATTATTTGTATTTAATCAATTTGCTTTAAACTCTTTTTGCACTTTAAGACTAATTTTAATATAATGTAATAATGGTATTAGGGCATATAGAAAGGATTTTTAAAAGTGAATGAAGAGCAAAGAAAAGCTGGTACGATAAATATTTTAAATGAACGTGATAAGAACGTAGAGAAAGATTATAGTAAATATTTTGAAAGTGTTTATCAACCGCCTAGTCTTAAAGAGGCACGTAAACGTGGTAAACAAGCTATCAATTATAATAGAGATTTTCATATAGATGATAAATTTAAAGGAATGGGCAAAGGACGTACATTCTTAATTAAAACATATGGTTGCCAAATGAATGCGCATGATACTGAAGTAATGGCAGGAATTCTACAGGCATTAGAATATACTGCGACTGATGATATCAACGAAGCGGATGTTATTCTTATTAACACTTGTGCTATCCGTGAAAATGCGGAAAATAAAGTATTTAGTGAAATTGGTAACTTAAAACATCTTAAGAAAAATAGACCAGAAGCCTTAATTGGTGTATGTGGTTGTATGTCTCAAGAAGAATCTGTTGTTAATAAAATTCTTAAATCATATCAAAATGTCGATATGATTTTTGGTACACATAATATTCATAAGTTACCTGAAATACTTGAAGAAGCATATCTATCAAAAGCAATGGTAGTCGAAGTTTGGTCTAAAGAAGGTGATGTAATTGAAAACTTACCTAAAGTCCGTGAAGGTAGTACTAAGGCTTGGGTAAATATCATGTACGGTTGCGATAAGTTTTGTACTTATTGTATTGTACCGTTTACTAGAGGTAAAGAACGTAGTCGTAGACCCGAAGATATCATTGAAGAAGTTAGAGGTTTGGCACGCGATGGCTATAAGGAAATTACTTTATTAGGCCAAAATGTCAATTCCTATGGTAAAGATATTAAAGACTTGGAATATGGATTAGGAGATTTACTTGAAGATATTTCTCATATTGATATTCCACGTGTTCGATTTACAACAAGTCATCCTTGGGACTTTACTGATCGTATGATTGAAGTTATCGCAAAAGGTGGCAATATAGTACCTCATATACATTTACCAGTTCAATCAGGTAATAATGCAGTATTAAAAATTATGGGACGTAAATATACTAGAGAAAGTTACTTAGAATTAGTAGCTAGAATTAAACAAGCAATTCCAAATGTAGCATTGACTACTGATATTATAGTCGGTTATCCAAATGAAACTGAGGAACAGTTTGAAGAAACACTTTCATTATATGATGAAGTACAATTCGAACATGCCTATACTTATTTATATTCTCAAAGAGACGGCACACCAGCAGCGAAAATGAAAGACAATGTGCCAGAGGATGTTAAGAAAGAACGTTTACAACGCTTAAACAAAAAAGTTGGGCAATATTCTGAAGAAGCAATGCAACAGTATAATGGTAAAACAGTGACAGTCTTATGTGAAGGTGGAAGTAAAAAAGACGCTTCAGTTTTAGCAGGCTATACTGAAAAAAATAAATTAGTTAATTTTAATGGCCCACGTGAAGCAATAGGCAAATTAGTAGATGTGAAAATTGATGAAGCCAAACAATATTCATTGAACGGAACTTTTGTTCGATTTCATGATGATGCATTGGTGACAAATTAGAATGTATACTAAAGACGAAATATTAAAACAGGCTGACCAACTTTCCCATAAAATTAAAGGGCTCGAAAGTATTAAATCCTATCAAAATATTGAAAAACAGATTCATGATAACCAAACTATTGAAGAGAAAATGAAGCTTTTAAAGAAACAACAAAAGCAATCTGTGAATCTTCAAAATTATGGTAAGAAACATGCATATGAACAATCTGAAGGCGAAATTCATACACTTGAGAATGAAATTAATAATTTACCTATTGTAGAGGAATTTCGTTCTGCTCAATATGAAGCGAATGATTTATTACAAATGATGATAAGTACTATGGAAAATAGATTAAATGATTATAATAAACAAGAACATGATGAGGATCATTAAGAAAGGAATAACACCATGAATACTAGAAAACTAACACTTACTGCTTTACTAATAGCTTTTAATGTTATCTTTAGTAGCTTTATTGTTATACCTTTAGGGCCAATTAAAGCAGCGCCAGTTCAACACTTTGTAAATGTATTATGTGCTGTTTTTGTAGGACCTTGGTATGGATTAGCGCAAGCTTTAATTTCATCAATAATTAGAATAACTTTTGGAACAGGAAGTTTTTTCGCTTTTCCTGGTAGTATGATTGGTGTTCTATTAGCGAGCGGTGTTTACATGTACCGTAAACATATTTTTATGGCTGCAGTTGGCGAAGTTATAGGTACAGGCATTATAGGTAGTTTAATGTGCATCCCTTTATCATGGGTATTAGGCATGCAAAACTTTGTTGTTAAACCGTTAATGCTCGCATTTATAATTTCAAGTTTTGTAGGAGCTGTAATAAGTTACATCTTATTAATCATGTTAAAGAGACGTGGGTTACTAGATAGATTTATGAAATAATAGATATATAGACTAATTAAATAGAAGATTCTAAGGGATTATCATTTTGGGATAGTAATAATAAGAATAGAGATTCTTTTATCTACAACTTAAAATGGTAATCCCTTTTGTTTTATTTAATGAGAAAAGAAAGTTATAACGTACTTTCATTTTAAATTCTTAGTAATATGACTAACGAGCGATAACGCGTTTGTTATGTTAAAATATATGAGTTAAAAGTACATAAATAAAAAGTAATACTTTAGTAAGGTTGTGAAAATATGTCTACTCCGACACCGATGATGCAACAATATTTAAAAATCAAAGCGCAATATAAAGATTGTCTCTTATTTTTTAGATTAGGCGATTTTTATGAAATGTTTAATGAAGATGCCAAAGAAGCTTCAAGAGTTTTAGAGATTACGTTAACTAAAAGAGATGCCAAAAAAGAAAATCCAATCCCAATGTGTGGCGTTCCATATCATTCGGCGAATAGCTATATTGAAACACTTATTAATAATGGCTATAAAGTAGCTATATGTGAACAAATGGAAGATCCAAAGCAGACTAAAGGTATGGTTAAAAGAGAAGTTGTGCGAGTGGTTACACCTGGTACGGTTATGGAACAAGGTGGAATGGATGAAAATCAAAACAACTTCATACTTAGTTTCATTAAAAATGAAAATAGTTACGCTTTAAGCTATTGTGATATATCAACGGGCGAGCTCAAAACAACTCATTTTGAAGATGAAAGCACACTGATTAATGAAATTATTACTATAAATCCTAATGAAATTGTTGTTAATGAAGAAATAGACGAAGAGCTAAAAAAACAAATTAATTTAACTACGGAAACTATTACAATAAGAGACGAGATTTCTGATGCAAATTATGAAGTTAATGGACTAGATAATGGAGAAACATATCTGTCTACTCAATTATTATTAGATTATATTTATCACACACAAAAAAGAGATTTATCACATATCGAAGATGTAATCACCTATGCGGCTATTGATTTTATGAAAATGGATTATTATGCCAAAAGAAACTTAGAATTAACCGAAAGCATTAGGCTTAAATCTAAAAAAGGCACATTATTGTGGTTAATGGATGAAACTAAGACACCAATGGGCGCGCGCCGATTAAAACAATGGATTGATAGACCATTAATTCATAAGGATAAAATTGAAAAACGCTTAGATATGGTAGAGTTATTTATTAACAACTTTATTGAACGAGATACGTTACGAGGCTATTTAAATCAAGTGTATGATATTGAAAGATTAGTCGGACGTGTAAGTTATGGTAACGTGAATGCAAGGGATCTAATTCAACTAAAACATTCCATTTCTGAAATTCCTAATATTAAATCGTTACTGAATGAGATGGGCGAAAAAACTACTCAGCAATTTGATGCGTTAGAACCACTAGAAGATTTATTACAAGTGTTAGAAGACAGTTTAGTAGAAGAACCTCCAATTTCGGTAAAAGATGGCGGCATATTCAAACAAGGATTTAGTAAACAATTAGATGAATACTTAGAAGCATCTAAAAATGGAAAAGACTGGTTAGCGCAATTACAAGCTAAAGAACGAGAACGTACAGGTATTAAGTCTCTAAAAATAAGTTTTAATAAAGTATTTGGATATTTTATTGAAATTACTCGCGCAAATCTTCAGGGGTTTGAACCTACTAATTTCGGTTATCATCGTAAACAAACGTTATCAAATGCTGAAAGATTTATTACAGATGAACTTAAAGAAAAAGAAGATATTATTTTAGGTGCAGAAGATAAAGCGATTGAGCTTGAATACCAATTGTTTGTTAGACTAAGGGAACATATTAAAACATATACTGAACGTCTACAGAAACAAGCAAAAATTATATCTGAATTAGATTGTTTACAGAGCTTTGCAGAAATTGCACAAAAATATAATTACGTTAAGCCACAATTTAGTGATGATAAAAAGTTAGAACTTGAGAATTCTCGTCATCCAGTAGTGGAACGGGTAATGGATTATAATGATTATGTTCCAAATGATTGTACGTTAGATAAGGATAACTTTATTTATTTAATTACTGGGCCGAATATGTCTGGTAAATCAACGTATATGCGCCAAATAGCTATTATTAGTATTATGGCTCAAATGGGCGCTTACGTTCCTTGTGATTCAGCAATATTACCTATTTTTGATCAAATTTTCACAAGAATAGGAGCAGCTGATGATTTAGTTTCAGGTAAAAGTACATTTATGGTAGAGATGTTAGAAGCGCAAAAAGCGTTAACCTACGCGACTGAGGACAGCTTAATTATCTTTGATGAAATCGGTAGAGGGACATCAACATATGATGGCTTAGCATTAGCACAAGCTATGATTGAATATGTTGCACAAACCTCACATGCTAAAACATTATTCTCAACACACTATCATGAATTAACAACATTAGACCAAGAACTTTCAAGCTTGAAGAACGTTCACGTAGCGGCGGACGAATATCAAGGAGAATTAATCTTCTTACACAAAGTTAAAGACGGCGCAGTTGACGATAGCTATGGTATACAAGTGGCTAAATTAGCTGATTTACCTGAAGAAGTGATAAACAGAGCTCAAGTGATACTAAATGCATTTGAACAAACAACTACTCACAATGAGGATTTCAATAATATAAATAAACCTAGTTTAAATAGTACTATTCAAGCATCACAACATAGTGATGTGAACTCTAACGTGGAAGAGTTACCAAGTACAGATATTCAAGCGAATGAAGAGACCAGTGATAAAACACAAAATGCATTCGAACAAACAAGCTTTGATTTATTTGAATCTGAAGAAAAAATGAGTGCTCTAGAAGAACAAATTAAAAACTTAAACATATCTAATATGACCCCTATTGAAGCGTTATTAAAATTAAGTGAATTACAAAATCAATTGAGATAGAGGTGTTGATTCATGGGGAAAATAAAAGAGTTACAAACCTCCCTAGCAAATAAAATTGCAGCCGGTGAAGTCGTAGAGCGTCCAAGTTCTGTTGTCAAAGAACTTCTTGAAAATGCAATTGATGCCCAATCAACTGAAATTAATATTGAGGTTGAACAATCCGGTATAGCTTCAATCCGAGTGGTAGATAATGGAATTGGAATTGAACAAGATGATTTGAAACTTGTTTTTCATAGACATGCCACAAGTAAATTAGACGCCGACGATGATCTTTTCCATATTAGAACATTAGGATTTCGAGGTGAAGCTTTAGCTAGTATTTCATCAGTCGCAAAAGTAACTTTAAAAACGTGCACAGATAGTGAAAATGGACATGAAATATATGCTGAAAATGGTGAAATAATTAGCGAAAAGCCAGCAAAAGCTAAAAAAGGAACAGATATTACAGTAAAATCATTATTTTATAATACTCCTGCGCGTTTGAAATATATTAAGAGTTTGTATACCGAATTAGGTAAAATTACAGACATTGTGAATCGTATGGCAATGAGTCATCCTGACATACGAATTTCATTAGTTTCTGATAATAAAACGTTACTTAAAACAAATGGTTCAGGTAAAACAAATGAAGTGATGGCTGAGATTTATGGTATTAAGGTAGCTAAAGATCTAGTACACATCGAAAGAGATACAAGTGATTATCACTTAGATGGATATGTCGCTAAACCAGAACATTCACGTAGTAATAAACATTATATTTCTATTTTTATTAATGGACGTTATATTAAAAATTTCGTTTTAAATAAAGCTATTATTGAAGGCTATCATACACTCTTAACTATCGGTAGGTATCCTATTTGTTACATTAATATTGAAATGGACCCAATACTTGTAGACGTTAACGTGCATCCTACTAAGCTTGAAGTAAGATTATCTAAAGAAGAACAATTGTATGATTTAATTGTTAAAAAAATACGTGAAGCTTTTAAAGATAGAATCTTAATTCCGCAAAATGATTTAGATAAAACACCTAAGAAGAATAAAGTATTACATACTTTTGAACAACAAAAATTAGACTTTGAGAAAAAACAGAGAATGCGTAATCAAGCGACAAATGATACTCAACCAGGTTATCAACCAACTGAGGATAGCTTTACGGAAAAGCTAAATGAAGACACATATAACGACTATCAATCTGACAATAATGATTTAGCAATCGATAAAAATAATGATGAATCAGCCCTTCATAATAATAAACGTAATGAAGACATCGATTACTTCCAAATTCAAAAAGAAATTTTAAATAGTATCGATAGAGCTGAAATTGAAGACGCAAATACAGAGACGAACGATACAGAGACTTCTAAAGATGACTTAAATGAAGCTACAAATAATATTCAGCAGGACGATATAAAAGGGAAAGTCAGTTCTACACCTACACGCAGAGTTCCATATATGGAAGTAGTTGGCCAAGTGCATGGAACGTATATTATCGCGCAAAATGAAAATGGTATGTTTATGATTGACCAGCATGCTGCGCAAGAGCGTATTAAGTATGAGTATTTTAGAGAAAAAATTGGTGAAGTAACAAATGAAGTTCAGGACTTACTTATTCCTTTGACATTCCACTTTTCAAAAGATGAACAGATGATTATAGACCAATATCAAGAAGAGTTAGACAAGGTGGGCGTGCATTTAGAACACTTTGGTGGCCATGATTATATTGTAAGTAGTTATCCAGTATGGTTCCCTAAAGCAGAAGCTCAAGAAATTATACAAGATATGGTTGAACTCGTCTTAAATCATAAAAAAGTGGATGTTAAGAAAATGAGAGAAGACGCTGCAATCATGATGAGTTGTAAAAAATCAATTAAAGCCAATCACTATCTAAAGAATAATGAAATGGCCGATTTGATTGATCAGTTACGTGAAGCGGAAGATCCATTTACATGTCCTCACGGTAGACCAATAATTATTAATTTTTCAAATTATGAACTGGAAAAATTATTTAAACGAGTAATGTAGAGAGGAATTTAATAGATGAAAAACCATGTATTACCAGCAATTCGCAACATGAAAGATTTAGAGAAACTTACCAAAACAGATTATAAAATTTGTGTGTTATTAGATATGCATGTGGGACATTTAAAAAGTATTATGGATCTACTTAAGCAACATAATATTGAAGCTTTTATTCATATCGACCTTATTAAAGGTATGGCACACGATGAGTATGCATGTGAATACATTATTCAAACTTATCATCCAAAAGGTATTGTTTCTACAAAAACTAAAGTAATACAAAAGGCTAAATCATTAAATAAATTAACTATTTTCCGCGTTTTTATTATAGATAGTCAAGCATTAAACAGAAGTATTCATCTTATTAAAAAGGTAGAGCCGGATTATGTAGAAGTGCTTCCGGGGATTGCGCATAAAATCGTTAAAATTGTAGATCAAGAAACATCTTCTAAAATCATAGCAGGTGGATTAATTGACGAGGAAAAAGAAATTGATGAAGCCATTAACAGTGGGGCAAGTTATGTAACTACTAGTAACCGAGCCCTTTGGTAAAACGTAACATCACATCAAATCGAGATTTATACTATTTCTTAAAATGAAATAAAGTATAAGTCTCGATTTTTAAATTCTAAATTAAAATAGATTGCAATTTACGTTGTTACGCATGTTAATTGTGACAGCTTTTAGACATAAAACTATTGACAACGCTTACACAATTTATGTATTATTTAAACAAGTTAATATTTGATTAAGAGATGACGAGATTTCTGCAATGCCTTATTAGCGCTTTTGTAGGAATTTTTTTGTCTTATAGGAGGTTTATTCATGAATGTTTATATAGCGGAATTCTTAGGTACTGCTATTTTAATACTATTCGGTGGTGGCGTATGTGCTAATGTAAATTTAAAACGTAGTGCGGGTCATGATTCGGATTGGATAGTCATTGCAGCTGGTTGGGGATTAGCAGTAACTATGGGAGTTTACGCAGTTGGAAAATTCTCAGGTGCACATTTAAACCCAGCAGTGACGATTGCACTTGCGATGGATGGCGGATTTAGTTGGGCTCAAGTTCCAGGATACATAATTTGTCAAATGCTAGGTGGTATTGTAGGCGGTATGCTTGTATGGTTAATGTATTTAGCACATTGGAAAGCTACTGACGATCAGGGTGCTAAATTAGGCGTATTCTCTACAGCACCTGCAATTAAGAATTATTTTGCTAACTTTTTAAGTGAAATTATTGGTACAACAATTTTAACATTAGGTATTTTATTCATTGGCGTTAATAAAATTGCCGACGGATTAAATCCACTCATCGTTGGTAGTTTAATTATAGCTATCGGTTTAAGTCTAGGCGGTCCTACAGGCTATGCCATTAACCCAGCTCGAGATTTAGGACCAAGAATCGCTCATGCTATCTTACCAATCGCTGGCAAAGGAAGTTCAAATTGGGGTTATGCCATCGTGCCAGTATTAGGCCCTATCGCTGGTGGTATGCTAGGCGCAGTGATTTTTAAAGTATTTTATAAAGGACAATTTGATTTAATTTGTGCAGTTGGTATCGTAGTTGTGATCGCTACGTTATTATTAGGACTAGCATTAAATAAATCAAATAAATCTAAGGATATTGAAACTATTTATTAATTTTTAGTGATTTATAGTAGTTTTATGATTAATTTTTTTGGAAAAGTGCTATAACAGTAGTACACTTCCATACTACTATTCCTATAGACGTTGGAACTACATTCTGAAAGGGAGAAATATTTATGGAAAAATACATCATGTCGATTGACCAAGGTACGACAAGTTCAAGAGCAATCTTATTTGATAAAGACGGAGAAATTAAAAGTGTTGCCCAAAGAGAATTTAAACAATACTTTCCAAAATCAGGTTGGGTAGAACACGATGCTAACGAAATTTGGACGTCAGTATTAGCAGTAATGGCAGAAGTACTTAATGATAATGAAGTTAATGCTGATCAAATTGAAGGTATTGGGATTACAAACCAACGTGAAACAACCGTTGTTTGGGATAAAAACACTGGACGACCTATTTACCATGCAATTGTATGGCAATCTCGTCAGACACAATCTATCTGTCAAGAATTGAAAGAACAAGGTTATGAAGAGACTTTTAGAAACAAAACAGGTTTACTATTAGATCCTTATTTCGCTGGAACTAAAGTGAAGTGGATATTAGATAACGTTGACGGCGCTAGAGAGAAAGCAGAAAATGGAGACCTATTATTTGGTACGATTGATACATGGTTGGTATGGAAATTATCTGGTAAACAAGCTCACATTACTGATTATTCCAATGCTAGTCGTACACTAATGTATAATATCTACGATTTAAAATGGGACGATGAATTATTAGAAATATTAGACGTTCCAAAAAATCTATTACCTGAAGTTAAAGCTTCAAGTGAAATTTACGCTCATACGAAAGACTATCATTTCTTCGGCCAAGAAATACCAATTGCTGGTATTGCAGGTGACCAACAAGCTGCGTTATTTGGACAAGCTTGTTTTGAACGTGGAGATGTCAAGAATACGTATGGTACTGGTGGATTTATGTTAATGAATACTGGTGAAGAGCCAGTTAAATCTGACAGTGGCTTATTGACTACCATTGCCTATGGCTTAGATGGCAAGGTAAATTACGCACTTGAAGGATCTATCTTTGTATCTGGTTCAGCAATTCAATGGTTACGTGACGGATTAAGAATTATTAATTCAGCACCTCAATCAGAGAACTATGCAACGCGTGTAGACTCTACGGATAATGTATACGTAGTGCCAGCGTTTGTCGGATTAGGAACACCTTATTGGGATTCAGAAGCAAGAGGTGCTGTATTTGGTTTAAGCCGTGGTACTGAGAAAGAACACTTCATTCGTGCAACATTAGAATCATTATGTTACCAAACACGTGATGTTATGGAAGCAATGGCTAAAGATTCTGATATTGATGTAAATAATTTACGTGTAGATGGTGGCGCAGTTAAGAATAACTTTATCATGCAGTTCCAAGCAGATATCGTTAATATCCCTGTAGAACGTCCTGAAATCCAAGAAACTACAGCATTAGGGGCTGCTTACTTAGCTGGATTAGCTGTAGGTTTCTGGAGTAGCAAAGATGAAATCGCTGATAGATGGCGATTAGAAACTGAATTTAAACCACAAATTTCTGAAGAAGACAGAACTAAGTTATATAAAGGTTGGAAGAAAGCGGTAGAAGCAACGCAGGTCTTTAAATTAGAAGATTAATCACTATTAATGGCTTAGTTTATAGAAGTGTGTTACTATATAGTCAAGTTAATATATTAGTCGAGATTTGAGAGACCTGTTTACATACAGCATGATTCTGTATGGACAGGTCTCTCTTTTTTCATAATAAATTATTGGAGGGGTATATTTATGGCTTTATCTACTTTAAATAGAGAAGTAATTAAAAAGAACTTAAGTAACGAAGATTATGATGTAGTTATTATTGGTGGGGGTATTACAGGTGCAGGTATCGCATTAGATGCATCACAACGTGGTATGAAAGTCGCATTAGTTGAAATGCAAGACTTTGCGCAAGGAACAAGCTCACGTTCTACTAAACTTGTGCACGGTGGCTTACGTTACTTAAAACAAGCGCAAATTAAAGTTGTAGCTGAAACTGGTAAAGAACGTGCGATTGTTTATGAAAATGGACCACACGTAACGACTCCAGAATGGATGTTATTACCAATGCATAAAGGCGGTACATTTGGTAAGTTTACAACTAACTTAGGACTAACAATGTATGACCGTTTAGCAGGTGTTAAACGATATGAACGTAAAAAAATGTTATCTAAAAAAGATACATTAAATAAAGAACCGTTAGTTAAAAAAGATGGCCTTAAAGGTGGCGGTTATTATGTAGAATACCGTACTGATGACGCACGCTTAACTATCGAAGTTATGAAACGTGCTGAAGAAAAAGGCGCTGAAGTTATCAATCACACTAAATCTACTAACTTCATCTATGATTCAAAATCTAAGGTAAACGGTATCGAAGTTCAAGACCTTTTAACAGGTGAAACATATCAAATTAAAGCTAAAAAAGTCATTAATGCTGCGGGACCTTGGGTAGATGAAGTACGTAAAAAAGACTATACACGTAATAACAAACAGTTACGTTTAACTAAAGGCGTACACGTGGTTATCGATCAATCTAAATTCCCTTTAAGACAAGCTGTTTATTTCGATACTGAAAAAGACGGCCGTATGATTTTCGCTATCCCACGTGAAGGTAAAGCATATGTCGGTACAACAGACACATTTTATGATAATGAAAAAGCAAAACCATTAACTACACAAGAAGATAGAGACTATTTAATCGATGCGATTAATTATATGTTCCCAGACGTAAACGTTAAAGATGAAGATATTGAATCAACTTGGGCTGGCGTACGTCCGCTTATTTTAGAAGATGGCAAAGATCCTTCAGAAATTTCTCGTAAAGACGAAATTTGGGAAGGTGAATCAGGACTTCTAACTATCGCAGGTGGTAAATTAACAGGATACCGTCATATGGCGTTAGAAATTGTCGATTTATTAGCAAAACGTTTAAAACAAGAATATAGTTTAAAATTCGCTGAATGTGCAACGAAAGAAACACCAATTTCTGGCGGTGACGTTGGCGGTAGCGATAACTTTGATAATTTCGTCGCACGTAAAGTAGATGAAGGTAAAGCAATTGGACTTGATGAAGATGCAGCTTATCGCTTAGCTTCAAAATATGGTTCTAACGTAGACCTATTATTTAACATTGCCCAAATTGCTAAAGACCAAGACTTGAAATTACCATTAGAACTTTATGTACAATTAGTTTACAGTGTTCAACATGAAATGGTTTATAAACCTACTGACTTCTTAGTACGCAGAACTGGTAAATTATATTTCAATATTAATGAAGTTAAACAATATAAAGATTTAGTTATTGATGAGTTAGGAAAATTATTAAACTATACTCAAAGCCAAAAAAATGAATTCACAAAAGAACTTAACTTAGCTATTCAAGAAGCTACACACGGCAATGACCAATTAGCAGTAAAAAAATAATAATATAGATAAGTTTATAGAAAAGCCTAGTAAAACTACTAACAAGTTAGCAATTATGCTAATATTGTTAGTAGTTTTTTTAGTATACATAATGCTTTAAGTTAGAGAACATAGTTATTTATAAATAGCGGAAAACAGTTTATTGATGTTACATAATTACTTACAATTTGATAACATTAAAAAGTACAGGTATATTAAGATGAATATAAATTTTAAATGAAGTATTAGCACTAATTTTCGATAGGAGGCATATGCGTGAGTCAAAATTCTTATAAAATAACCGTTGAAGACGGCACGATGATAGAAGTTAAAATTGATAAGGCCAAAATAGCTACATTTGGTGTCGTTCACATATTTCACGGAATGGCTGAGCATATGGATCGTTACGAAGCACTCGTTCAATCTTTAACGCAACAAGGGTATGATGTTATTAGACATAATCATAGAGGCCATGGGAGAGACATTGATGAAAATGAGCGCGGCCACTATGATGATATGAATACGATTGCGCAAGATGCATATGAAATAGCACAGACATTACACGACGTTAATAAAGATGTACCTTATATTGTATTAGGGCACTCAATGGGGTCAATCATTGCTCGTTTATTTGTTGAAAAGTATCCGAATATCGCACAAGGTCTTATTCTAACTGGCACGGGGCAATATCATAGATGGAAAGGAATACCCGCAATGGTTGGACTAAAATTAATCACTTTATTTGCTGGAAAACGTAGTAGATTAAAATGGGTTAATCAACTTGTATATAAATCATTCAACAAGAAAATTAAACAACCGGGAACATCAAGTGATTGGCTTTCTTCCAAACACGATGAAGTAGATAAATATGTTAAGGATGAATATTCAGGATTTTTAGTTTCAAATCAGTTAATCTACCAGACTGTAAAATATATGACTAAAACGGCAAGCTTAAGACAACTTAAAAAAATGAACCCATTATTACCTATACTCCTAATATCTGGTAAAGATGATCCGTTTGGAGATTATGGTAAAGGGATTAAAAACCTAGGTAAAAAATTTAAACACGCTGGTATTAAACATATTACTGTTCAATTATATGCACATAGAAGACATGAAATTTTATTTGAAGAAGATGAACAAATGATTTGGAATCATATGTTCGATTGGATTCAGAAACAAGTTTTAAAAAACAATCAAGGTGAGGGATAAATGTTGAATGAAGCAGTAAAACCATTTTTAGTGGTGATAGTAGGGCCCACCGCTTCAGGAAAAACAGAATTAAGTATCGAATTAGCGAAGCGGATAAATGGTGAAATTATAAGTGGCGATTCCATGCAAGTATATAAACAAATGGATATTGGTACTGCTAAAGTAACACAACGTGAAATGGATGGAATACCTCATTATATGATAGATATTTTAAATCCTGATGCTAACTTTTCAGCATATGATTTTAAAAAAAGAGCTGAAGTATTAATAGACGATATAACATCAAGAGGGAAGATTCCTATCATTGCTGGAGGTACTGGATTATATATTCAATCATTAATTTATGATTATCCCTTTGACGATGAAACTGTTTCAAAAGAAACTGAAGAACTTACACAACAGAAAATGTCGGAACTTGAAGCTCTTGATAATGAGGCATTACATAATTATTTAGCGACGTTTGATAAAGAATCAGCGCATGATATTCATCCAAATAATAGAAAAAGAGTGCTTAGAGCTATTGAATATTTCTTAAAAACAAAAAAACTTTTAAGTTCTCGAAAGAAAGTTCAACAATTTACAGAAAATTATGATACATTATTAATAGGGATTGAAATGTCGCGCAAAACATTATATTCAAGAATAAATAAACGTGTAGATATTATGTTGAGCCACGGGTTATTTGATGAAGTGAAGTTGCTGATTGAACAAGGTTTTGAATCGACTCAGAGTATGCAAGCGATAGGTTATAAAGAGCTTGTTCCCGTTGTAAAGGGTGAGTTAACTTTAGACCAAGCAGTTGAAACTTTAAAACAACATTCTAGGCAATATGCTAAGCGACAATTGACATGGTTCAAGAATAAATTAAATGTTCAATGGTTTGATAGAGAGAGAATGACACTTCAAATGATGTTAGATGAGATTACAACCCAAATAAATAAAAGGAGTTCTAGACATGATTGCAAACCACAACATCCAAGACCAAGCACTTGAGAATTTTAAAGCTGAAAAAGTAGAAATCACAGTATTCTTTTTAAACGGTTTTCAAATGAAAGGTGTTATTGAAGACTTTGATAAATACGTTATTAGCTTAGTATCTCAAGGCAAACAACATTTGATTTACAAACATGCGATCAGCACGTTTACTGTTGATACTGAATCTGCGGATGCAGAAGAAACAGTAGCGAGTGAAGAATAAGTTGTAATTAAAGTGCACTATTGTAAGTTCTTGAGAGCGTAGACAACGGTCTTCAAGTTTATATCTCTTACAATACACTCATCCAATTTTTTAGCACTTTTAGACAAATGAAGGAAATGTTTGTAATAAAGAAGCTTCATGCTAGAGAGAAATCTGTATAGATTTTCATCTCTAGCATGAAGCTTTTAATTTTATGTGATTGAAAAGTTATAATAATTTTTCGATATCTTTTTCGATTTGAGCTGGTTTTTTCTGAGGTGAGAAACGACTTACTACGTTACCTTCACGGTCTACTAAGAATTTAGTGAAGTTCCATTTAATTTTTTCATTTAACATGCCTTTAGCAGCATCTGTTAAATAACGGAATAATGGATGTTGGTTTTCGCCTTTTACATCTATTTTTTCATGAATAGGGAATGTAACACCATAATTGATTTTACAATTTTGGTTTGCTTCAGCTCCAGAACCAGGTTCTTGATTACCAAACTGGTTACAAGGGAAACCTAACACAACAAATCCTTGATCTTTGTATTTATCATATAATTTTTGTAAACCATCAAATTGTGGTGTAAAGCCACATTCACTGGCAGTGTTGACGATTAACATAACATCGCCTTTATATTCTTCTAATTTATAATCTTCACCATTAGATTTTTGGACTACGAAATCATAAATATTTTCCATATTATCACCCTTTCAATTTAATTTTAACTTAACACAAATTACTATGTTAGTCTTTGAAAATGCTCTATGATAAAATGTTTGAGAAACATAAAAAAGAGGAGATGTATAACGTGGCTCAGCAAACTACACATGATACGAAGAAAAGATTAGAAACTGCTGTTTTAATCGGTGTACATGCTCAAAATGATAATCAATTTAATTTTGATTCAACAATGGAAGAACTAGAAGCTTTATCTCTTACTTGTCAACTAAACGTCAAAGGACAAGTGACTCAAAACAGAGAACAAATCGATCATAAATATTACGTAGGTAAAGGTAAAATCGACGAAATAAAAGCTTTTATAGAGTTTCACGATATCGACGTGGCGGTTACCAATGATGAATTAACTACCGCGCAATCAAAAACAT
Organism: Staphylococcus sp. acrmy; assembly: GCF_022690565.1. NCBI lineage: Bacteria > Bacillati > Bacillota > Bacilli > Caryophanales > Staphylococcaceae > Staphylococcus > Staphylococcus sp. acrmy. Next base: position 8,676 of record NZ_JALCVE010000002.1, on the reverse strand, counting down.
TAAATGATAACTTGGGCATAAAAATTATTGATAGAACACAATTAATCTTAGAAATATTTGCCTTACGCGCCAAAAGTAGAGAAGGTAAATTACAAGTCGAACTTGCACAATTAGATTATTTACTACCGCGCCTACAAGGACATGGTAAGAGCTTATCACGTCTTGGCGGTGGTATAGGAACACGTGGTCCTGGTGAAACGAAACTAGAAATGGATCGTCGTCATATAAGAACGCGAATGAATGAAATTAAACATCAATTGCAAACGGTCGTTGAACATCGTGAACGTTATCGCAATCAACGTGAAAAGAATCAAGTCTTTCAAATTGCGCTTATCGGTTATACCAATGCAGGTAAATCTTCATGGTTTAACGTTTTATCTGATGAAACAACGTTTGAAAAGGACTTGCTCTTCGCTACGCTTGATCCGAAGACACGTCAAATTCAAATTAATGAAGGGTTTAACTTAATTATTTCTGATACAGTTGGATTTATTCAGAAATTACCTACAACATTAATCGCGGCATTTAAATCTACATTAGAAGAAGCAAAAGGTGCGGACCTATTGTTACATGTGGTTGATGCTAGTCATCCTGAGTACCGTTCACAATATGATACGGTTAATCGCCTAGTTAAAGATTTAGATATGGATCAAATACCTCAGGCAGTCATTTTCAATAAAAAAGATCAGTGTGACGATAACGATGATGAACCAGTGTCAGAAGTACCTTCAGTCTTTGTATCAAGTCGCGATGATAATGACAAATCTAAAGTGAAAGATTTAATGATTAATCAGATTAAAGAGGCATTAACATATTATGAAGAAGCGGTGCCAAGTACTAACGCGGATAGATTATATTTCTTAAAACAACATACATTGATTGAGCGTATGGACTTTGATGAAGATAATGAAAGCTACATGATTAAAGGATTTAAAAAACAATAAAAGGAAGTAAAATAGAATGTCAGAAATTAAGAATGTCATTGCTCAGGTGGAAGAAACGTTAATTCCATATTTTAAAGAAATTGAAGAAACAGCATATGTTAATCAAGAAAAAGTGTTAGACGCTTTTCATCACGTAAAGGCGACTGAAAGTGATTTAACGGGGACAACAGGCTATGGTTATGATGACTTTGGACGGGACCATTTAGAAGAGATATATGCCCATACGTTTAAAGCTGAAGATGCTATAGTGAGACCTCAGATTATTTCAGGTACGCATGCAATTACGTTAGCGCTTCAAAGTATGCTTAAATATGGTGATGAATTGCTTTATATTACTGGCAGTCCTTATGATACTTTACTTGAAGTAATAGGTGTGAATGGCAACGGTATTGAAAGCTTAAAAGAACATGGTGTGACTTATAATGAAGTTGCTTTGAAGAATGGACAAATCGATATAGGAAAAGTTCTAACAACGATATCTAGTCAAACAAAAGTCGTTGCGATACAACGTTCTAAAGGGTATGATCAACGTCCTTCTATTACCCTTGATGAAATGGAACAGGCTATTACTAAAATCAAACAACAATACCCTGATATCATTATTTTCGTAGATAATTGTTATGGCGAATTTGTAGAACGACGTGAACCTATTGAAATTGGAGCTGACTTAATTGCAGGCTCTCTTATTAAAAATCCAGGTGGAGGCCTCGCTAAAATCGGAGGCTATATTGCTGGTAAGAAAGATTTAATAGAGCGTTGTGGTTATCGATTAACGGCTCCAGGTATTGGTAAAGAAGCAGGCGCGTCACTCTATGCTTTACAAGAAATGTATCAGGGATTTTTCCTTGCGCCACATGTAGTTAGCCAAAGTTTAAAAGGTGCATTATTTACAAGTTTATTTCTTGAAAAGATGAACATGAAAACAGTACCTAAATACAATTCGAAACGTACAGATTTAATTCAAACCGTTCAATTTGAGACGAAAGAGCAAATGATTGCATTCTGCCAAAGCATTCAACACGCTTCTCCAATAAATGCACATTTTAGTCCTGAACCAAGTTATATGCCAGGTTATGAAGATGACGTCATTATGGCTGCCGGCACGTTTGTACAAGGGTCTTCAATCGAATTATCAGCCGATGGTCCAATACGACCACCTTATGAAGCTTATGTCCAAGGCGGTTTAACATATGAACATGTAAAACTTGCAGTGACTCGTGCAGTAGTTAATTTAAAAGAACAGAATTTAATCTAATAAATAGTATCAGAATTACATGTCAGAAAACCTAACATATTTTTGTAATCTTAAATAAACTGTGCTAAATTATAATCAAGTTCAAAAATAGGAGTGAGGTTATAGGTGTCTAACGATAAGCTCAGACGTAATATGGCCGTATTCTCTATGAGTGTTGTATGTAAATTAACAGAACTGACAGCAAGACAAATCCGCTATTACGAAACACATGAACTTATAAAGCCCGAGCGTACTGAAGGAAATAAGCGATTATTTTCAATGAATGATTTGGAAAGACTTTTAGAAATTAAATCTTTAATTGAAAAAGGATTTAACTTAAAAGGTATTAAACAAATCATCACAGGTGACCAAGGGCATTTAACAGAAGATGAACAAGAGATTAGAAAAAGAATGATTGTAGAAGCAACGCAAAAACCAACTGATGAAGCTTTGCCAATAAATCGTGGCGATTTATCACGGTTTATTAAATAAATATTTGGAGGATCTCTACATGCCTAAACGTACATTTAGTAAAGATGACATTCGTAAATTTGCAAAAGAAGAAAACGTAAGATATTTAAGATTACAATTCACTGATATCTTAGGTATCATCAAAAACGTTGAAGTGCCAGTTAGCCAATTAGAAAAAGTATTAGATAACGAAATGATGTTTGATGGCTCTTCAATCGAAGGATTCGTACGTATTGAAGAATCAGATATGTACTTACACCCAGATTTAGATACTTGGGTAATCTTCCCATGGACTGCTGGTCAAGGTAAAGTAGCACGTTTAATCTGTGACGTCTACACAACTGACGGCGAACCATTTGCTGGTGACCCACGTGCCAACTTAAAACGCGTATTAAAAGAAATGGAAGATATGGGCTATACAGACTTCAACTTAGGGCCTGAACCTGAATTCTTCTTATTCAAATTAGATGAAAAAGGCGAACCAACGTTAGAATTAAATGATGACGGCGGTTACTTCGACTTAGCACCAACAGATTTAGGTGAAAATTGTCGTCGTGACATCGTATTAGAACTTGAAGATATGGGCTTCGATATCGAAGCAAGTCACCATGAAGTTGCACCTGGTCAACACGAAATTGACTTCAAATATGCAGATGCAATTTCAGCTTGTGATAATATCCAAACATTTAAATTAGTTGTAAAAACAATCGCACGTAAACATAACTTACATGCTACATTTATGCCAAAACCATTATTTGGTGTAAACGGAAGCGGAATGCACTTTAACGTATCATTATTCAAAGGTAAAGAAAATGCATTCTTCGATCCAAATGGTGAAATGCAATTAACAGAAGATGCATTCCACTTCACAGCAGGTATCTTAAACAACGCACGTGGATTTACTGCAGTATGTAACCCACTTGTTAACTCATACAAACGTTTAGTACCTGGTTACGAAGCACCATGTTACATCGCATGGAGTGGTAAAAACCGTTCACCGTTAGTACGTGTGCCTTCATCAAGAGGATTATCAACTCGTATTGAAGTTCGTTCAGTTGACCCAGCAGCTAACCCTTACATGGCTTTAGCTACTATCTTACAAGCTGGTTTAGACGGAATTAAAAATAAAGACAAAGTACCAGAACCAGTTAACCAAAATATTTATGAAATGAACCGTGAAGAACGTGAAGCAGTAGGTATCCAAGATTTACCATCTACACTTTACACTGCATTAAAAGCTATGCGTGAAAACCCTACAGTCAAAAAAGCGTTAGGTAATCACATTTACAATCAATTTATTAACTCTAAATCAATTGAATGGGATTATTATCGTACCCAAGTGTCTGAATGGGAACGCGATCAATATATGAAACAATATTAATCTTTAAGACAAGTGAGTTAAAGCTTAGAGATACAAGGAGTTAAGGCTTATCGCCTTAGCTTCTTTTTTTCATAAAATTGGGCAACTAAGTTATTAAAATTAAACTGATTTCATTAAAATGGGCAACTTTTGGGCAACTAAATTTAAAATACATTCTTAATATACTTCTCAAAGTTTTCTTTAGCATCATCATTCATTTTCTTAGTTACATGACTATATACTTCACTAGTGATAGCTTCGGATTTATGGCCTAAACGTTCTTGAATTACTTTCATAGGTACATTACTGTAGAAGAGCTAGATAATTATACTTGGAAAAAAGATAAAAAGACGGGCGAGTATTATAATGAGCCAGTTGATTCATACAATCATTGTATAGACGCATTAAGGTATGCAGCGAGTAAATTAATATTCAAAAGTAAAGGAGATAAATCAGATATTAAAAGTTTAAGACAAATGAGAAAAATGTTTTAAGGAAGTGAACTAATGACAATATACAACCAAGATATTAACAGCATAAAGTTCTCTAAAGTAGCTAATGATGACTTTTTAATATCAAATGTAGAGCAGCTATTCAAAGAAGAGGTATTACTCGGTTTAATAAATAAACATAAAACTGAACAGTTACCTAGATTGAGTATGTTAGAAGATTATTATCTTAATAGAAATACAGATATATTAACCGATAAACGAAGAGTTACAGATTTAAGTGAAAAATCAGACCATAGAGCAATACACAACTTTGCTAAATATGTAACGCGTTTTATTGTAGGATATTTAACTGGAAACCCTATTAGTGTTACTCATAAAGATGAAAAGACAAATGAAGCTATTGCAAATTTAAATGTCACTAATGATGCAGATGCAACTAATAGTGATTTAGCACTTAATTTATCAATATATGGTAGAGCATATGAAATTGTTTATAGAGACAAAAACGATATAGATAAATTTAAAGTACTTGATTCTAAAAACACATTTGTAGTGTATGATAACACGTTGGAAAAAAAGATTATTGCAGGTATTAGATATTATATAGTTAAAGATAATGACAACTTACCAGTACAGAAGATAGAAGTATACACAACTGATAGGGTCTTTTATATTACCACTAAAAGTGGAAAGATTTCATCTATTGATTCTATAAATCATTATTATAATGATGTTCCTATCATAGAGTATTTAAATGACCAATTTAAGCAAGGCGATTTTGAAAATGTAATTTCTTTAATTGACTTATACGATAGCGCACAATCTGATACTGCTAATTATATGACAGATATTAATGATGCAATGTTAGCAATTGTAGGGAATGTTGAGATAGATGGAGACGACGCTCATAAATTTAGACAAGCTAACATGGTACATATTAAACCGAATGTTAATTCAAATGGTTCTGATAGCAATGCTGAAGTAAAGTATATTTATAAACAATATGATGTTAATGGTGCAGAAGCATATAAAACGAGATTGCAACGAGACATTCACAAATATACAAATACACCTGATTTAACTGATGAAAATTTTAGCGGTGTACAATCTGGTGAATCAATGAAATATAAACTTTTTGGTTTAGAACAAGTGCGATCAATAAAGGAAAGATTATTTAAAAAAAGGCTTAATGAAACGTTATAAAATTCTATTTAATAATCTCAATCTAACAGGCGTTTATAACTATGACTATACAAAAATTGAAATTACTTTTACACCTAATTTGCCTAAATCTTTATCTGAATCTATTGAAGCATTTAATGCACTTAATGGTGGAGTTTCAGAACAAACTAGATTGAAACTCTTACCTATTATTGATAATCCTAATGATGAAATTAAAAAAATGGAGGATGAAAGAAATAAATTAAGAGAAGAAAATGACCGTTCATCATTTGAATTACCTAGTATTGTCAAAAAAGAAATGACTGATAGTTATGACAGATAGTCAAGATTATTGGTTAGAGAGAGCTCAAAATGTTATAGAAGCGGAAACATTAACTGATGCGCAAGCTACATCAGAAATAGAACGAATTATTATGTTAATGTATGCAGAAATCATGAGAGAGCTACTCGCCTTTTATGCGAAATACGCAACAGATACTGGATTAACTATTCAAGAAGTTATGAAAAAAGCAGATGATTTCGATGTATATGCGTTTCGAAACAAAGCTAAAAAATATGTAAAACGCAGAGATTTTAGCGATGCAGCAAACAAAGCACTTAAATTGTACAACTTGTCTATGAAAGTATCTAGAGAAAAGCTATTAAAGCAGCAGTTAGATTTGATAATCAAAGATTCTACTTTGGATATTCAAGATAAGCTAGAAAATAAGTTAGTTGATGCGGTTGATAGAGAAGTTGAAAGACAAGCACACATACTTGGTGAACATATAAAAATAGATGATACTGAAGTAAAAGCAGTTGTGAATAGTAACTTCAAAGGTGTGAACTGGTCAACTAGATTATGGCAAGATATGGCTGTAGTTCAAAAAGAAGTGGAGAAAACAACAAGCAATGTGTTACTTAGAGGGAGACATCCTAATGAGTACGTACCTGAGTTTAAAAAGTAGACAAATTCCACTACTTATAATGCTAGTAGATTGTTAGTTACTGAATCAGCACGTATTCAGGCTGAATCGCAGAAGTTAACTTATCTAAAAGAATTAGGTGAAGATGGCGAATATAAATATGTGACTAAAATAGACAAGAAAACATCTAAAATATGTCACTCACTCAACGGAAAAACATTTAAAGTTAAAGATATGGTTCCAGGTGTGAATGCGCCACCTATGCATCCTTGGTGTAGAAGTACTACTATACCAAAACTAGGTAACTGGAGAGACAAGTTCTTTAAAGAGCGTGAAGGTAAATATCAGGTAGAAGATGACACAACCAAAGATGAATTACAACAAGCTAAAGTATTAGGAAAGAAAATATATATTACTGATCAAGCAATTGATAAAGTCAGATATGTTGATATTCCAACACATACCAAAGAAGAAAATCAATTTATACAAGAACAACATAAAAAATTACTTAAAGATGCCAAAGAAAATAATGATAGTAATGAAGTAGCATACTTATTAAAAGATGGTAAAGTTACAAAAGTATATGGAAATCAAGATACTGTTAAATTTAATCCTGGAGAAAAGGGATCAGAATTATTATTTAACAGTAAACCTAATTCAATCATTATGTTACATAATCATCCAGGACAATCAGGTTTTTCATTGAATGATATTTCTTTATTTATAAGGTTGAATTCTATCAAAAGTATGACAATAGTTACAAATTATGGAAAAACTAAATATCTGACAAAAGGTGAAAACTATTCAAAAGAAGCAGCATTAAGTTTGTATAAAGAATTGCTAATAGATGTAGGAAATCAAGTAGATAAAAAAATAGTTGATAAATTTTTAAAGGAAATATATAATTTTGGTATAATTAGTAGAAGGTAGTGAATTTTTATGACTATATATCAGTTAGATGGAGAATGTAACATAAAAGAATTAATTAAAGATATTGAAAAAAGTCTTGAAGAAGAAAGAACATACAAAAAAACGAAGCAATTAGAAAAAGAACAGTCAAAATCACAAGATAAATAGCATCCTTTCTACACAAATAAAGAGAAAGCGGTGCTATTTTTATACACTTTTTTAACCTTGCAACGTGAAGGTTATTTTTTATTGTCCAAAACGTGCTGATGACGTTATAAAAGCAAGTATGGAAACGCAGTCGCCAAACTATAAGAGAACAAATTAAATTTATAACTAAAAGAGATAATATTAATGATGTAGGGGTTAGAAAGTTATGTGCTAAATATCTTTCTAATCTTAGTGTATATAATGAAGATCACATTAAAAAAATTACAAAAGCAAATTTATAATATGAATATGATTAAATACATAGTGAGGTGAGATAGGTGTACACGTATCAACTTGATGGTAGTTGTTCAATCAATGAAATGATTAAGGATTTAAAAGAAAATGCTAAAAAAGAATCAAGTGAAATTAAAACAAAATCTTCTAATTAAAGCATTCTTTCTGTATAGATAAAGAAAAAGCGGGTTATTTTTAGTTCGCCTAGTATGAGTAACAACTTGACGGTGAAGGTTCATTATTAGCCCGGCAATTAAAATTATTTCACCTATAATTATTTGAAAATTCTGATTAAAATTATTATAGTATTTCAATTAATGATATAATTGAAGGAACAATATCTAATAGGAGGGAGAGTATTAGAAGATATAGTTAATAAAGTAAAACTATAATTTTATAAAGGTTTAATAGTCGCTATAGGAAAAACGGAGGCAATAATTAAATTATCTCTCCATTGCTTTTTATATCTAACTTCTAATACTCATATGTTATGAAGGCTATTTACATAATTTCATCTTACTTATCTGGCTTAACGTATTTTTAGGAAATAATATCTCACATAATGTTATAGCGTTAGTAACAACATTAGTTTTAATTAACACACTAAAAAAGACTAAGAAAAGCGAAAACAATTAATTTTAAAGTTATTATAAAACAAAGAATTAATAAAGAATGAAGTTGTAAATACTAGTAGAATAAGAAGTTTGATCAATCTTCTTCACAATTAAAATTTCTAGCACAGCGCTACTTCCCTTTTGAACTAATTACTATTTTGAAT